>CAZYOA010000032.1:0-3328 GCA_964648665.1 uncultured Planctomycetales bacterium | reverse complement strand
TAAACGGTGAGCGCGTTAAGATGTTTAATGAAAATGGAGATCTTTTTGCAGTTAATGATGATACGCTTGCTCGCGACAATGCTTTATTATCTGCAGGCGGAGATAAAGATGGTATTACATTTGATATTTTAGGTTCAGCTTGGCAAAAAAGACAAGGTAATCTAGAGATGGATTTTGAGTTTGTTGAAAATAAAGATACTTTTGGGTTTAATCGTGGAGAAAATAATAAGAATAAATTGAAAACAAGATCACATATTTCAAGACCTATGAATGGCAAAATTGGATTTTATAACGAAGCAGAAAAGGAAATAGCTTTTGATGCCTTTGCGATTATTGCCCCTAACGTTGATATGGACATGGATGGAGAAATAGATTTGATTATGGGCATGGAAGATGGAATTTTAGCTCGAACGAAGAAAATTGCACGCGTAACGGACACAGAATCGTTTGGCGTTGACCCTGAAAAAGAATTTACACATTTTGAGCGCACTTCTCACACGGCTAAAGGCGCAGATAATCGCATGGGACACGCTTTTGCTAAGAAATCAATAAAGTCTTTAAATCCAGGAGCAAAAAGTGAGACAGATAATATCAAAGTTGATCTCAACGA
Source organism: uncultured Planctomycetales bacterium (assembly GCA_964648665.1). Classification (GTDB taxonomy): domain Bacteria; phylum Omnitrophota; class Gorgyraeia; order Zapsychrales; family Aceulaceae; genus Aceula. The sequence goes on along the minus strand of CAZYOA010000032.1, from coordinate 2,718 downwards.
CGTCAAGCTTATTATGACTCAGAAGGCAAATCAGGATGCTGAGTTTACAGGTTCTGTTGGCAGTGCCGATATCACGCTTCTTGGCGGTAAAAAAGCAGAGCTTAAAAAAGCACTGTTAGGCGCTTTTGGTTATGCAATCGCTGCTTCTAAATCTAATAAGAATATAAAGGCCAAAGACGCGTTAACTGAACAAAATATTGATGATTATGTTGATAAATTTATTGAAACTGACGAAGGGTTAATTGCGAACATCAGCTTGAAAGACGCTCAAGTTCTTTCAGGTGTTACAGGTATTGAAATTTATGCTAAAGATGCTGTAGGTTTTGGTTATAAAACTTTTGAAGAAGGCGAAGAAGGGGGCGAGGCTAGCACTCCTCTTAGAAGTCCAAACGTTATTAATGCTATGGCTCCAATTAATCGCGAGGAAGGTAGTGATATTAATTTTATGCAAGGCGAGCTTGGATTCCAACTAGCCAATATGCAGTTTACAGGCGACGCTGATACAGCTGTTGTTGGCGACAAGGATTCATTCTTTGCACCAAATTATACTAATGTTGTTATGAAGAATACGCCAACGATGGATATTGAATACTCAAAATCTGGCAAAGGAGAAGTAAACGAGAAACAAGGTATTCATTATTCAAAGAACAGATGGGTTGGTGGCCTGGGAGGTCATGATAATGGAGATCATCAAGGTGTAGTAACATTTGACTACCTTGGAAACATTGGAGGACGAGGAGCTTTTGTTGATAATTATACTATTGATGGCCCAATCGAAGCGGAAAATTTACAAGCATCAGATAGTGTATTCTTTACACAATTTATACTTGATGAATATAAAGTTACGACAAAATTTAAGCCTAAAACAGTTGGTCAGATAGATAGCGAAGTTGCTTTAATTAAGAAAGAATTTAAAGGTCAAGGGGTAGATCTTGATGAAGAAATGATTCGCTCAGAAATTAGCAAAACAGTTGATTTTAAAACAGATCTTAATTTATCAGTGGCTCGTGGTTGTTATCAAATGGCGCTGACTGGAGATATTCGAAAGCTAGCTGCGGATAGAAAACTAGGAGAAAGTTTAACAGATTTCTTAACAGCGGAAGGCGAGATTGTTGGAATGACTGGAAATGTTAATGCGCCAACATTTATTACAAGTGCTAAGAGCTTGCATATTATTCCTGAGATTGAGTTTAAAGGAGATCCGGGTAATAAGAATCCAACATTTGCGTATGATCCAACGCTAACGATTTTAGGTGTTGTAGCAACACAAGATGGCGATTATGAAGACGGTCAAAAACGATATGACATTGCTAAAGGTGATAATGCATTTATTTTTAACGGTGGTTTTATTCTTGACGAAAAGAACATGATTCAAACAGCTGAAGAAAGCGAAGTTGATATTAATTCATCGGCATTATCTAACAAAAATGCAACTTGGTTAGGCATTGCTAGCGTTTCAGAAGACGAAGACGGAAACATTACAATTGATCGTTCAGGCGGAAAAATCGCTTTAGCTTATGCACGTCAGCGCCATGCTGCTGGCAAAGCTTCAGACGAACACGGATCATTTGATCAATATGATTTGTATTTGAATCTAGCGAATAGAGTTGTTGGTGATGAAAATAAAGGGAATACAGTTGATGGCAAACTTTCTTTATCTTCAAACAATGCTGTGCGCTTACGTGAACGTACAGTGCTCGGTGGCCTAGAAGGTATTTTTAATGAAACTGTTTTTAACGCTAATCTCGACGGTGGCGGAGAAGGTACAAGCGTTCCTGTCCAGTATCGTGCTGATAAACATTTTTATGTTGAAGAGCAGCTTCAAGATGGTCAAAAACCATTATTGATGACAGGACAAGAAGCTGCAGATCTTGCAAAAATTAAAACAGGTGATTTTGTTGCATTTAACAATCGCGTTCATTTCGGTGATGGAATAGATACGTCGATTACAGAAATTGTTGATGGTGTTAAAACAAATAAAGAAGTTGTATATCAAGATATTAATGCGACTCTAGAAGGCAAAAACGTTCTTCATTATGGTATCCGCGATCTTTCATTTGCACCAAGACAGTTGCGAGGCGATCCAAGCAGAGACAATGAAAATGTTGCTAATGAAAAACATAAACTTGGTTATGAAAAAGAATTTGAACTTAAAAGTGTCGATTGGAAAAAAGGATTAGCGACAACAGAAGGGATTGTTCCTGCATTATTTGATATTAGCACAACAGGTGATTTGACTAAGGATGCCCTAGCTGAAGCTCAAATGGAGATTCAAAGGCCAGCAGCAGCAGATCCAGATCCAATGGCGATTTTGATTCAGAAAGATTTTATTAAAAAAGCTGGTGAAATCAAGAATAATAAAAAAATGACAGATGATCAAAAAGCTAAGAAATTGGCTGTTCTCGCTAAAGAAACTCGTGCAGCTGCTGGACAGCAATTTTTTATTGATCATCCTGAGGCAGGTATGTATGTTGAGGAAGGAACGTATATTTCTCATGATGACGGAAAAACAGTGCATAGGGTTATGGATGAATTTGGAAAATATTTGCAGAAAGAAACAGTGGATTCTGAAGAAATCGATGTGGTCCTTGGAGATGATCAAGCAATAACTGCAAGCTATGAACCGTCATCGAATATTTCCTTAAAGGATGCACAAGGTTCGGCTGAAAATCCTTTAGAAGATCAAAATCAAACTACAGGTCAACAAGAAATCACGCT
>CAZYOA010000031.1:0-5084 GCA_964648665.1 uncultured Planctomycetales bacterium | reverse complement strand
CCTCTAACCCCTAGCTTCGTAGGCTAGTGCTCTATCCAATTGAGCTACAGGCGCAATATTTAAAAACAATATCTTGAATATAGCGTTTACGATCGCAAAATCTTTTCTTTAGTCAACCCAAGACTTGCCAATGCTTTTTTAGAATCTTCATTATAAGCATGACAAAACATTGTGATTTCACTAACAGATTTAATACCCTTATTTGCTAATGTCTTCAGCGCAACAGCTCTAATACCGATTTCATCCATAATTTCTTTAGAAGAATATCCGCTTGATTTTGCCAATTTATCTCTATAGATTGTACTTGGCGACACCGCCTCGATATCTTTCTTCTCATAGTCATATTTAAAAATTGTCGATAAAAGCACCGTTTTTTGTTCCATGCCTCCTGTTTCGGCAACCTCATCCACAACTCTATAAATTTTATCTTTTACATGAAAACGTTTAAGCACGATAAACACATCGATCAAATTTACCAAAATTTCTGGGACATTCATCGGTTCGTTTTGAAGACGTAAAATTGCTTCGCGCGCGGTCAAGGCATGAATCGTACCCATGCAACATTTACCAACATTCATAGCTGTCACAAGATCTGAAGCCTCTTCACCGCGAACCTCTCCAACAATGATACGTTCGGGACGCATGCGAAGCGTATTCTTCACCAAATCAGAAAGAGATGTATCTTCATCACTTTCTAGCCGAGAACAGCTATCCTCATGAAAGGTATTCAACTCCAAAGTATCTTCAATAACTATAACGCGCTCTTTTTTTGAAATAAAACTAAATAGAGCATTTAAAAGAGTTGTTTTTCCTGTTCCAGGACCGCCAGCTAAAATAATATTTGCAGGCTTGATAGAAAGACCTTCAATATACAGCCATAACTGTGCTGCGACATGATAAGTTAAACTTCCTCTTTCAATTAAATCAATAATGCTTAAAGGATCAACTTTAGTTTTTGTGACTGTAATTTGAGGACCAAATGGAGATGCGGCTACGTTAGCTCGTCCTTCAAGATTTGCTAATTCAAGATTAAGAATCTTTTTATTCTCATCTCGTCCTGAAAAAAGAATCAATTTTCTAACAAACAATTCAACTTCCATCAAATCAAAGAAACGTCGGCTTGTTGCAACAAAACCTTTCTCAGAATGATGCAAAAAGATTGTATTTGTTGAATTAACAACAATATCTTCAACGCCTGGATCACACAAAAAATCCTCAATAATGCCATAAGACAAGAAGCTAGAAATAAATTCTTTGCGCTTTTCAAGATCAGTAAGTTCTTCGAAAATTTCTTTAAAAAGCTCAGCATCACCTTTCTGGCTAATTTCATCGAACGCGAGATTTGCCAAGCGCTCCTTTTCTTCCATTGGCTGAAGCAACGTAATCTTTCCCCAAAGCAAATCAAGCAAAAGATTTTCAAATTTAATACGTTTTGTTCTATCCATGAATACCGCCTTATATTCTTTAATTCTAATTTGTTAATATCTTATCACAAGATATTTTTGAATCCTAATATTTTATTAATTATATCGACGTTACAAAAACGATTAACTCTCAGATTGATACTTCTTTAAAAGATTACGAACATCATTTTCAGTATTTTTTGCTGCCTGCGTGCAAAGATAGATTAAAAGTGAAAATTGCCAACATTCTTGAGGAGCAACTAAAAGTCCTGTATGAACGTCCTCTTTGCGCTGAAGCTTCTCTTGATAATAAGCAATAGAATCCTCTAGATCTTTTTCTCTAACATCGATTGAAAACGTTTCGTTATTATATTTAAACGACGGCATCGTAATCCCTCGCACCATCAAGAAACTTGCAAGCATGTTAGATTGAAAACCAGTTTCATCTTCAAAATCAAAACCATCCAGCTGAGGTATGTTTGGAGGCAATATAATCGATGGCTTACTGATGACAACATCACCTTTGCGCACAACGGTATCATCCTTCTGAACAGATGATTTTGACAACAGAATATATGAAACTTTTGTATCCTCGAAAGTCATCAAACTTTTTATTCTTGAACGAACGACTTTCGTGTTGCGAAGCGCATTCTCCCATCCTTCTTGAATATTCATTTCATCCTTTTAATTTATAAACGGCGCGGCAACATGCCACCTACAAAACTATCTCTCTAATATTTCACTAAATCGAAGCATAATATACCATAATTACAAGACAACAGATATAAAAAAAGTTTAAAATATGTCCGCTTTATCCAATCCTCTTAAGGTCAAAATAACGTAACTATTTAAGAAATAAACAGTAACAACACATCCCATTCATAAAAGTGAACATTCTCCATTCCAATTCTAATTAACCCCTTTTAAAGATCATTTCAAGACTAAATGACTGCCTAAATTACGAATAAAATAACAATTCTTGGGAAGAGGTCACCTTGCAGACTATGGAGACACAAGAATTGATTTATTTTTATTCCACTCCCTAAGTCTTTTCACAAAATCTTCTTCTTGAGCCGGATTAAAACGAATAGTTCGCTTCTGAAGATCCTTCAATGCCTTGTCATATTCATTCTTTTCAAAAAATGCCCTAGCACGTCCTTGATAATAAGGATCCAGAAAATACCCTGACAGTTCAATAGCCTTGCTATAATCCACTATTGCCTTATCATATTCACCTCTTTTCAAATATACCGCACCACGATGTCCGTAGCTTAAACCTTTAGAGTCTTCACCAAAATAAAGCTCCATAATCTTATAATCAGACATAGCTTTAGCATCATCGCCCTTGTTAAGATAAGCGTAACCCCGTTTTTCATAATACCGACCATCGTTGGATAACAAGGCTATTGCCTCATCAAGTTCTTTGATCGCAGCATCCCATTTGTCCTGCGCAACATATTCGCTAGCTTTCCAATACTTATACTGTGAAGCTCGATCATTATAATTCTTTGGAAAATTCGAAAAGTTATAAATAAGACCAGGGACAACCATGATGGACATGAATGCGCTAAGTGATAATCCTGCTATAACCAAAGATTTAGAACACAACAACCCAACTTTTTTCTTATAAGAAAAAAGGAAAATGCCACCAAATATCAGCGAAGCTAAAACCAGAAAGGGAGTCACTAGCTCAACGACGATTCCAATGCGCGTTGATAACGCCATCAACGCCGCTGTTGCTACAGCTAATAAGAAACAAAATACTGAACCAACGCTTACTTCTTTTCGAGTATCATCAATGGCAAGCCAATCACAACAGCCCAACATGCATCCACCAACAATCATGCAAACAACAAATATCATGCACATTGAAAAAGCATCAATTATAAACATAAAGACAGAAAGAACAATTAAGGTAGTGCCTGTAAAAAATAGAAATTCTTTCATCTGCTATCCCTTTCTTTCTATCTCAAGAATTTAGTCTAATTTTTAATCCTCACTCCCTGATTCTTCTTTTAACTCCTCAAGAAACTAAGGAAGTATTTCAGCTCCGATTTTATACGCTTTATTTCAAACTTTACTATATTCTTTTTTATAACAATAAACTACTGCCCGGTCACTGTAAGCGCTCGAACATTAAGGATCAATTTCAATAACTTTAAAGAAATCTAAAAAGCCTAGTCATGATTTCGTTGATTCCCATAAAATGATCCCGTCGCTCACCTACGAGAGAATAAAAAACGGAGAGGGAGAGATTCGAACTCTCGGGCCACTTTACAGCAACCACACGCTTTCCAAGCGTGCGCCTTCAACCACTCGGCCACCTCTCCAAAATATTAAAAATAAAGGTGTAGACAATAATAGTCTACACCTTAAAAGCCTCATATAAAAATCATTGCTTATCGATAAGTTAGAATCAAAATAAAAGAAAAAGTAGAAATCAAAAATCCAATAGTCATCCCATGAAGTCTATTTTTTGTAATAAACTTATCTAAGATATGGATAGCCGTAAGCTCAACACGAGGAACAAGCCTTGTTTTAATTCCGTATTCTCTTCCAAGAGCTTTATTGAGCGCATCAAATGCCTCTGGAGATACCATCAATACAATCCCAACAAAAAAACCAAACGACACTAGAATATAAAAGATAAATTGGACAGCATCAAAAATTCCGATTTCTGCAAGCATTTACCCCCCCTTTTTTTACTTAAAATGTTTACAAAGAAAGTATAGCAAACTCTACAGGAAAGATCAACCCAATAGAAAGATATTCCTTTCCTAGGCTTAATAATCAACTAATCAAAAACAACCGTTTTATTATCATATAGCAAAATCTTATGCTGCAAATGCCAGCGAACAGCTCTGCTTAAAACAATCTTCTCAAGATCCTGTCCCTTTCGAACCAAATCCTGCAACGCATCTCTATGAGAAATACAAACCGTATCTTGATCTATGATGGGTCCTGCATCAAGCTCTTCTACAACATAATGGCTTGTTGCGCCAATTATTTTTACACCTTTTTTATAAGCTTGCGCATAAGGGTTCCCCCCTGCAAAGGCAGGAAGAAATGAATGATGAATATTAATAATCCGGTTCTTAAAATTCTGAATAAATTGCAATGTTAGAATTTGATGATATCGAGCCAAAACAACAACGTCGATTCCACGATTCTGTAACAAATCAATCTGCCTCTTCTCTTCTTCAGCTTTATTCTCTGCTGTAATATTAAATTCCTCAAAAGCAACGCCAAAAATATCTGCCACTTTCTTTGCATCAGGATGATTGCTAACAATAAGAGGAATCTCGCAAGATAGCTCACCTTGACTATGACGCAACAAAAGATCATGCAAACAATGCAAATGCTTTGAAACAAAAACAGCAACCTTTTGAATCTTGCCTGTAAAAAAGAGCGAATAGTACATTTTAAATTGCTCTGCTAGGGGCCTAAAAATATTATCAATTTCTTCAGATTTAAGATTAAATCCGTCTAAAGACCACTCAATGCGCATAAAAAAAGTGTTGCTTTGTTCGTCGATATGTTGATCAGAGCTAACAATGTTACCATTATTTTGATAAACAAAATTAGTTACCGCTGCGGTAATTCCTTTTTGATCGTTACATGAAATTAATAAAATTGCATTGTTCATTTTTTTCTCCTAACAAAATAACGGAGAGACTGGGA
>CAZYOA010000030.1:0-8026 GCA_964648665.1 uncultured Planctomycetales bacterium | reverse complement strand
CTTTTCTCCGGCCCTCTCGATAGCCCACTTGCTTTGTTTTATCTGATTAATAATTCCATTACTCCTAATTTCAATACGGTTAGAATAGGATTCAGATATCAAATCAACTAAATTTTGTAATACGATTATGCCAAATTCCTTTTTCTTGTTTTCTTGATCAATGCTGACTTTCAGAATATTGGTCTTTTTCGGAATGACTACCTTAAATTCAAAATTCGGCTTACTAGAATCCAGGTTTAATCTCTTTCTTAATGTCTCATCAAAAGCATTGTTTACAATTAAACCTTTCAAATTCTCAGCAGATTCAAGGTCGTTGACTCCAGTCACCGCTTCACCACTAACCGGCGGCTGAAGTAGGGTGGAGATTGTATATATTTTTGGGGAGAATAAGATGTACCCGATTCCAGCAATAAGAATGAACAAGAACACCACAACAAAGGTCATCTTACGCCTTACAAGCACTTCAACATATTTGCTTAAATCAATTTCCATCTCATCACAATTCTGATTTTCTTGCGACATGCTATCCTCCTATTTTTAAAATCATCTTTCAGCTATGGTCATGATGCCTGTTTAAAGGCAAAAACAACCCTTTTACTAGATCAGCCAACTGGGTCAAAGACTGAATCGAAACGATCGTCCTACAGTCAATTGTAGGTTCAATGTTCAACGACTTCCCAGTGGCCGCCTTTATCAGGGCCGATGCGTCTGAGGAACCCTATTTTTTTAAGTTTTCGAATGGCACTATCAACTGTTCTCTGCGATAGCTTAATTTGATCAGCAATCTCATGCGTCTTGACAAAAAGATTAGCGTTAATAACCTGGAAAACTTTCTCCGCAGTTTCTCCGCAGCTTTTACGCAGTTTCTCCGCAGTTTCTCCGGATTTTTCAGTGACCTTTTCAGTGACCTTGATTTGACCTGACCGCTTAAATATCACCGTCACAAAACCAGTGAACTCGAATTTGACTGGCGAAAGCCCAGCCTGTTTCATAAGATCGCGTATCTTACGGATGCCCGTTCCCATTTTCTCAATATACTCCACCCGATTAAGAAGATCCGCAAGAATTGGATTGCGCAAAACACTTTTTTTACCAAAATCTTCCTTCTTTAACCCTCTGGGCAAACCGCCAGGGCTCGATATCTCAATCCGATCATCAAATATCTCGGCCATAACACGCGCACCGCGCTCAAAATAATCACGATGAACCACAGCGTTGATCACAGCTTCACGCAAGGCATCCATAGGAATTTCTGTTACTTCTCTTCGTCGAGGACCTCCAGTCATTTCATAGCGAACAGGAATGTGTTGCTTAAGAAAAATCATCGTTTGATCGATGTTATCAAGAATATCCTTATTAAAATCTTTCCTGTCAAGAACGTTCACCTTATCCGTCCCTTTATAAAGAGCACAAGTGACCTCGGTATGCAAATAAATATCCGAAAGACGTTTGGCAAAAAACAATGCACCAGCATTATTAAAAACCAGCCGTTTACCCTGTTTCTCGGCCACGCCAAGATTGATCAACAAAGAAGGCTTATCTAGACTTGACGATATTCCGGCTAATTTTAAAAACCGGTCCAATTTATCCTTCGCAAAGTGTAACCGAAGATCAAATTTACGCGGAACCATTTCATCGAATTGAACTTTTCCTTCTGATTTAACAAAAGCCACGATCTCATTACGGTCAAGCTTCTGAGCGTTAGGGCCAACTCGTTTAAAAAAACCCGCTGAACATTTGTACGGCTTATCTACACCTTCAAAAACATCAACGATTAATACGTTGGCAAACTCATCAAACGCTAAACGTACCTGAGGTTGACAATTATTGGCGATATCCTGAATTTGCGATTTAAGCGCATTGGTGATACAAATACCTTTTATATTCTTATTGTCCGCCACACCAATAAAAATCTTACCGCCAGACGCATTGGCAAACGCAACCATTTCACGATCAAGGCCAGATAATGACTCCTTAAACTCAACGCGATAGCCTTCGCCTTCTTGCAAAATAAATTTAATATTTCTTTTATTCATGTCATTCTCTTGCTGTTAGTAGAATTTAAAAATGTCCTGTCGCTCGCCAATTCATGAATACAATTAACAACATGATTTGTAATTGATTTATCAATAATGACATTTTCTTTACAAATTAAAAATAAGCCGTCAATTTTTTCTTGAGGAATAGCCTCAAAATGCTCCAAAGAATAATCTTTAAGATTCATTTCCTTTACAGCTATATCGATCATCATAGCTAAATCAGATTTTCCGATAACAATAAATTTTCGCTCCCCTTTGTCATAAATTTCTCTCAAAAAATCTTTAAGGCGCTCTCTGACAAGACTAATAGAATTAATCGTCTTTAAGGTATATTTGATAGATTTGTTCATTTTTTCAGCAAGACCCTGCGGGGTAAGCAAATATTTGACTCTACGCTTATCAATTTTTCTTATACGAATATAGCCCTTAGTGATAAGCCTGCGCAAAAGCATGTTTGTCTGGCCCAAGGAAAGGTTGACGTGGCGGGACAAATCTCTTTGATTAGATGCCATTTTTAATCCAATAATATTGATCAGTTCAAATTCTCTCTCATCAATCATATCAAAATCCTTTGATTGTTTATTCGGCAAACAAGTTTAATGTTCAAACATTGAACATATGATACAAAAAAACACCCCTCTCTGTCAAGGCATATGTTTCTAACCTGTTTATTTCCTTGGACTTTCATTCTTAATGAATTCTTAAAGTGAGTGGCACAATCTGGGCTCAGGCAAAGAATGCTATGTGTTTTCTGAAATAAGATCTTTAATTGTATCAAAATACTCGCTAAATTCTTTTAAGCGCTCAATCATGGTAATTAAACTATAATGTCGTTTCTCAATAATATCATCGTACATCTCCGAGCTAGCAATACCAACGGCAGCCTCAAGTTCATTCATTTTTGAAGAATAACCAACGCGCTCAAAAATAAAACGAATATCTTTTCCGTCAGCAAAACGCTTTTCACAATATCCATTTGTCGTATTGACAACACACGTCTTACATTTACACGCACGCCCATGGCAACGAAGCGACCGCAAAATCTCTGCCAAATCTTCCCTGTTCGTTGTCACAATTCCACCTTCGACTGTCGTAATAATATGAGCTGAATAAAGACTATGAGCAGCGATGTCTCCCCGCTGACCAACATTCTTCGTCCTGTCACCAACCATAAACCATCAACTGCGACTAATTAGCCTTATTAATCAAATTAACAACCAGCCCAACAATAATATCTTTTTCTTTAGGCTTGCTCTCCGCAATCATCAATGTTATAGCAACCAAAGCATTGTCAGCAACACGCTTAAAACCGTCCGTTCTATAAAGAATTTCATTCCTTTCAAGAAACCACACGAAAATAGCTGCGGCAATACGCTTGTTCCCATCGATGAATGAATGGTTCTTAACAACCAAATAAAGAAGATGGGCAGCCTTCTCTTCAACACTAGAATAAAGATCCTTGCCTTCAAATGTCTGATAAATAGCTCCTATCGCACTCCTGAAAGATTCATCTTTTTCTCTACCAAATAAACCCGTCGCTCCAAACTGCTTTTGCATTCGCGCTACCAACCCAATTGCATCTTCATAAGTTAGCTGATAATATTGTTTTTTAGTCCCCGGCTTAATAACAATACGACCATGATCGTAATCGTCTAAAACACTTAGGCCATAACTATAATCACGAAGAACCAGAAATAAACCACTCGCTTCATCACCAGTTAAGGCTTTGCGCCCGGATAAAGCCGCCAGCATTTGAACAGTTCGCTGAAGCTTTTTTAATTTCTCCGTTTCTTCCTTAAGACGCTTGCTATTAACCGTATACCCCTGGATCAAATGCTCTTTTAGAATATTTGATGCCCACATACGGAATTGAGTCCCTTGTCTAGACTTTACCCTGTAGCCAACTGAAATGATAACGTCCAGATTATAAAATGTCGTATTGTACGCCTTACCGTCGCTCGCAGTTATCCGGAATTTCCGGATAACTGAAATTTTAGTCAACTCTTTTTCTTTAAAAATATTAACAATATGCTCATTAATCGTTCTAAGGTCTTTTCCAAAGAGAACGGCCATCTGCTTTTGAGAAAGCCAAGCAGTTTCCTCCTTCAGCTGGACTTCCAGAACCGCCTTTTTCCCTTTAGGTCGAAAAATGGCTATATTTCCTAAATTTGGAATTGTAGAAATGTCCTCACCGCAATTTTTAACCTTCATATCTTCATCCTCTTCTTTTGCCATCCTTCCTCTACCTGCCATCATCTATGAGTTAATTGCTATCAGTCATGAACTATTCACTCATTCTTTTCATCCCATATACCTTTTTCCGCATAATTTCCATCTCATCATAAGATTGGCTCTCCGTGTTCATGCGTCTTTCTTTTTTACCTAACTGCTTGAAAACAATAGTCTTTGGCCCCTAAAAACCTTTATTATTTTACTTCTTTTCTGAATAAAATCAATTAAAAAATAAATTAACTATATATATAAATATATATTATATATATAATAATAAAAGCTAATCTCAGCTTCGATAGAGAAATAAAACTTTTTAAGAAAATTTGAGGAGTTTAATTTGATCTAAAAATAAGAAGAAATCCACCTGTAAAAGCCTTAATCAAAAATGGAATCTTTTTATCATCATCCGTAAGCCAAACTGTCATCTGAGTAGAGTTTCATCTAGCCTTATTCCATCTTTTAATATCTATTTTTAGGCAAACAGCTAAGATTTCTGAAAACATAAAAACACACTAATACAATTCATTGAAATCGAAATAAGAATGGTCCGAGAAGCAAGACTAAAACAAATAAAGAAAGCGCTTATTTACGCATTCTTCTCGATTCTTTTGCCATGTTTTTGCGGCGATGATGATAGGCGTGATCATAATATTTTAATATATAAGTTCGATACCAAATAGCCAAGGTATCCCACCCGATGATCACGATAGATTTGAAAGGAATGCGGCTCTTCAATCTCTGACTATTCAATATTACCGGAGCCTCAGCAATTTTGTATCCAAGGCGCTGGATATTAACCAAAAGCTCTAAATCAAACGCAAACTCCTTAACAAGCAAATTTGGAATAACAGCTTTTAAAGCCTCAGATTTAAATAATTTTATTCCTGTCTGCGTATCCCGGCAAGGAAGATTAAATAAAATACGAATAAACATATAATATCCTAAGCTCATAATTTTTCGCATCAAAGGATACGAAATTATTGACTTTGGGTGTTGCTTGCAACCAATAACAACGTCCGCATCATCAAGCTTTAAAATATCATAAAATGTCTGAATTTGTTTTGGATGCAAATCCATATCTACATCTAAGAAAACAATATAATCTCCTGTTGCATAACGAATTGCTCTTTTTAGTGCGTGCCCTTTTCCAATGTTCTTAAAATTTCTTTTTACGATAAGTTTTTCAGGATATTTTTCTTTTAGATCTATGGCTTTTTGATAAGTATCGTCTGTTGATCCATCATCAAAAACAATAATCTCCCAAGCGCATCCAAAGTCCTGAAATGTTCGCACAACCTCATTAATGCCATTTTGAATACATTCGGCCTCATTAAAAACAGGCATAATAATTGAAAATTTTTCTTTTAAATCTTTCATTTCGACAACTTTGTGCCTAAAAAATTCTTTATGGTTTCAAACACATAATCAATATGCTCTTGACCAAGATCTTGATGAACTCCAATATGAAGACCGTTATTACCTATAAATTCAGCCACAGGAAATTCACCTAATTTATACCCTAAATATTTAAATCCAGAACACTGCGTCGGCATTGAAGAAAATAAATCACGCGTATCAATACCGTTTTTATCTAAATAAATCACAAATTCATTACGAGTAAATGGTGCACCTTCTTTAACAATCATTGGAAACGCATGCGGACCGATTCTTTCATCCTTCGCTTCTTCAATCGTATCAAGATATTCACCAAACTCTTTTAATCGTTCAATCATGGCAATCAAATTATAATGTCGCTTTTCAATAATATCGTTATACATCTCCAAGCTGGCAATGCCGACAGCCGCTTCAAGTTCATTCATTTTTGATGAATATCCGACTCGCTCAAAAATAAAACGAATATCTTTATTTTGCGCAAAACGTTTCTCACAATATCCGTCTTCAGTATTAACAACGCACGTCTTACACTTACATGCACGACCATGACATCGAAGAGATCTTAAAATTTCTGCTAAGTCTTCTCGATTCGTCGTAACAACTCCGCCTTCAACCGTTGTAATAATATGCGCTATATATAAACTGTAGGCCGCCATATCGCCAAACTGACCAACCTTCTTGCCTTTATATTCAGCACCATGCGCCTCAGCTGCATCTTCAATAACAAACAAATTATGCCGTCGAGCAATGTCCATAATAACGTCCATCTTAGCAGGCTTGCCCATCAGATGAACCGGCATAATCGCTCGTGTTTTTTTAGTTATAGCGGCTTCAATCTTTTCTGGATCAATATTAAGTGTTTTATAATCAACATCAACAAAAACAGGCTTAAAACCAGCGTGTAAAACAGCATTGCCCGTTGCAACAAATGACAGAGCCGGAACAATAACTTCGTCCCCTCGCTGTGCTCCGAAATCATAAAGTGTTGCTAAAGCTAAAATATCTGCATCTGTGCCGCTACTCAAAGCAACAGCTTCTTTTGCATCAACAAGTCGAGCAAAACTTTCCTCAAATTGTGAAACATATTTTCCGCTTGAAACACGTCCAGAATTTAAGGCATCGTTTACGAGATCTTTTGTTCTTTGATTAATTGTAATTGTGCCAAATGGAACTTTCATTTTATTTTCTTTTCTTTTTGCGCAAATCGCTTAACAGCATCTTGCCAAGTCGGTATCTCCCAGCCAAGAGATTCGCAAACTTTTTTATTTTCCATAGAAGAGAACTTTGGTCTGAGTGCTTTAAGATCAAAAGAATCTGATGAAACACCTTCGACATTGATTGTCTTTTCAGTAACCTTAAAATATTCTTCTGCCCAATCTAAACGCGAGCAAGATCCGCTATTTGGCATATGATAAAGCCCCACCAGTTTCTTTTTAAGTGCACGCATCGTTCCTTCGACGATATCATGTGTAAACGTTGGGCAAGACGTTTCATCGTTTGCGATTTTTAAATCAGTTTTTTGCTCTGTCCAACAATTTAGTTTATATAAAAAGTTTTGCTGACCTTCACCAAAAACCCAACTCACTCGAAAAATAAGATAATCACTTAAAATTTCCTGAACAGCTTTTTCCCCATCAAACTTGCTCTGTCCATATTGGTTCAAAGGATTGGGCGAATCTTGTTCTGTATATGAAATATTCTTTTTACCATCAAAAATATAATCTGTCCCATAATGAACAAGAAATATTTTCTTCTCTCGACACAAAAGAGCCAAATTCTTTGCTCCCTCTCGATTAACTGAAAAAGCTCTTTGAGGTTCTTTTTCTGCTTGATCAACAAGATTATACGCAGCACAATTAATAATAATATCTGGCTTTACCGTATTTATGATTTCTTGAACTTGATCAATATCAGAAATATCAAAATCATTCTTATCCGACGAACAAAAGTCGATATTATCAAGTGTCAATCTTTGCTGAAAAGCAAGACCCAGCTGACCTAACCCTCCGGTAATTAAAACTTTATTATTCATAAGCAAAAATTATTATCTATATTATCAAGATTTGGATGAACGAGATCTCGCTCGGACAATACTGGATTTTTACTTGGCCAAGAAATATCTAAAGTCGGATCATTATAAATAATACCCGCTTCGCTTTCTTTGCTGTATTCACATGAACAAAAATATTCAATCTCAGCTTGATTCGAAATCGTCAAGAAACCATGAGCAAATCCTTGCGGAATATAAAGCATATTCTTTTTCTCAGAATCAAGCTCAGCGCTGACCCAACGTCCAAAGCTAGGAGATCCTTTGCGAATATCAACAGCCACATCAAAAATTTTTCCTTTCGAAACACGAA
>CAZYOA010000029.1:0-8811 GCA_964648665.1 uncultured Planctomycetales bacterium | reverse complement strand
TGCCGTATGAGTTTGCTAAGAGAGGAATCAGGAGATATGGGAGGCAAGGATTGACTCATCAGTGGGCATATGAAAAAGCAAAGAAATTATCCTCTAGGCAGATGCACAATGTGATAAGTATTTTCTTAGATGATTACACGAATATCGTAGCCATTAAAGATGGAATGCCTCTGGATGTGAGTGATGGTTTTGCGGGGGAAGGTAGTTTAGTATCAAAGACGTATTGTGGTGGTATAGATTTATCAGTTATCTTTCAGATGCTTTCTCGTGGAGAGTCTGTCGAGAAGATAAATAGCTTGCTTGCAAAGAAAAGTGGTTTTAAGGCTATGGCTGGTGGAAAATGCGGCTTAAAGGATATTTTTAGAAGGAAAGATCCTAAAGCTAACATGGCCAAAGAGGTTTATTTTTATAATATATTAAAACATGTGGGTGCGTATATAGCTGCCCTTGGCGGTTTAGATGCGGTTATCTTTGTTGGAGAAAAGAAAAAAGAGTTAATTGATTTATCTTTAGAAATTATCTCTGAATTAAGTTTTATGGGATTGAAAGAAAAGACTTCTGCTGTTTCTCTTAAAAATTGTTTATTAACAAGCAAGAAGTCTAAAATAGATTCTTATTATTTTGAATTTAATAAATGGAATATTATGGCGGAGTTTATTTAAATACTTTAGAATTATTTAGATTTGGAGTATAGTTTTCTAGGTTATGCAATTTTTTATTGTTTAATATTGATAGTTATTTGTAGTATTTAGAAAGTAAAAGATGAGATATAATTTATGTAAATATGATGATATCGGAAGAGAAAATGTAACTATTGGTACTTCGAAGAAACTATTTAATATACTTGGTGATTAAGTAGAGAAAAATGATATCTTATGGGTTTATTGAAAGGAGAAGTTAGGCATGAAAGAAGATTCCGGGAAAGATATGGAGCAGGAAAAGCGTCTTAAAGATAATTTGTTTAAGATAAAAAATAAGTTGATTGTTATTAGCGGCAAGGGAGGTGTTGGCAAAACTAGCGTTGCTGTTAATTTGGCGTATGGTTTATCTGTCAAAGGGTATAAGGTGGGCATTCTTGATGTGGATATTCATGGTCCAAATATTGCAAAAATGCTGGGCATTGAAGGAAGAAGATCGGAAAGTTCAGAATTAGGGATTGAACCTGTAGAGGTTTCTTCAAATCTTAAAGCGATTAGTATTTCGTTCTTTGTAGAAAATCAAGATACGCCTATTATTTGGAGGGGTCCGCGTAAGATGATTACAATTAAACAGTTTTTAAGTGATGTTAATTGGGGGTATCTTGATTATTTAATAGTTGATTCGCCTCCGGGAACCGGTGATGAACCGCTAAGTGTTTGTCAGTTAATTTCCGATATAGATGGTGCGATAATTGTAACAACACCTCAAGATGTTGCTATCTTGGATTCAAGAAAAAGCGTCCTGTTCGCGAAGGAATTAAAAATTCCTATTGTGGGGATAGTCGAGAATATGAGCGGTTTCATATGCCCACATTGTCAAAAAGAAATTGATTTATTCGGAGCCGGAGGCGGTGAGGCGGCTGCTCATGATCTAAAAGTTCCTTTCTTGGGAAGAATTCCTATTGAGCCTGAAATGGTAAAATCAGGGGATTCAGGGAAACCTTTGGTTGGTTTTAAGAAGGAAAATTCAACTGCTAAGATTGTGGATGAAATAATAGAAAGAATCAGGAGGGCATTAAAAACTGATGAGCAAGAAAAAATATAAATATATTTATGGTCCGGTTCCTTCTTGGAGATTAGGTAGCTCTTTGGGAATAGATCCTGTTTCAAAAGGAAGAAAAATTTGTAGCTTTGATTGCGTTTATTGTCAGATCGGCAAGACTGGTCTTTTAACGGATGATCGGAGAATTTTCATCAAATGTAAAGATATTATTGAAGAGTTGGATTCCTTGCCGCCTTTAAAAATTGATTATATTACGTTTTCTGGTGCAGGGGAACCTACATTGGCCGCTAATTTAGGTGAGATGATAAAATCTGTAAAGCAGATCAGAAAAGAAAAAATTGCCGTTATTTCTAATTCTTCTTTATTCCATAGAGAAGATGTGCGAAAAGATTTACAATTAGCGGATTTTGTTATAGCAAAATTTGATGCCTCCACACAAGAAACACTAATGGCTGTCAATAAACCTATGAAAACAATTAATATCAAACATATTGTTTCGGGGATAAAAACGTTTAGAGAAATGTATAAGGGGAAATTAGCTTTGCAGATTATGTTTATTGAGCAAAACAAGGGAAGCGTGAAGGATATCGCTCGAATTGTCAAAGAAATTAACCCAGATGAAGTTCAAATTAATACCCCGCTTCGGCCTTGCGGGGTAAAGCCTTTATCTGAGTCCGAAATTGATAAGATAGAAACTTATTTTAATGATTTAAAAACGATTTCTGTGTATAAATCGGAAAGAAAAGAGATTAGTTCTCTTAGCGATGAGGAGACTTTAAAAAGAAGAGGGAAGATATAACGGATATTTTAGAGGTTAGGAAATATTCTTAAAGAATCTTACGAATGAAATGCTAAGTTGCCGAGGCTGTAACAGAAAGAGAAAAGAATATTCTTTAGAAAATGCTACACATAATGTATTGTTTTGAGGGAATAGGGTTGGTTGTGTTGCATGTGGCATTGTAAAGAAATTAGTTATTTTTCTGTAGAGAGAAAAATATAGATTAAGTTTTTTATAGCGAGAGAAACATATTGTTGTCTAATTGTTGGTCTTGTGGCAAGTGTTTTGATGCGCGTTCTATCGATGCTGTTAAGTATGGGAATCAATAGGAAATGTGTGATGTCGGTTTGAATAAATGTTAGTTTTTGTACAATTTGTTAGCTTCTTTTGCAAGGTAATAGTTTATAGACTTCTTAAAAAAGTTGTGAAACTTTTCTTGTTTGGGTGAGTTTTTATTTTAAGCCGTTGTAAGGTGAGTTCTTGCGACGGCTTTTATGACATAACATTTTCAAAGAATAGGGGAACAGTTTATGATTGTGATTGCTGTAGTTTCAGTTGTTATATTTGTGATAGCTGTTGTGATGGCTATGACTGGTCGAGGGGGTGGGATTTTTTATGTTCCTGTTATGATTATTGCAGGTCTTGCTATGCATGAGGCGGCTACTGTTGCTCAGCTTATTTTATTTTGCACAGCCGTTGCGGCGTTGTTTATTTTTCAGAAGAATAAAATTGTTGATTGGAAGTTGGCGTTGGTTATTGATCCTCCGACTGATGTGATGGCATTTGTGGGTGGTTATTATGCTCATTTGTTTAGTGGAAATTTTTTGAAATTTGTTTTTGCTTTCTTGTTGGTTGTCACTGGTTTTTTTATGCTTTATCCTGCCAAAGAAAGGGCTCAGGATAACCGGAAGCGTTTTGGTTTCTGGCATCGTCAATTCGGAGATAGCAGTTATGTGGTTAATCTTTGGGTTATTATTCCTATGACTGCATTGATAGGATTGGCTTCAGGAATGGTTGGAATATCTGGAGGGAGTTTTAAAATCCCATTGATGGTTCTTGCGTGTGGCGTTCCGATGCGAATTGCCATAGGAACTTCTTCGGTGATGGTAGCACTTACAGCTTTGATGGGATTCTTGGGGCATGCTGCTGCTGGAGATTTTAATTTTGCTTGGGCTATTCCTTTAATGGTCATGGCAGTACTCGGTGGTTTAATTGGTGGGAAGTTATCACTAAAAGTTAAGCCTGATAATTTAAAACGAATTTTTGCCTATACGACTTTGGTTGCCGCTGTATTTATGTTTATTAATGCTTTTCTTTCAAGCTAACAAGGGTTTTAAAATAAAATATTTTATAAATTTCTATAAAAATCTGTGAAACTCGTTCACTTAGAGGAGTTTATAATTGTCATGAACATGGGATATGGTAAAAGTTAATTCTTGTAATTTTAATCAAATTAATAGGTTAGAGAAAATAGACGTCATCCTCGTAATACCTTAAGGGGTATTTCGTTTGAAGGTCGTTGGCGACCGAGGACGAAATGTTCGAGGAAGTGATTGGGCGAAGTGAATACCATCTGAATCTTATTCTCGTAATCAATGTAACAGCAAGAGAGCCAACGATTTAGGTCATTGGCTCTCTTTTTATTATTGTGGTTCGATTTGACTCATAGTTTCTTAAGTTATGTGTTTTTTAATACTTTATTAAAAAGTTTGCGCTATTGGGGAACTTTTATCTTTTAAAAGTATCTAAAAAAGTAAGGAAGAGAAGTTGTAGTGAAAAAGAATTTAGAAAAATAATTAATATTAAAAATTTGATATATTATAGTAAAGTATTAAATATTAACGAGGAAGGCAGAAAAATGAAAATAAAACTTCTAGAGAGTGCAGTATTCTTTGTTTTGATTTTCTTTGCATGTGTAGGAAATCTTTTGGCTAGCGAAATTTTGAGTTGGAATGATTGCGTCAAGGAAACCATTGAAAACCATCCTGATTTAGTGTCTGCTGTTGCAAAGCTTGATCAGACGAGGGCAGATAAGAAAATTACACAAAGTAGCGCTTTGCCTCAAATTAGTTCAGATTTGACAGCAAAAAAGTCACAGGTGGCGGGTAGGGATAGTGCAAAGTCGTATTCTTATTCTGTTACAGGTAAGCAACTACTTTTTGATGGGGCAAAAACATCTAACTCTATTAAAGTTGCTCGTGAAAATATTAAAGCTGATGAATATAATTATATGGTGACGTCTTCTAGCGTTCGCCTTAGTTTAAAATCAGCATTTGCAGAACTCTTGAGAGCAAAAGAGCTTGTTCTTTTAACGCGATCCATCGTTGAGCGTAGAGATCAAAATTTTAAATTGATTGAATTGCGCTATGAAGCTGGCCGAGAGCATAAGGGTTCTTTGCTAACATCTGAAGCTGATCTAGTTAACGCTGAATTTGAAGTTGAGCAGGCCTTGCGCAATCTTTCTTTGGCTCAAACTAAAATGGCAAAGGCTTTGGGCCGACAAAGCGTAGAGACAGTTGAGATTTCTGGTGATTTTGAGGTTGATGTAAGTTTTGAGGTGAAGCCAGATTTTGAATTGCTTGCGGATGAAACACCTTTTTTGAAAGAGCTTATTGCAAAAAAAGATGCTGCGCAATTTAACCTTGGTTCAAAAAAATCTGATTTCTTCCCGGAAATTTATTTTAATTCTTCAATTGGAAAGAGTGGGTCTGAGTGGTTTCCTTCTGATAATGAATCGATGTTTGGTTTAAGTGTGTCATTTCCTCTTTTTGAAGGAGGTAGCCGCTTGGCGCAAGTTTCTAAAGCAAAAGCTAGTATAGCAGAGGCGACAGCTCAAGAGCAAAGTGGAAGGGACGGCGTTATTGTTATTCTTGAAGAAACGTGGTCGGCGTATCAAGACACGCTGGGAACAGTTTTTGTTCAGAAGAAATTTTTAAAAGCAGCAGAAGAGCGCGCTAAGATTGCTAATTCTCAATATTCATCAGGGCTTACTTCTTTTGATGATTGGATTATTATTGAGGACAATCTTGTTGATGCAAAGAAATCTTATTTAAATGCACAGGCGAATGTTTTGATTGGAGAGGCCCAGTGGATACAAGCAAGAGGAGGGATGCTAGAATATGAAAATGAAGAATAAAATATGGATTATCTTAATTGTAATTCTTTCTATGTCTGCGTTTTTTATTTATAAGGGCAGCGGAGATAGCTCTAAAGGAGAAGTTTTTCAACAAATAAAACCGTTTGTTGGTAACATTAAAAAAATAGTTTCTACAACAGGTACGGTGAGTCCTCAGAATCGCTTAGAAATAAAATCACCAATTTCTGGACGCATAGAGCAGATTTTAGTTAAAGAGGGTCAATCTGTTCACGCGGGAGACACCTTGGTTTTGATGAGTTCAACAGAGAGAGCTGCTCTTTTAGATGCCGCACGATCAAAAGGGGAAGAGGAAGTTGCTTATTGGCAAGAAGTTTACAAAGCAGCTCCGCTTATCGCGCCTATTGATGGAGAGGTTATTGTCCGTTCTGTTGAGCCAGGGCAGACAGTTACAACTAGTGATGCTGTGATTGTTCTTTCAGACCGTCTCATTATTCAGGCGGATGTTGACGAAACGGATATAGGAGCTATTCATGTGGGACAAAAAGCGATGATTGGATTAGATGCTTATCCTGACATTAGTATTAAGGCAGAGGTTGATCACATTTCCTATGAATCTGAATTAGTTAATAATGTGAATATTTATTCGGTTGAAATTGTTCTTGAGAATATACCGGATGTTATTCGTTCTGGCATGAGTGCAAATGTTGAAATCGTAACGGTTGAAAAGCAGGATGTTTTAATTTTACCAATTTTGGCTGTTAAAGAAGAAGATGGTCAGAAGTTTGTCACGATTAAAAATAAGAACTCAAAAGGAAGAAAAGAAGTTCTTGTTCAAGTTGGGCTTCAGAATGATGATTCTTGTGAAATTATGTCAGGATTAAGCGATAAAGATATTGTGTTAACTTTTGCAGAAGAATCGTTTTCGATAAAAGATCATAAAAGCAGTGGAAATCCATTCATGCCATCGATGGGAAAAAAATAATGGCCAAATCTATGATAACTCTTAATAATGTTTCTAAAACGTATTATATAGGATCTAATCCTGTATGTGCGCTTAAAGATGTTTCCTTGACTATTGATCAGGGAGAGTTTGTGGCAATTATGGGAGCTTCAGGATCTGGTAAATCAACAATGATGCATATTTTGGGATTTTTGGATGTTCCTGACAAGGGAGAGTATCTTCTTGACGGGAAGAATGTTTGTAACTTATCTGACGATGAGTTGGCTATGTTAAGAAATGCAGCGGCTGGATTTGTTTTTCAACAATTTCATCTTTTGCAAAAAATGACTACGCAAAATAATGTTAACCTTCCTTGTATTTACAGTTCTGAGCAAGAAGATTCTTATCGTAATGCTATTGAAAAACTTAAGTCTGTAGGATTAGAGAATAGATCAAAACATCGGCCGAATGAACTCTCAGGGGGGCAGCAGCAGAGAGTCGCTATTGCGCGAGCTTTAGTCCGAAATCCGATGATAATTTTTGCAGATGAACCAACAGGTAATCTTGATTCAAAGAGTTCACATGAAATTATGGAGATTCTTCAAGAGCTGAATGCTAAGGGTAAGACGATTATTATGGTTACACATGAGAATGATATTGCAGAATATGCAAGTCGTGTGATAACGATGAGCGACGGTGAGATTGTTTCTGATAAACAAGAAAAAAAAGAGAATAATATTTTAAGTAATTCTTTGGAAATTAATGATCTTATTACTCAAAGGCATTCTATTTGGAATCGCACAGAACTTTTTGGTCATTTTCGACAAGCTTTGAATTCAATTTTATCAAATAAGGTGCGGTCATTCTTATCTATGTTAGGAATCTTAATTGGAGTTTCTTCGGTTATTGCTATGCTTGCTTTAGGCGAAGGAGCAAAAGCTTCAATGCAAGAGCAATTAAAATCATTAGGGTCTAATCTTATTTCTATCAGAGGGGGGTCAGCAAAAGTTCGAGGAGCAGCTAAAGGAATGGGATCCGTTACTCGTTTTACATTTAAGGATGTAGAGAAGATTGAGGCATTAAAACCGTATGTTAAACAGGCTTCTGGTGTTGTGAGTGGATCAGCTCAAATTGTTTATAAGGACGAAAATTGGAATTCAAGTTTAGAGGGGGCTGGTTATGATTATGCTGAAATGCGGGCATCTACACCAGAGTATGGACGTTGGTTTACACAAGAAGAGATCAAGACAAGGGCAAAAGTTGCGGTTGTTGGAAGGACTGTTGTCGAGAAACTATTTGGGGATAAAAATCCTGTCGGAGAAACAATTAAAATTAATCGTATTAACTTTAAAGTTATTGGTGTGCTTCCTGAAAAAGGCTTTGCGGGTCCACGAGATCAAGATGATATGGTTGATATTCCAATTTCAACGGCAATGTATCGGGTTTTAGGAAAAAATTATTTGGATTCAATTTATGTTGAGATTGTAAGTTCTGATTTTATAGAAGAAGGAAAACAAAAGCTTGAACAGTTGATACGCAAGCAGCATAAATTGTATCAGGATGAAGATTCTTTTAGTATCCGAGATATGACAGAGATCCAAGAGATGTTGAGTAGCACAACAAAAACAATGAGCGTGCTTTTAGGATGTATTGCGGCTATTTCTTTGGTTGTTGGAGGGATAGGGATTATGAATATTATGCTGGTATCCGTAACAGAGAGAACACGTGAAATTGGTTTGAGAAAAGCTATTGGAGCGCGTAGGGCTGATATTCTGGCACAATTCTTGATAGAAGCTGTTGTAATGACAATGAGTGGAGGCATTCTCGGCATTTTGATGGGAATGACGATTTCATTCATTTTGTCTATTGTTGCGGGATGGACAGTAACGGTGACGACTTTTTCTGTAGTTTTGGCGACATCTTTTTCAATTGTTCTTGGAGTTGGTTTTGGACTCTGGCCTGCACAAAAGGCAGCCGCGTTAAATCCTGTAGAAGCCTTAAGGTATGAATGATAATTTTGTCAGGCGAGGGAACTTTTTTGTAAGAAAAGTATCTAAATAAGTAGAAAAAGGAAATGATGCAAGATATTACCGAGGACATAATTAATCGGGCAATGGAAGGTGATGAGCAAGCTTTTGAATTAATATATAAAGCTTATTTTAGATTTGTTTCTAATGTTTCTTATCGGATTGTTAGCAAAAAAGAAGAGGCTGAAGAGGTTTCTCAGGAAGTCTTTATGACGATTTACAGAAAGCTACATACATTTCGTCAGGAATCATTGCTTAAGACATGGAT
>CAZYOA010000028.1:0-11152 GCA_964648665.1 uncultured Planctomycetales bacterium | reverse complement strand
CTCAGGGCTATTGGTATCTCTCTATTTAAATTTAGAGAGATTATACTGGCTCCCCCGCAAGGGCTCGAACCTCGGACCTATTGGTTAACAGCCAACCGCTCTACCAACTGAGCTACAGGGGAATAGAAAATAAATAAGAACAATACTCGATTATACTTAAAACTTTTAACTTGTCAACTATGGATTTCTCTTCTTGCATTAAGCGACATACTCAAAGTTGACATATCAGTATACTCTAAAGCACTTCCCATGGGAATACCAACGCCAATGCGACTTACTTTCACCCCTAAAGGTTTAAGTTGTTGCGTAAGATAAAGCGCTGTTGTTTCACCTTCTGTGTCGGGATCAGTTGCAATAATAACTTCATTAATGCTTTGAGTCTGGACACGTTTAATCAACTGACCGATCCTCAAATCCTCTGGGCCCCTACCCTCTGCCGGCGAAATCGTTCCCAACAAAACATGATAATTTCCATGATAATGACCAGTTTTCTCAAGAGATAAAACATCCCTTGGATTCTCAACAACACAAATCGTCCCTTCATCTCTCTGCGTATCACTGCAAATCATGCAAATCTCTGTTTCACTTAAATTATTACAAATACGACAAAAAGTAAGATTATCCTTAAGTCGCAATATATCCTCACATAATCCTTGAGCATCTTCTCTTGAATTATTTAAAAACCAAAAAACAATTCGCTCTGAACTTCTACGCCCAATTCCTGGAAGCTTTGTAAATCGTTCAATTAAATTTTCAATAACACGTGGATAACCCATTTATTTCGTCTCCCTATGCCACTGATTAACAACTTTTCCTTGAAACTTATCCAGCGCCCCACTCAGCAGCGGACTTTGCTCTACCGGAATATGATCATCAACAAACTGAAACGACAGCTTTACTTCAGCATTTAATTTTTTCTCAAAGATATTACGAACAAAGATCATATTCTGCGATTCTTCTAAAACTTCCTTAGGAAATACTGCTGTTTTAGGAAAGCCTATAACAATACTTAAACCGTCTACTTTGATTGGTGAACCCTCTTGCAAATAGGATGCTACAGACATCTTCTCTTGACTAACAGCAAACGTAAGAGCATCCCATGTCTTCTTAAGGTTTTCCAATGTCAAATTTTCACCTTTTAGAAACATTTTATCAGCCAAATCTTGCTTCTTAAGACTATCAAGATTATCTGTATCTTCAAGATCATCACCTACCTCAACAATTTTAGCCTTCGTCGTCTTATTCGATGAGAAATCAAGATGCCCTTTTTTGCTAACAATTTTATCGATTACAACATTCTTTTTAGATTCAACATTAACATCGCTAGATGCTAGCTCTTTAAATTCATTTCCTTCAGATTTATACGTCAATTTTGCAAAAGCAACTTCAAGCGCGATGCGAACTGAATCCATAGCTCTAGCCATATCCTGAGTCCCAACAAAAACATCAATTGCTTTAAGAGCATCTTTCAGAGTTATTTTTCCTGATTGCTTAAGCAGCATTTCTTTGTAAACCACAGGATAATCAACCATGCGCCCAAAAGATTTTCCTCCAATTTTAATAATCATTAAATTTCGAAAATGCTCAATAAGGTTTCGCGTTAAATGCTGAGGATCTTTTCCTTGCTCTAGAATCTTGTCTAATGTTTCTAGACATGCTGCGCAACTCTTTGCAACAATTCCATCTGCAAGTTCAAAAATTAAATCTGTTTCAACAAGACCAAACATCGACGAAACATTACTACTTTTTATTGTTTGATCCGACAGCGCGCTCAATTGATCTAAAATACTCAGCGCATCACGAACGCTACCCAAAGCTGCCTTTGCAATCAAAAATACAGCTTCCTGCTCAATCTTAAGATTTTCTTTTTCCGAAATTTTTGTAACAATATCTGATAAGAATGAAACCGAAACTCTTCGAAAATCAAATTTTTGACATCGAGAAATGATTGTTGCCGGAACCTTATGTGGCTCTGTTGTCGCAAATATAAACTTCACATACTCAGGCGGTTCTTCTAAGGTTTTCAAAAGTGCATTAAAAGCTTCAGTTGTTAACATATGGACTTCGTCAACAATATAAATCTTATAGCGTCCATACGTTGGGGCAAATTTAACATTTTCTCTCAAAGAACGAATTTCATCGATTCCCCGATTTGAGGCACCATCAATCTCAATAACATCAAAATTATTTCCTTTAGCAATCTCAATGCATGACGAACATTTTCCACAAGGATTTGCTGTTAGACCATTTTGACAATTTAAGGATTCAGCAAGAATTCGAGCACAAGATGTTTTTCCAATTCCCCTAGGACCACAAAACAAATACGCATGAGCCAATCTCTTAGATTCAATAGACTTCTTCAAGAGTTCAGTAATATGCGCCTGACCAACAACCTCATCAAAATTTTGAGGTCTATATTTTCGTGCTAAAACAATGTATGACATTTTTAGATTAATTTTCTATGTTTTTAGGATTCGATAAGTTGGATATGCAAAATCAACAGATTCCTCATTCTTAAAATCATCAAGTATCAAACTGCAAAGCTCGTCATGAGTTGACCGTCTTTTTTTTGCTTCCGTTAAATAACGCAATGTTAGTTCAACGCCACTATCTTTAATATCTGTATAAACAATCGGTGTAAATTTTCGATAATAAATCATATAACGATGAGCCATGCGATCAATAGCAGATTTAACAACGCCTTCCATTCCTTCAGCCTGTTTTAATCCATGCAAAAGCATGATCTCTTTAGCCTTTTTCCAATCACTTTCAAATGTTACCAAAATACGAAGTTCATTCCAAATAAATTTAAAGCCACGCGTATAATTATAAAGTTGTTTCTTAAAAACAAAACTATTAGGAACATGAACAATGCGACCTGTACTTTGATCAGCATGAACCCAATTTCCTATCTCAAGAAGCGATGTTTGAAAAAGACGAATATCAATAACGTCGCCTTTAACCTCTCCTGTTTCAATTCGGTCTCCCACTTCAAACGGATGACGAATCAAAATTAAAAACCATCCAGCGATTCCAAGAATAACTTCCTGAAGAGCTAAGGCAATACCTGCAGATGCAACACCCAAGAATATTGTAATCGAACCGATATCGCGAATCCAAATTAAGATAATTAAAAGAAGTAAAATAGCGTTAAAAGCATAAATAATATTTTTTCGAACAACATGTCTTGCTTTAAGATTTTTGATGCGTCGATTAGAAATGCGAACAAAAAGCAATATTAAACCATAGCAAAAAATGATTAATAATACAGTTTTTGCAACTTTAGGACGAAAGGTTCCAAATTTCTTAAAAAATGAACCTTGATCAAGCCCAAAAACTGACCCTGTCGCGTCTATGTTGCTAACCTCTGTTTTAACAACAATTTCTTGAGCATTGCATGCAGAAGTAATTGATATTAGAAAGACAGCGACTATGACTGAAAATAGAAATGAATAAAGTTTTTTATTTTTCATATATACTCTTTATAAGTAAAATTATTATACACAATTTCTAAATACTTTTGCATTTTTTTAAATAATATTAAAAAATTAACCGGGTGTTTAGAATCCGCCCAGCAATCGAGAAGCCGCATAAACCATCAAAAGGCATCCAACAAAAAAAACAAAACCAACAACAATAAGTATTACGGCCTGCTTCCGAGCTTTTTCTTTATTCTTAGTTGTCTCATAAATCAAAACAGCTAATTTATTTTCATCAATATCGCCTTTTTCATTCTTAGTTTTACCTAAGCCTATACTCAAGTCTCGAGCATATTCCAAAAGTTCTTTTTTCCGATCTTCAGGATCAGGGATAGAAAAAATTTGATCTAATTTCTTCACTTGTCCCCTTTTAGCGTCGATGGATTTTTATTTTTATCATTAACAGGAGTTCCTGTTAAAAACTTTTCTATGCTTTCTAAAAATGTAAATTCACTAAAACGACCAAGGTTATGCGTAATACCAGCCTCTACACAAGCTTCCTTCGCATCATCGATAAGTAAAGCTTTTTGTCGAACAGTCGACTCCCCAAGATCTTCAGTTTTAAAAAAACTATATATAATAATTGGACGCTGATTAAATTGAACCATTTGCCTGAGAATCTTAACAACCTCCTCAGCCGCCATCCCATAAAGAGGGATCTCCATAATCAAAAGATCTGGTGAAGTCTGGACAACCTTTGTGATAATCTCAGGGCCATCTTTAGCCATTTCCGGAACACATCCAATTTTTTTCAGCTGAAAAGCCATATTCTCCAAGACTTGCTTTTCTGACCCCGAAACCAAAACCGTCTTATTGACTTCTTTTTTAGCTAACGAATGCGTAAATAGAGCTTTAATTTTTGAAATTAAAATATCAGGTTCAAATGGCTTAGCCAAGAAATCATCAGCTCCCATAACCCGAAAAGAATCCTCCATGTGACCTCTCGCAGTTAAAACCAAAACTGGAATATCTTTAGTAGACGGGCTTTCTTTTAACTTTTTATAAAATGTAAATCCATCCATGATTGGCATCAAAACATCGGTCACAATCAAATCAGGACACTGATCAATAACTCGCGCTAAACCCTCTTGACCATTTCCGGCTGTAACAACTTCATACCCAGCAGCTGTCAGCCTTAAAGAAATAACCTTAAGAACATCGGGTTCATCCTCAACCAATAAAATCTTTTTTTTAATCTCACTCATAATTTTCTGAACCAAAATTTAGCTTCCTATAAAGTTTTATAATCCTATCATTAGAGTCTTCAGAATCTTCAGATCTACGCTGAGCCCTTTTTTCTAAAAATTTACGAATATCCATCTTTTTTGTTTTAGATTTCAGCCTCTTCGGTCTAAGTGCATCTGAATTTCTAATTTTTCTTACTAAAGTATCGAATTTTCGAGATATAGAAGATTTAATTTTCTCAAAATTTTCTTTTGAAAAAAAACTGATACACAGCTTCTTAAGACTACTCCAGGCTGATTGGAAATTATTTTTACAGCCCGGCTTTGATTTCTCTTCTTTTTTTAAGTTTTCACTCTTAATCTTAGCTAATTCTAAAGATGTTAGAACGCGCTCTATTTCCTCAGGGTAATACGTAACTTCAACTCCACTTTCAAGACGAATTCGCAAAAATCGATCATTGACCTTAACAATTTCACCCTCGACAATCCGTCCAGTTTTTAGTTCAACGCTAGCAGAAAACGAATTGCTGATGATAAAAAAAGATAAGAAACAAAAAAAGAAGATAAATTTTAATAATTTCATATTTTTTGTATTATATCATTAAAATTAAAGTTAATTTAATTTTTTAATATTTTATTCGCCCTGCAAGCTGCCAATCATCCTTACTTTTAAGTCTATCTGGCAATTCAAATGGATTAAACTCTGCATCTAAAAGAATAACCCAAGCTGTCGAAGCAAGACTCAAAACGCTTGGTTCATGTGAAAACCAACCAAATGGAATCCACCCTCTTTTAGAAGAATATGAATATGCTTCAGAACTTTGAGACAATCTTTGCCTTAAAGATTCAATCCCCTGTCTCATCTGAGTCGCATCATCAAAAGCCTCTTTGAAAATATTATAATTCTTATTTTTATAATAATCAGATAGTTCTCTAGCTGCAAAAATTGCTCCGGCACTCCATTCTACAGATACGCGATCATGCTCTCTCGTAAACCCAACGCCAACCAAATTCTCATCGAGATCAAAACAACCAGAAATTTCTTTTGCAGATTTCCAAACACTATAAGCAGATTCTTCTCCAAACATTTGATCAATTTTTTCGCAACCCAAAACTAAAATGCCCCAAGTTTGAACATCTGTTGCAAAATGTCTCTTTTCAAGAAACCATTGTCCTTTTTTAAAGCGCATGCCTTGATAAAAATATTTATTTTCATGATTCCAGGCAACCTTAAAATATTCATCCATTCCTATAAGGACATTTTTGTATTTCTCGTCACCTGTAATTTGATGAAGCATTCGAAATGCAGCATACCAAGATAAATTATTTTCAGTTGAAATTAAATCATACCATCCCTTTCCGTCAGGAGAGCCTTCCATAAAAGTCCCAACAGGAGCCATCCTTATGCCTCCGTTTTCTGCCTGCAAAAAGATAGCTGCTCTTGCAATTTCTTTTGCTAGTTCAAGATCAATCGATTCCTCTGGATGATTATAATCCTGTAATGTTTGATCAAAGTATTTCTTATGATAAAGCTGTAATGCCGACAAAACGATCCAAGCGTTTTCTCCAGCGATGGGCTTCCAATCCTCCCAATGAATTTCAGGCCAAGTTGGAAAATTTTTTAAACTTGTTTTTCCATCACAAGGATCTGATGTTGTATATTTTCCGTTTGCATTGATAATTCTGAATATAAACCCTCTCTTACCTTTTTTCGATAAATCTGATGAAACAGCCTCTGGATTATTAAGATCATAAATAAAATTATTAACCGGAAATCCAGCACGGACATTAGAAAGCTCGCCAATCTCACCATCCCAATAAATTTCCATCGCTTTAGAAGCTTCGTTTAGATTTTCTTCTCCGCCAAGCATAGACAAAACAATTTGCCTTACAGCGCCGTCATAAACAACAAGGCCTTCTTCAACAATCATGCGCTCTATGATTCCCTTAGCGCTATTTTTTAATCCCATTCGGGAGTAAACAGATTCTTTTTTTTCTTCAGGAATCTGAAAACTTAACGGAAGCCCTGTTGAAGAGCTGACGTTGTTTTTTACCCAATTAATCAATTTCTTATTTCTAGAATTTGCCGTCGACTGCACTTGACTATCATTCCCAGGAAGATGTTTATTCCTTTCAAAAATCTGAACATCACCTTCAGCTTTTGCAACTGAAACCGAAAAAAATGTGCTCAAAAAAAATATTAGAATATATATTCGCATCTTATTCATGCTTCCTCCAAGGTATAGAAATAAAATAGACCCTTCGAAAGAACATTCAAAGGGTCTATTAAAAAACCTTGCTTACGATCTGCCAATGCGCAGATACGGCAACCAGACAATCCATTTACGCTGCAAATGGACTCACGGCTTTGTGTCCTACCCTTTCGAGTAGTTTACTTTTCATAACTTTAAAGAGCTGTACCTCTATTTCGTTTAAAGTATAGCATACAATATTACGTTTTTAAAGAAAGCGCTATCAAATTTTTACTTACCTTAAAGTGTTGCAATTCTAAGAGATAGAGATCAAGGTTTTATTTTCTTTTAAAAATTCTGAGATTTTTTCTGCAGGAACAGCTTTACTAAACAAAAACCCTTGGATTTGATCACAATTCTGTTCTTTTAAAAACCTGAGCTGATCAGTAGTCTCAACCCCTTCTGCAACAACTTTAATCTTTAAAATATGAGCCATGCCGATAATCGCCTCCACAATGCTCATCACGTTCATGTCTTTTGGTATATCTTTGATAAAAGACATATCGATCTTTATTATGTTAATAGGAAATTGTTTAAGATATACCAAAGGAGAATAACCAACTCCAAAATCATCAATCAACACATGGCTTCCAATCGATTTAAGTCGGTGAAGAGTTGTTCGAGCTAAATCAAATTCCTTCATAGCCGCCGTTTCGGTAATTTCAAGTTCAACACATTCTGGATCAAGATTATACTTTTTAAGACCGTTCTCAATCATGTCAGGCAACCCTCTTTGGCTCAAATGAAGTGCTGATAAATTAATAGCAAAACGTATTGTGAATCCTTGATCCAGCCATTTACGCATTTGCTGAGAAACCTGATCAAAAAGCCATTCCGTTATAGGTATAATAAGACCCGTTTCTTCTGCCAAAGGAATAAACTCGCACGGAGAAATCATGCCCTTTTCTGGATGATTCCAACGAAGCAACGCCTCAACCGTTTCAATATTACCATTTTCCAATGAAACAATAGGCTGATACGCAATCTGCAATTCGTTAAATTCAAGTGCCTTGCGTAAATCATTTTCAAGCTGTATCCTACGAACTGCTACTGTATGCATTTCTTCATCAAATATTGCAAAACGTGAACCTCCTGCCATTTTAGCCTTAAACATTGCTGTATCAACATCCCTCTGCATATCTTCGGGAAATTCGTACTTAAAAGAATTCATCAAAATTCCGATGCTTCCCGAAACAAATAATTCTCGCTCTTCAATTTTAAATGACTCTGACAAAACAAGTTGAATTCGATTAGCAGCATCTACAGCATCTTCAACGCCACTGATGTCATCCAGTAAAACTATAAATTCATCTCCGCCAAATCGAGCAATAGTATCATTCTCTCGAATACAAGAATGCAATCTCTGACTAACCTTTAGAATAAGGCGATCCCCAACCAAGTGCCCGAGACCATCATTGACATCTTTAAATCGATCAAGATCTAGAAGCAAAATAGCAAATTTATAATCTTGATTTCTTCGAGAACGTCGAATCGCTTGTTTCAAACTTTTCATAAAGAATCTACGATTTGGAATATTCGTAAGACTATCATGATACGCGTTTCTCTGAAATTCTGATTCTGTTTTAAGGCGGGCAATCACAGCTCCCATCCTTGTCGCTATAGACTCAATAAAATTCTTTGCATAATCTGGAACCTCAAAAGATTCGTGTGAAGAAAAACACAGGATAGCAACAGGCTTTTTCTTAAACAAAACAGGTGTGGCTGCAATAAATTTTAGATCTTCATTAAATTTTAAACGTTCACACTTCGAAAAAAACTTTGAATATTTTCCGTAAACTGAATCTGCTTTTTGGGCAAGGGCCGCCTGACGAGTCTTAGGTCCAAAATGAGAAATTTGATTAACAAAACTTTTATTAAATCCCGTATGTGCAAAAAGATTTAGTGCCTTTGTTTCAGGGTCAATTAAATATATCGCACCAGAATCAAAATTTGGAATGCTTAATCCCGCATGCAAAATATACTCTAAAGCATCTTTTAAGTCCGAAACCGAACTTAAATACGTTCCGATATCCCTCTGTATTTTCAACGACCTCTTTGATTCTTCCCTAGCTGTTACATCTCTTTGGATACTGCAATAACAATACACCTCACCTTTTGAATTCTTTATCGGTGAGATGCGAAATTCACAAATAAAATCTGCCCCATTCTTTCTTCGATTTAAATGACGTCCCTCCCAAACTTTTTCATTTCGCACAGCTTTGAAAATACTTCGCTCAATTTTCTTCGCCATTGGCTCTGAATTAAGAAACGTCGGAAACTTTCCAATCATTTCCTGACTCTTGTATCCGTAAAGTTTTTCTGTAGCTCTGTTGACATAAATAATACGCATTTTGCTATCTGTGACAATAATCGAATCAGATACTTGCTGGGTTAAAGAATTTAAGAAATTATATTTTTCTGAAATTTTCTTGCGCAGCGTCACATCTTTTGCAGATAAGCAAAATCCAATAAATTCTCCTGAATCATTCTTAGCTGGCTTACTAGACAAAAGAACATGCCTTATAGAGCCTTCCCTGGCAACAATGCGAAAAGAAATATCTGAAAAAACTTCTCCATTCTTTGCTTTCTTAAAATATTCTTTTATTTTCTTAAGATCATATTCATAAAAAATTCTTTCTAAGCAAATCATCCCAGAGCTAGAAACCTTAAATTCGCATCCGCAAATCTGGCTTAATCCTTGACTCACATAAACAACTTTTCCTTTTTTATCAAAAAAAGATTCCCATCCCCGGCATTGAACAATCTTTCCAGAAGAATTGCGAATTTTAATCCGGTTGATAACTTGATGCTTATTTTTAGTATTTAAATTTATTTTTGAAGATAATTCAGGCAGGCTGACGCCACAGAGTTGTTGCTTTTTCGGGTTGAGTCTTTTTTTCAAACTCAAGAATTCCTCCCATCAGTGTAAGGAAGCTGCTCTTCTATCCCCGTGGCTCTATTCTAATAATACTCTATTTTTTAATAATATGCAATTTTTTTGAAAATGAGAGAAAAAACTAAATTGACTTTAGGTAAGAAGCTAGACTTTTTTCTTAAAATAATCGAGGATTTGATTGGCAAAAAACTTAACAAATTCTGATTCATCAAAAAACATATCGTCCATAATTTGAACGCCGGCGAGATACTCTCTAGAGCCTTGAACGCTTATCTCCTCAACCCACATAACTTTAACCTCAACCTTAATTTTCTTATTGTCAGGCGTCTTGATTTGTAGAGGGAAAATATCTTCAACATTCATTCGCTCTGTTGTTGAAATTCGTAATCCTAAACCGCTAACATCCAATGCGGTTGCCATTGCTGTTCTTCCTGTTTCTTGCGAAGTCTTAAACTTTACAGGAAGCTCTAAACGTAATCTGTGGCATCGTCTTTTATCACTCATATATTTATCTTATCGCTTGCAGTTCAGATATCAAGAAGATTCTTGATAATTTCAATAAAAAGGCCTTGATTGTTTAATCAAGGCCCTAAAAACGGAGAGGCCGGGATTCGAACCCGAGGACCCGCCTAAACAGGTCAACTGATTAGCAGTCAGCTCCATTCAACCACTCTGGCACCTCTCCTTAAAATCTTTAAATGAACAAATAACAATTATAAATCATTGCTCTAAAATCGTTTCTTTTTAAAGAAATCACTCATCAAGCCCCCGCACTCTTCAGCCAAAATACCATTAACAACTGAAATTTGATGATTTAAATGCTTATCTTGAACAATGTTGCAATGTGTTCCACAAGCTCCTGTTTTAGGATCTGCAGAGCCAAAAAACAATTTTTTTATTCGAGCTAAAACAAGTGCTCCTGCACACATGCAACAAGGCTCGATTGTAACATACATCACACAATCGTTCAACCATTTCGATGACAATGTACTCGTTGCCTGAGTAATAGCAATCATTTCAGCATGAGCCGTTGGATCTTTAAGCATTTCAATCTGATTATAGGCTCGAGCAATAATCCTATTTTGATGCACAATAACTGCGCCAACAGGAACTTCATCCTTCTCGAAAGCAATTTTTGCTTGCTTAAGTGCTTCTTCCATAAAAATTGTATCCTGAGCAGTAGGAATAGAAAGCTTATTTGTTTTTGGCTCTAAAATCATATATACCTAGAAAACCCCGCATAGCGAGGCTTAAATTTGAAATACGCGCGCCTGAGAGGATTTGAACCTCTAACCCCTAGCTTCGTAGGCTAGTGCTCTATCCAATTGAGCTACAGGCGCA
>CAZYOA010000027.1:0-13030 GCA_964648665.1 uncultured Planctomycetales bacterium | reverse complement strand
CTATCCTATCTCGCTCATGAGGAGAAAGGTTAACCCAAAGATCTTCTTCTGGAATTGTTAGAGTGGATAAGAAATATTTAGCAATCATTTCAGATTGGGTTTTGATTTCATCTTGAGATAGGTGTTTTGTGCCTGTGTCTAGAAGAAAGTTAAA
Organism: uncultured Planctomycetales bacterium; assembly: GCA_964648665.1. Taxonomy (GTDB): domain Bacteria; phylum Omnitrophota; class Gorgyraeia; order Zapsychrales; family Aceulaceae; genus Aceula. Next base: position 12,876 of record CAZYOA010000027.1, on the reverse strand, counting down.
TTCAAAAGGATTTCTAGGATTAATTTGAATTCCGCGAAGCATTAAAGGGGTAAAGCTTGGTGTGGATGCTAACAGCGTCCCTGGAATTGGTAAACCTACAACACCTTGAGCTAGGGCTTGAGATGGGATAACGGTTGTTGCAAAGAAACAAACCGTTATGATAATAGCTATAAGTTTATTAAACGTTTTCAATATTCTCTCCCGTGGCTAAGAAGAACATTTGTTAACCGTATTCTTACAATGCGAATACTCTGGCATCAAAGGTACGGCCTATATACAAAACAATGAGATATCTTGACTTCATTATGTAAAGTATAGCTTATATATACTGAAATATAAGGGGTTTTGGAGAGTTTTGGGAAAGCGCTTTCATGAAAAAATAGCTTGAGGAATGCAGTGCTCGCAAACTATATATTCGAATGAACCCGCACACGAAGCGTGTCGGGGTAACCTTAAACAAAAATAAAGACACAAGCCATAAGTCGCAGGGGCAAGACCGCGCTTAACTCAACCCCGCAGGTTAAACGCGGCTATAAACCCAATGTCCACCTTCGAGGTGGAACGGGTTAAGAAGCAAAGAAAATAATTGTAATAATACAAAAGGGCCGCAAAAATATTTTTGCGGCCCTTTTTCTTTTATTTTTTAAATTTTATTTAAATGAAGCTTTTTTCGGAACAATCACAATACCAGAAGCAGTCACAGCAAACCTCTCGCGATCTAATTTAAGATTATAACCAATTTCAGATTTACCTGGAATCACAACTTCTTTATCAATAATCGCATTCCTGATCCTTGCGTTCTTTCCAACAACGACACCGCTCATCAAAACTGAATCACATATTTTTGCTCCATTTTCCACACGTACATTTGGCGATAATACCGATTTTGTGATTTCTGCACCTTTAATAACGCATCCACCCGATATCAATGAATCAATGATGACGCCGGCCCTTGCTCCTTTTTTTTCTGATTTTGAAAGTATCTTAATAGGAGGATATTGTTCATGATATGTTCGAACAGGCCATTTTCCTCTAGACAAATCAAAATTTGGACGATGCTTCAAAAGATCCATATTCGTCTCATAATAAGCATCACGTGTTCCAATATCCCGCCAATAATGAGGCTTTCCATTCTCATCTGAAAAATTATAAGCATAGACTTTCTTCTTTTCCTTAATCATTTGAGGAATAACATCTTTTCCAAAATCATGCCGAGACTCATCTTTGCCGGCATCCTCATTAAGCTCATCTACGAGAACCTCTCGATCAAATAAGTAAATCCCCATTGACGCATAAATATGCTTTGGATCTCCAGGAATCGTTCTTGGCTTCTTTGGTTTTTCCTGAAAACCACAAATCTTTCCATTTCGATCAACTTCAACAACACCAAAATGAATCGACAATGCTTTTGGCATCTTGATACAACAAACTGTCGCATGTGATTTCTTAAGATTATGATGAGCTAAAAGACGTCCATAATCCATTCGGTAGATATGATCTCCGGATAAAATTAAGACTTTTTTAGGATTGTAATCTTTAATGGCATAAATGTTTTGATAAATCGCATCTGCTGTTCCCTGATACCAATCAGATCCAACGCGCTGCTGAGGAGGAATCGCATCAATAAACTCACCAAGCTGACTTGAAAAGATATCCCACCCCGTTAGCAAATGTTTTTGAAGTGAAAACGATTTATACTGTGTTAAAACAAAAATGCGTCGCAATCCAGAATTGATACAATTACTCAATGTAAAATCAATAATACGATAAATGCCCCCAAAAGGAACAGCTGGCTTTGCCCGATCCCTCGTTAAAGGATCAAGTCTCTCGCCTTTTCCTCCAGCCAGAATAAAAGTAAGAATGTCGCGCATAAAAAACCTTTCTATAGAAAATTAAGAAAAATGAAATCAATATTATTATACTATTGTATACACTTTTTGCAATCGTCACTTTAAAACAAAAATGCTAATACTTTTAGCTTGTCGTGCATCGATCAATTTTATCACTAGCTTTTTTAAGAGTAGGATTAACTTCTAAAATAAGCGAATAAACTTTTTTAGCTTCTTCAAGCTTCTTTTCTTTAAACAAAAAATCACCAATTTCAAAAAGATATTCAATATCCGCTTCAGAAAAATCATTAACTTGACTTAAAAGTTTTAAACTCTTTTCACCCTTACCTTCAAAAAGATATATTCGGCATAAACCAAAAATAGATTTCTTATTATTTCGATCTCGCCTAAAGATCCAGCGATATTGTCTTCCAGCTTTCGTAAGACTTCCAAGCTTTTCATATGCCAAAGCCAAATAATAGCGTACTTCAGTATTTGTAGGCAAACCCATTGAAGCGATACGCAGACTTTCGAACGCTTCTTTATATTTTTCTTGTTTTAAATAAATCTTGCCTCTAATTAAATACGGACCAACATGAGACGGGCTAATTAAAAGAGCTTCCTCGACTTGTTCAAGAGCCAAACTATCTAAATTTATTGCCTCAAGAATCCGAGCACGCTTAATCTGCTGATACGGCGAAACCTTACTTAACCCGAGCTTTAACATATCAACTTTTAAAAATGGCATTGCCTCTGGACTCAATTCGAGTCGATTAATTAATCCTTTATTCTTAGGTACATCTCTTAAAAAAATAGCAGCATCATAATCTAAATAAATTAAAATCCATTGAGGGTCATTATAAATTTCTTTAACAATCTTTTTTGGAATATCCTGAAAAGCGAAACTCAAGAAAACACCCGTTAAATCATGCTGATTAACCACTTTATCAAAAATCTTTTTATTCCCACTATCAAAAATCTCTTGATATTGTTTAAAAAAATCAGGTCCATAAAATTCTGTACGTCCATCAATAAAAACTTTAATCCGAGGAAAACAGTTTCCAATCAAATATGATCCAGAATTAAAATCATTAAAGAAATTTCCTTTAATATTATTTCGATTTAAGAAATCAACAGCTTGCGATGGAAAATTTCTAGAACTAATTCCCCAAAAAATACTTTTCATTTTATAATTCTTAAAGTCATAATATCTAGATTCTGCAGTTTCGTAAGCGAAATTGAATATCCAAATAATAAATACAATCTTTGCTAACAGCAAACCAATAAGCTTTAATTTTCTTTTATTCTTAAAGAATATTGAAATTTGCAAAAATTTAAAATTTTGAATATTGCAAAAAGATACCCAATAGGCAACAACACAAAAAGAAATAGTATTTCTTAGTGCTTTTAAGGAGAGCCCTAAAAAGATTCCCCACAGAAGAAGATGAAATAAGTTTACTTTTCGATAATTAACAATAAAACTTAAAGCCGAAAATAAAACTAATATTTTATAATGCAAATATTTTCCTGAGAAGAATATACTATTTGAAAGCGGACTCTCTAGCTCCTGAATATTATTAAAAAATATTCCTGAACTTCCAGTCATCTGAAATAAAATCTGAAAAGGATATATCAACCCACTAACAAATTGGGGGTTTGCCAAACATGCTAAGAATGTCGAGGCAAAGATTATGCATAAATTCTTAAACTCTTGCGAATCAAGGCGATCTTGCACATTCCAATTCCATGGAAGTTTAACTTTCCTTTTAATAGCCTCACTAAACAATAAGAGAAAAACAATACCCGGACCTAAAATGAAAAATCCATGAATATTAACCCACAAGATCTGAATAACAACCAATACCCCTGCAGTCCATTTTCTTGACAAATAAAATGTTAAGAAATACATATAAAGCACTAAAAAGAATAAGCTAAAGATATCTGGTCGAATTGTAAAACGTGACTGATAAGCAAAGACCACAAAAAGCAATAAGAAAATTGTTGTAAGCTGTCGTTTTCGGATATCACCTAAAAATACTAAAACCATAAACGTACAGACAACAACAATTGATTGCATAGAAGAGAGCCCATCAAATCCCCAGTGCGAGAAAACAAAATTTAAAATTACCTGAAATAGCCACTCATGATTATGCCAAATTTGACCAAAAGCTGTACAAGAAAAGATATCCGTCGTTGGAATAAAAAGGTTGCTAACAATAAACTCTCCTGTTTTTAAGTGGAGCCACAAGTCAAATCCTCGAATTTCAATATTCGTCAAAAAAACAACTAATCCTAAAAGCACTCCAATACAAAAGATTCCAAGTGCATAATTTATTTTTTCTAATACCTTCTCTATCATCTTTCCTCTATTCTAAAATAAAATGATCTTTTGTCTTTTCGACCAACATCATTTGATCATTTACCGTAATATCATTTACTTCATCTTCAACATTATAGTAAATGGCTGCTTTAAGCAATTGCTTTGTATATGAATGCAAAGGATTGCTAAAAATCTCTTCACAACTTGCTACTTCAACAATTTTTCCTTTATACATAACAACAACTTTTGAACAAATCTTTTTGATAACTTTTAAATTATGGGATATAAAGAAATACGTTAAATGAAATTCTTTCTGAAGCTCACCAAGCAAATCTAAAATCTCTTGTTGAATTAAAACATCTAAAGAAGATACCGCCTCATCTAAAATCAAAAACTCTGGATTAGCAGCCAAAGCTCTTGCAATAGCAATGCGCTGACGCTCCCCACCACTAAACTCATGAGGAAAACGATCCAGAATATCTATAGGAAGTTTAACAGAAAGCAACAATTTTTGAATTCTTTGTTCCTTTTGATCCGTGCTCTTCCCTTGATCAGAAGCTATCGCCTCTAAAATAATACGACGAATTGTAAAACGCGGATCAAGACTTGTAAAAGGATCCTGAAAAACCATCTGAATTTTCTTTCGAAACTGACGCATCTGACTTGAAGAAAAATTCTCAATATCATTATTCTCAAACTCAATTTGCCCTTGATCAAAATCGAGTAACTTCATAATAATGCGCCCTAACGTTGTTTTTCCGCATCCTGACTCACCAACAAGCCCAACATTCTCTCCTCTTTTCAAATCTAAACTAAAATTATCAACAGCTTTAACAAAACGCTTTTTATCCGTCAAAAATCCCTTCTGAATAGGAAAATATTTTTTAATATTCTTTAATTTTATAAATGACATTTATTAAATTAACTCCATTAATTTCTTAGTAAAACTTTCTTTTGGATTCTCAAAAATAGTATTCGTTGCACCAGATTCAATAACTCGTCCTTCATTTAAAATAAATACACGATCCGCTAGAAATTTAACAACACCTAAATCGTGTGTAATTAAAAGCATTGAAATATTAAGTTCTTTTCTTATTTTCTTAAATAACGCCAAAATTCTAGCTTGAATCGTAACATCCAAGTTGCTTGTCGGCTCATCTGCAATAACCAGCTTTGGATTCGCAGCAATGGCTTGTGCAATCATAGCTCGCTGACGAAGTCCGCCACTTAACTGATGCGGATAATACGAAGCCACTCTTTTAGGATCTGAGACTTCAGATAAATCTAAAAGTTCCAAAACCCTATTTTTAATTTGTTTCCGATTCAGATCCGTATGAATTTGTAAAACTTCTGCGATCTGACTTCCAATTCGAAAAACAGGATTAAAAGCACTTAAGGGTTCCTGAAAAACCATAGAAATATCATTTCCTCTAATTTCTTGCATTTGTTTTTGACTGCACTCGAAGAGATTTTTTCCAGAAAAGAAAATATTCCCCTCTGAAATCTTCATGGCAGGAGCTAAAAGTTGCAAAATAGCGAGCCCAACCGTTGTCTTTCCTCCTCCAGATCCACCGACTAAAGCAACCGTCTGAAGATCATCAACGGATAAGTTTAAACCTTTAATTAAAGACTTTCGACTATCTGCGCCTTGAATATCAATCGATAAATTTTCTATTCTTAGAAGCTCACTCATCGCTAAGATTGCCCTTCCGACTTTAAAGTTGGATCCAATGCATCTCTTAAAGCATCACCGATAATATTAAAACAAATGATTGTCAAAAAAATAAAGAATCCTGGCAACAGAATCCAAGGTGAAAACTTTATCTGGATAATCCCCATTGCCTCCGACAAAAGATTTCCCCAACTTGCATAAGGATCTTGAATGCCAAGACCAAGAAAACTTAACGCGCTTTCACCCATAATATATCCAGGAATTGAAAGCATAACAGCTACAATTGAATAAGAAATCGTATGAGGTAAAATATGCGTCGTAATAATTTTTATATCCGATACGCCAAGCGCCTTAGCTGCCAAAACGTATTCTCTTTGTTTTAGTGAAATAGCCATGCCCCGAATAACGCGAGCTAAAGATGCCCACCCAATAAAAGAAAAAATAACAATAATAGCAATATAAACCTGCAGAGAATTAAATTCAGTCGGAACAGCTGCGCGTAAAGCTAACATCAAATAAAATCCTGGAATCATCATAATCATTTCACACATTCTCATAATTAAATTATCAATTTTTCCTCCATAGTATCCAGAAATTCCACCAATTAAAAGACCGAAAAAGAAAGAAATAGAAACACCAATGAGACCAATCGACAAAGAAATACGAGCACCCCAAAGCAATCTCGAGAGAAGATCCCTTCCTCTGGAATCAGCACCCCAAAGATGCAAACGTCCAGGAACTTTAACACCAAAGAAATGGCGAGTGCTTGGAACAAGACCTATCACCTTATACGAATCTCCCTTAATAAAAAAATGAATCGGAAAACTTTTAGTTTTATCTTCTGTATAAATTCGTTTATGAAATTTATCAAACGAAAGATTCATTTGATTTACATATGGACGAGTTAGTTTTCTATCAGAATCAATAACATGAACCTTCATTGGCGGACAATAAGAAAATTCACGATTTTCATTATCATAAGAATACGGTGACAAGAATCCTGCAAAAATTGCAGATCCATAAAGAACCGCTAAAATTCCAACACAAGCAATAGCTAAACGGTTCTTTCGAAATGTTGCCATTGCCATCTGAAATGGGCTTAATCCTTTTTTAATCATAGCGTATCCTCGGATCAACCCACATGAGCATTATGTCAGCTAAGAGGTTTCCTAGAAACAATAAAACTCCTCCCATCAACATACTTGCCATAACTAAATACAGGTCTTTAGCACGAACAGCCGTAAGCATAACCGTACCCAATCCTGGCCAACTAAAAATAATTTCAATCAAAGCAGCTCCACTCAACAATCCTGACAAATGATAACCTAAAATCGTAATCAGCGGATTAATGGCATTTCGAAGTGCGTGCTTATAAATAACACGATTTTCTGGCAAGCCCTTCGCTCGAGCAGCCAAAATATATTGCTTTCTTAAAACTTCTAAAAGGTTGCCTCGCATAATTCTCTGTAAACCTGCCACAGATCCAATTGAAATAACAATTGTTGGAATGACAAGATGGCGAGCAATATCAATAGCTTTTTCAAAAAAGTTCATCTGATCAAAATTAACACTCTGCATGCCCCCTAAAGGCAAACCTCCAACCTTAGAAGCAAAATACAAAAGCAAAATTGCCAAAAAGAAACCAGGAACAGATAAGCTAACAAAAGAAAGAAAAGATAAGAATTTATCAATAAAACGATTACGGTTAACCGCCATAATAATTCCAAGGGGAATCGCAACAAGCCATGCGACAAGCATGCTGCTTAAAGATAAAATAAATGTATTAAACAAGCGACTTGAAATAATTTTTGAGACAGGAGCATTATAATGAAATGAATAACCAAAATCCAAATGTACCAAATTTTTAAGCCAATGAAAATATTGCTGGAATAATGGCTTATCTAAATTATACAATCTCTCATAGTGCGCAATCGTTTCAGGAGAAACTTGTGGATCAAGCTTAAGCGTATCAAAGAAATTTCCGGGAGTCACTTGCATCAAAACAAAAGTCAGCAACGACATCCCAAGCAAGAGCGGAATCGCAATCAAAATTCTTTTTACTATATATTTAAACATTACCGATATTCTTCCTTTACATATATTTCTTCCAAATTATGAAACACGCCGCCATGAAGACTTGGTTTTAAGTTTCCAAATTTATTTCGAACAGCCGAAACACCTGCACCCAAAACAGTATAAATAACTGGAAGCTCTTGTGAAACAATCATCTGCCATTCATCATAAAGTGGTTTTCTTTTCTTATCATCAAGTTCTTGAACAGCTGCACTAAAAATCTCATCAATTCTAGCTTCCCATTTTGTTGCAGGCTTCTCTTGCCCTGGATTCCAGAAATGTAGCTGTCCATCAGAAACCCAAACATTTTTTCCAAAGTGAGGCTCAATGCCTCCTGTCAATCCTATCAAAATTGCATCCCACTCATAATTAGCAATTAACTTTGCAACCAAGTTATTAAATTCCAATACCAAGAAATTAACTCTCATGCCAAGCTCTTCAAGATCATGGCGAACAATCGAAGCAATCTGAATACGTTCAGCTCCATTGGAATTTGTAAAAAAATTAAACTCAACAACATTTCCCTCTTTATCTTCAAGAATACCGTCTCCATCGCGATCAATAAATCCTGCAGAATTTAAAATCTGCTTTGCTTTCTTAAGATCATATTCATATTTAATAACATTCGGATTATAAAAAAGTCCAGAATTGGGATTCATAGTTCCATATTGAGGGTACCCTAAATTATTCATAGTAATTTCAACAATGCGTTTTTTGTCAATAACATGTGCTACGGCTTTTCGAAATTCTAAATTTTGAAACCATGATAATTTAACTGGATCAACAAAAGGTTTTCCTGTCTTTGGATTAAGACGTGGATTCTGATTAAACACAATAAAACTGTTTCCAGATTCTGAACCAAGATCGTAAACTGTAAAATTCTTTTCTTTTTCTAAGGGCTTTAAAAGCGCATAATCCGTCCCTCTAACTCTACACGAATCCGTCTCCCCTTCTAAAAATTTTAAAAGTGAAACATCTTGGTTTTGAACAATCAAGAAAACAATTCGATCAATAAACGGCAATCTCTCCCCTTGATCAGACTTCTCCCAATACAAAGGATTTGCTCTTAAAATAATACGCTGACCCGGTTGATACAACTCCAGAAGATACGGACCTGTGCCCACAATTTCTGAAACTGGCGTATCAATTCCCCATTTAAAATTAAACGTTCTATCATCAACCGAACTCTTAAGAGCATGCTTAGGCATAATGCCCGTTGCCATTGAACGCAAGAATGGAGCAAAGCGAATTGGTAAAACAAATTTAACCGTGTGTGCATCAACTTTCTCAACTTTAAATATTTTTCCATCAATCGTAAAGATATCACGTGCCGACGATGGAATCGCATCATTATAAATCAAATCGTTAAACGTAAAAACAACATCGTCCGCACTAAACGGCACACCGTCAGACCAAAGCACGTCATCTCTAAGATGAAAAATCCAAGTCAGCCCATCTCGACTTATTTCCCAACTCTTAGCCAAGCTCGGCAAAACCTCTAGAGTAATTCCATCAATCTTAGTAAGTCCTTCAAAGAGATAACCAACAACTCCTGACGATGAACTTTCCTTAGCAATGATAGGATTAAAACTTCGAGGATCAGACGTCGCTGTAAAAACAAGCTGACCACCATGTTTATCAAAAGTCGTCTCTTGAGCAAAACTAAGATGATCAACACACAAAAAAACTACTAATAAAATTAGTAGTTTTTTTGCTGTATCTTTAAAATTTAAAATATTTCTATTATTTCTCTTCACTTGTTACCGGCGCATCTTCTACGCTTGTATTAATTTCTATAGTTTGAGTATTTTTAGAAGCTTCATCAAAAAGTTTATCTGGATCAAACTCTTCTTGCTGTACACCTTTTATCAATAAAGATTTATCTTTTTGAGCTGAAAGATAAGCAAGACTTAAAGAAGTCACTAAAAAGATAGAAGCTAAAACTGCTGTGGCTTTAATAAGAACAGCGTTTGTCTGAGCCCCAAACATAGATTCAGCGGATTGAAACGCATCGGTAAGGCCTCCGCCTCTTCCTGATTGCATTAAAATAACAACACCAAGTAATATACAAATTAATGTGTGAAGAATAAGAACAAATGTAAACATACAATTTCCCTTCTATTTAATTATTGGCAATTTTTAATAATGCCTACGAATGAATCAACTTTAAGAGCTGCTCCACCAACAAGAGCTCCATCAATATCTTCTTGACCCATAAGATCTTTAGCATTTTCTGGTTTAACACTTCCACCATATTGAATACGCATCGCCTGTGATACATCCTCGTCGTGCATATCTTTTAAAAGACCTCGAATAAAAGCATGAATTTCTTGAGCTTGTTCAGGCGAAGCTGTCTTACCTGTTCCAATAGCCCAAACAGGTTCATACGCTAAAACCATTTTTTTCATTTCATCAGCGCTAAAACCTTTTAGCGAATTTTCAATATGATCTTTAACAACATCAAACGCTTTATCGGCTTCTCTTTCTTCCAGATTTTCTCCAACACAAACAATAGGAGTTAGTCCGGCTTCAAGAACAGCCTTTACCTTATTATTCACAGTCTCATTAGTCTCGCCAAAATACTGTCTTCTCTCTGAGTGACCAATAATAACATATTGGCATCCTGCATCTTTCAAAAGCGATGCTGACACCTCACCTGTAAAAGCTCCGGATTCTTTCCAATAAACATCTTGAGCACCAAGGCCAACATTAGATCCATTAACAATTTTTCCAACTTCAGAAATTGCTGTAAAAACAGGACAAACAGCAATATCAACATTTGTTACGTCTACAGCTTGATCTTTAATAGCTTGTGCAAGCTCTACTGCCTCTGAGATTGTTTTATTTAATTTCCAATTTCCTGCAATAATGATTTTTCTCACAATAAACTCCACGGTAAATGATTAAACTTGTTTATCCTTAAGTGCTGCAATTCCTGGCAATTCTTTTCCCTCTAGAAATTCAAGCGATGCCCCACCACCTGTTGAAATATGCGTCATGGCATCTTCAACATTAAATTTACTAACAGCTGCAGCAGAATCTCCACCGCCAACAATGCTTGTCACATCTTTCAACGTTGCAATATACTCTGCAATTTCTTTTGTTCCTTCAGCATATTCATCAACTTCAAAAACACCAACAGGACCATTCCAAACAATTGTCTTAGCTGTAGATAAAACTTCTTTAAAATTCTTTCTTGTTTCTGGACCAATATCCAAACTTTCCCAGCCATCAGGAATATCTGTAACAATTTTTCTTGTCTCTGGCTTGTCATAATCTTCAACAACTAAAAAATCAGTCGTCAAAACAATATTGACACCAACTTCTTTTGCCTTTTTTAAAAGCTCGCCTGCAATTTCAACCTTATCAGGTTCAAGCTTAGAATTTCCAACATTTTTTCCTTGAGATTTTAAAAAAGTATAGGCCATTCCTCCGCCTATCAAAATAGAATCTGCTTTTTTAAGAAGATTTTCAACCAATGTAATCTTATCTGAAACTTTTGCTCCGCCTAAAATAACAACAAATGGCTTTCTAGGATTTGTTACAGCACCACCAAGATACTTAATTTCTTTTTCTAAAAGAAACCCTGCTCCCGACGGAAGATACTCTGTAATTCCTGCAACAGAAGCATGTGCTCGATGCGCTGTTCCAAAAGCATCATCAACATAAACATCAGCTAAAGAAGCCAAACTTTTAGCAAATTCTGGATCATTTTTCTTTTCTTGTTTATAAAAACGTAGATTCTCGAGAAGAACAACTTTTTCTTGCGCATTCTCAATCTTAGATTTAACATCATCTCCAATGCAATCATCCAATTTTAAAACGGGTTGACCCAAAAGCTCTTGAAGTCGAATACCAACAGGCGTTAGGCGAAATTCATCTTCTGGCCCTTCTCCTTTTGGTCTTCCTAAATGACTCATTAAAATAACCTTAGCGGCACCATTTTCAAGCACATATTTAATCGTTGGCAATGATGCCTGAATACGACGATCATCTGTAATCGTAAGATTTTTATCTAGAGGAACATTAAAATCAACCCGAATAATAACTTTTTTTCCTTGAATATCAAGATCTTTGACAGTCATTTTATTCATTTCTTGATTCCTTCCTTTTTACATAAATTCATATGTCGTATAAAGATAATTCGCTAATAGAGAGAATATTATATCGAAATTACAGATTTTGTCAATGAAGCAAGATTAAACGCAAAAAATAGACTATATTGTTATTTTTTGCCCTTTTTTCTTATCAAAAATAATATTATTGCTCATTTTCAACCTAGCCAAAACATAAGCAAATGTCGTTTTTAAAACACCCAATCCGTACGTCACGCTTCTAGAAAAACTAATCGAAGAACATCCCTTATTATAATTGCAAGGAGAAGTAATTTCACCTATATGATATCCAAAATAAAAAATTTGCGTTAAAATTTGATTATCAAAAACAAAATCATCTGAGTTCTCTAATAAAGGAATATCTAAGAGAACCTCTTTTGAGAATGCACGAAAACCAGTATGATATTCAGATAATTTCTGGCCGGTTAAAATATTTTCAAATGCCGTTAAAAGACGATTAGCAATATATTTATAAATAGGCATACCACCTTTTGGAGCATACCCTCCTAGAATTCGAGAACCCAAAACAACATCAAAAACTCCACTAGCAATTAAAGACGCCATCGGACCAACGAGCTTCGGAAGATATTGATAATCCGGATGAAGCATCACAACAATATCTGCACCTCTTTTTAAAGCTTCCCTATAGCACGTCTTCTGATTTCCTCCATATCCAAGATTTTGGCTATGCACAACGGTTGGAATCCCCAAGGATTCTGCCAACTTAGCCGTCTGATCGCTAGACTTATCATCAACCAAAAGAACTTCATCAACAATGTCTTTTGGAATTTCGTGATATGTTTTTTCTAATGTTTTTTCAGCGTTATACGCCGGCAAAACAACAATAATCTTTTTTCCATTAATCAT
>CAZYOA010000026.1:0-14180 GCA_964648665.1 uncultured Planctomycetales bacterium | reverse complement strand
TTAATTCTTCTTCGGTAGGACGAATAAACATATTTTTAACAAAATGAGCCATCCATGCAACTTCTGTTACCAGTCGAACTGAAAGCCTTGTTTCTTTAAAGGCACCACAAAAACCGTCCATCACATAAAGCTTTTTTCCACTTAACTGATTAAGACCGGCTTTCTTAAATTCAGCCCACGTTTCTTGAGTCATGCGGCGATTATCTGATCCGTTGTCTCCATCTTTCCACCAAACATTATCTTTAGAAGATGGCTCGTCTACAATATATTTATCTTTTGGAGAGCGTCCTGTGTATTTTCCAGTATCTACAGAAACAGCTCCAAAGTTGGTTAACATTCCCTTTTCAAAGCCTTCTAGGCCTGGATTCATCTCATGCGCAAAAAGCTCTTCATAAGATAGATTGTAAAAAACTTCTTTTACACCTGAAATACCATATTGAGATAAGTCGATTTTTGCCATTTGTCTTTTCTCCTTATTAGTAATTAAAAATAGTAAACTAACTATTGTCTTATCTTCTATTATTTAAACTATTAGAAGGTGTCTGGGATCATCCAGACTTTTCCTAATTTCTTTTCAATACAAAATTTGATTAAGTGAAATTATACCACGATTGGAATAAATTGGAAGAATAAAATCTTACTTATTTTGATGTCTAGAAATAATCTAATTTTTCTGCCATTTTTGTTTAAATTGCTCAAACTCATCAGAATCATAATGAGCAACATCTAAAAGTGACTTATCTAAAATATCTCCTTTTGCGCTAAACAACTGCAATTTATAACACTTTGCTCTCTGCAAAAAAGACGAAATATCTGATAAATCTTGATCATTTAAAAATGGCTTAATAACCGTTGTACGGAATTGATAATCTAATCCAGAATTTAATATTAAATCAACACTTTGCTTTATCTTAGATTGATCAATCTGGACTCCCGCAACCTGACTATATTTCTCTAAAGGCGCCTTGATATCCATAGCAATATAATCAATAAATTTTTCCTCAATTAAACCCTGGAGAACCTCTGGATTATTGCCATTTGTATCTAATTTAATAGAGTAACCAAGATCTTTAATTTTTCTTAAAAATATTCCCAAACCGTTTTGAAGCGTAGGTTCGCCACCAGTAATAACAACACCTTCTAGCTGATCTTGGCGTTTTTCTAGGAACTCTAAAATTTCTTTTTCTGAAATAGTTTCTGTAAATTTCTCTGGAAGAACCAAATCAGGATTGTGACAAAAAGGGCAGCGGAAATCACACCCTTGGGTAAAGATCACCGCTGCCATTTTTCCTGGAAAATCAATCAAAGAAAATTTTTGAAGACCACCTATTCGCAACATTTAGGTTTTGAAATTCTATACGTTTTTCTTTGAGAAAACTCTTCTTTTTTACCTTTATTCCATTGCTGAACTGGACGAAGATATCCAACAACACGAGAATAAACTTCACAATCACTTTCACATTTTGGACAATAAGAATTCTCGCCTGCGATGTATCCACAATTCGGACAAACGCTAAATGTTGGTGTAATTGTAAAATATGGTAATTTGTATTTATGGCAAATTGTTCGAATTAATGATTTTAAATTCTCATTATTCTCAATTTTCTCACCAACAAACCCATGTAAAACTGTACCACCTGTATATCGACTCTGAAGATCATCCTGAAGATCTAAAACCTCAAAAATATCATCAGAATACCCAACAGGAAGATGAGTTGAATTCGTATAATAAGGTTCTCGTCCCTCGGCATAAAAATCTTCATTAGCACATTTAATATCCTTAAATTCATCTTTATCTAGCCGTGCTAAACGATAAGAAACGCCTTCGGCTGGAGTTGCCTCCAAATTATAATTATTACCTGTTTCTTCTTGAATCTCGATCATTCTATCGCGCATATGATCCAAAACTTTAGCTGCAAAAGTACGACCTTTTTCTGAAGAGATATCTTCACCAAACATATTCAAACATGCTTCGTTCATCCCCACCAGCCCGATGGTTGAAAAATGATTTTGCCAATACGCATTAAAACGTTTTTTAACATTCCTCAAATAGAAGCTAATATACGGATAAAGATTACCATCTGTAAACTTTTCTAAAACCTTTCTTTTGATCTCTAAGCTTTCTTTCGCCAAAAGAATAAGCTCATCTAGTTGCTTAAAGAATGCTTCTTCGTTCTTTGTTTTATACGCTAAACGTGGCGCATTAATCGTTACAACACCAATAGAACCTGTTAATGGAGATGAACCAAAAAGTCCACCACCACGCTTACGCAATTCTCTATTATCTATACGCAAACGACAGCACATACTGCGTGCATCATCTGGACTCATATCGGAATTAACAAAGTTAGCAAAATAAGGAATGCCGTATTTTGCAGTCACTTCCCAAAGCATGTCTAGATTTGGATTGTCCCAATTAAAATCTTTTGTAATATTGTATGTTGGAATTGGAAACGTAAAAACACGTCCCTTAGCATCACCCTCGATTAAAACCTCAAGGAATGCTTTATTGAACATATCTATTTCTTCTTGGAATTCCCCATATGTTTCTTTTTGAGGAACACCGCCGACAATAACATTCTTCTCTATATAATGAGAAGGAACATTAAGATCGCATGTTACATTTGTAAATGGTGTCTGAAACCCAACACGCGTCGGAACATTGACATTAAAAACAAATTCTTGCAACACTTGCTTGACATCTTTATATTTCAAATTATCGTATCGAATAAATGGAGCAAGCAATGTATCAAAACTTGAAAATGCCTGAGCTCCTGAAGCCTCTCCTTGAAGAGTATAAAAGAAATTAACAAGTTGTCCTAAAGCACTTCGAAGATGTCTTGCTGGCTTTGACTCCATCTTTCCAACTGCTCCCTGAAATCCAACAGTCAAAAGATCCTCAAGATCCCATCCAACACAATAAACACTTAAAAGACCAAGATCATGAACATGAAGATCGCCTTTTGTATGCGCTACTTTTATTTCTTCAGGGTAAATTTTATTAAGCCAATAAACTTTGCTAATCTCAGAAGAAACATAATTGTTTAATCCTTGAAGCGAAAATGCCATGTTGCTATTTTCATTAACTTTCCAATCAGCTCGACTTAAATATTGATCAACAAGATCAACGTTACTCGCCGATGTAATCTCGCGAATCTTCGTATGCTGATCTCGATAAATGATGTAAGATTTGGCCGTCTTCTTATAAGGGGAAGAAATAAGAACCTCTTCAACAATATCCTGAATCTGCTCAACGTTTGGCTTTTCATCAACAGTTGCCATTTGAATAGCAATATTGACAACGCGCAACGTTAACTTTTCGGCAACATCGCGTTCAAATTCACCAGTTGCTTCACCGGCTTTTTGAATCGCTTTTACAATTTTCTCGGCATCGAATAACTCTTCTACGCCATTACGCTTCATGATTTTTGCTAGAACATCTGTTGCCTGCATCAAAGCACCTTCCCTTTCCGTATATAAAACTTAATAAATAATAACACTTACCAACGACTGATAACGTATCATAAACCACAATATATTGTATGTCAAGAACTTTATTTTACAAGATATTGTGTTATGAAGACTTTTTAAATTTTAAGAATTTTTAAATTTTCCATGACGATCAGCGGTCTTTTGATCGTCTAAAGGAGCATATTGTTTTTGTTCAACATCATAAATACAAACAATATTAAGACCCAAGAAGTACTTTTTAATACCATCCATTTGAATCTTTGTCAATGGTTTTGTTCCACATGGACGAAGTGGCGTATTGATCTGAACTTCATCTGGAGCGATCTTTCTTGCAACTTCTGCTATCTTTTTAGCACTTCCCTCGTTTTTATCGACGAACATAATTTGAAGAGCAAATTTTCCATTAAAACTTTTTTTAAAAGCAATAAGTCCATCTATGATTGCATCAAAATTAATCGCATCCATTGGCAAATTAATATCAGAAAAAGATTCCTGATCAAAACTATCAAGCTTTGCTAAAACAAAATCGCAACTCATTAAATCATCACGAACATCCGCTCGATCCATTAGCGAAGAATTTGTAATCACGGCAATTTTCTCTCGTCGAGATTTCTTAATCTCAAGAATCATTTCCCCTAGATTCTTTGCAAGCGTTGGCTCCCCACGACCAGAAAACGTAATATAGTCAATATCAACACCGTCGATGCTTTCGATCTCTTTTAAAATTTCTTTTGTTGAAACAAATTCTTCTCTTTTAGAGCTAAAGCAAATTGTCGATCCCAGCTGACAATACATGCAATCATAATTACAAATTTTTTCTGTTTTAGAAATTGGATCAACGCCTAAAGACATTCCTAAGCGCCAAGAATAGACAGGACCATAAATATATTTGAAAGAAGATTTGTTCATTATTTTAAAAATGCAGAAATTAGACTAAAAGGATTTACGACAAGGCGATATTTAAAACATCATGTCGCCCTAAAACACCGACAAGCTTTTCTCCATCAAAAATAGGAATTGTATGTACATTTTTACGATGCATCGTTGCAATCGCCTTAGCTACTTTATCTGTTC
This sequence comes from uncultured Planctomycetales bacterium, assembly GCA_964648665.1. Classification (GTDB taxonomy): domain Bacteria; phylum Omnitrophota; class Gorgyraeia; order Zapsychrales; family Aceulaceae; genus Aceula. The sequence goes on along the minus strand of CAZYOA010000026.1, from coordinate 9,635 downwards.
TTTGAAGAGAAATGATATTACGACTAACATGTTCCCCGACAGGCTTTTTGGAAATCTCACTAAGCTCATCGATGCGATGTTTGCCTTCTGAAACAGCCTTAGCCATCAAATTTAAAAGATCCGTTGTGGTAAAAATACCGACCAGCTTCTCACCGTCGTCGGCACCAATAACTAAGATTCCATTGATCTGATAGCGAAAAAGAAGATGTGCGACGTTTCCAATTGAGATATTTTCCTTAATCTTAATCGGATGATCGCACATAATCTCATGAATTTCAATATTATGCATAAAGTTCTACCTTAAAAGTTAATTACCAGCAATCTCACCGCTTGGCAAAAATGTTGGCAAAGCTCTTAAAGACAACTCTTTATCGAGCATCAAAATTCCATTGCCACTCTTACCAATATATTTTAGTTTTCCTAAAATATCAGCAGGATTCTTTTCTTCTTCAATCTGCTCTGTCACAAACCAATCTAAAAAGATAACAGACGCATTATCATTATCTTTTTGAGCCATGGCATAAAGGTCATTAATATTTTTTGTAATAAACTTTTCGTGGCCTAATGTCTTTTTTAAGACATCTTCAACAGAAGAAAACAAAGCATCAGGCTTGTCAATAGCTTGAAGCTCAACAGTTTCCCCTCTCTCAGCAATAAAATTATAAAACTTCATCGCATGCGAAAGCTCTTCTGAAGCTTGAATCTTCATCCAATGAGCAAAGCCACCTAAGCTTTCACCTTCAAAATAAGCAGACATCGCCAAATAAAGATATGCCGAAAACATTTCTTTATTAATTTGATCATTCATTGCTTTAACTAAATTTTTATTCATTATTAACCTCTTCTATCTCTTAAAGGTTAGTATACTCTTTTAAAAAAGAATCGCTATTTTTTTATCCAAAAAAACTAAGATCTGCTGGCTCATAATACTCTTTTGGATGCTTGCAAGACGGACATGCTGCTGGCGGTTCTTTTCCTTCATGAATAAATCCACATTTAGCACATTTCCACTTAATAGATTCTTCTCTTTTGTAAACAGTGCCATCTTCAACCATCTTTAAAAGTTTTCGATATCTTTCTTCATGCTCTTTTTCAACTTTTGCAATTTGCTCAAAAAGTCGTGCCGCATCTTCAAGTCCTTCTTCTTTTGCTTCTTTTGCAAATGTTGGATACATATCCGTTGTTTCATAATGCTCGCCATCGATCGCTTCATTTAAGTTTGTAATTGTATTTCCAATACCGTTAAGAAGCTTAAACTCATCTTTAGCATGTTGCACTTCATTCATAGCAGCTTCTTCAAAAATCTTAGCAACATAAATATATCCCTCTTTTTGTGCTACTTTTGCAAAATAAGTATATTTATTTCGCGCTTGTGATTCTCCAGCGAAAGCTGCCATCAAATTCTTTTCCGTTTTTGTTCCTTTGACATCTGCCATTTTAACCCTCCTGTTTTATTAATTATTAGATGATCCTCAAACTTACAGAACACTAGCGAACATAAGTTTGTTATGCGAATTTTGATGAGCCTCAGCCTTGCAAAGTACTCGCAAATGTAAATCTATTAAGCGAATTAATCCTACAGCGCTCACGCCGAGAGATTTCCTTATTTATCCTGCTTCAGCCTAACACAACGAATCAGGACTTTTTCAATTAATACCCTACAAAATTTTCAGCTTTTAATTTCTTCAGGTCACATCCGATATCAAGACAAATCTCTTTCATCACCGCAACCATCTTTGGTGGCCCGGATATAAAAATTAAACGATCCTGATAATCCTCAACATGCTTTAAAATAAAATCTTTATCAATCATCCCTTTAAAAATATTCTTATCTTGTGGCTCTGATGCCACAACAGTCCAAATAATTTTAAGGCCTGAATATTTTGCACTCCACGCTTCTAATTCTTTTTTAAACGCAATGTCTTCTTCCGTCATATTTGAATACAACAGCGTGACATCAGAAGATATGTTATTCTCGACAATATATTCAATAATAGATATCGCAGGCGTGATACCAATACCACCTATGATAAATGCTATTTTTTCATATACAGAATCAAACGTGCAGCTTCCCATCGGGCCGCTAACTAAAATGGAATCGCCTACTTTAAGATTCCAAAGTTTCTTAGAAAATTCACTTTCAGATCGCCTCTTAGTAACTTCAATATAATTTCTTGAAGGAGAACACGAAAAAGATAAATACTTGTTTAGATCTTTATTATCTTTTTTCTCTTGATCAAAAAAAACTTTAAGAAATTGACCTGAACAAAATTCAATTTTTTCCTCAGAAGAAAAACGAAAACTTTCGATCGACTCTGTTCTTTTAATACGCTCTAAAAATTTTACTTTAAACTCGTTCATTTTTTCCTTGCTCCTCTTGAACAACTCGCACAAATTCCATAGAAATAACCTTGAAAATCATCGATCATATGTCCATCCACAATACGATTTTGAAGAGCAGAACAAACAGGCATATGAACATCAAAGATTTTGCTACAGATGCGACATGAAAAATGATGATGCGGCTCTTTTTTCATTTCATACAATGATTTATCAAAATTAATCTTTATTTCACGCAACAAACCTTTACTACAAAAATTTTCTAAAATCGAATACACTGTTCCAAGAGAAATAGCAGGCACCTTTCTTTGTACGCTACGATAAACTTGATCTGCACTCAAATGACCCATAGTTTTATCAAAAGCAAGATACACCGATAGACGCTGTGGCGTAACCTTGATTTGATGTTCTCTTAAAACTTCGCTTACTTTTTGCATGATTTCATTCTCACTTTTCTTGCTGGAGGCGCTAAATCAACAACATTATCAATCTCTACTTCAATCAGATATTTTATCTCTGTTGGTAAATCTGCTTCAAAATGCTTTTTTGACTTTGCTCCAGTGCTAACACTTTCTGCAAGACGCTTCGTTATCCTTTGGATAACACGAGCTTCCCACTCATCAAAAATATTCTTTTTAATTTCACTCTTTGGAATGATTCTTGCTTTACCCTGAAGCGTATAACCCTTAAAAGCATGCTCATCTAAAACTGTAATGCTAATAGTTGAATTTCTTTTTAAATTACAAAACGTACGATATAAATATAAATCTGTTAAAAAAAGCTTGTCTTTTTTTCCAACACCCACAAGCCCTTTCACCGCACAATGAATCGCACCTTTTTCATTAAGCGTTGAGACAATAGCGGCATGGTTTTTTTCAAAGAAATGAATAATCTCTTTTGATAATTTCATTTTATTTGTTCTTTAACTTTATCCACAATACTTTTTAAATCTTCAAGTTCACTGTCATCAGGAACGAATTGACTATATCGTCCATCATCTATAAGCTCAAATCCTGCATCCACAATAGATTGCTCAAATTCTTTAAACCCAATTTTTGACCATCCATAAGAACCAAACGTAACTGCCAAACGTTTTTTTGTTTTAAGTCCTTTGATATACATCAAAAGTGCGGCCATCGTTGGAAGCATGCGGTTATTTAAGATTGGAGTTCCAAAAAAGACAAATCTTGAATTTAAAATATCTGTTACAATATCTGAAATATGCGCTTCTTGCAATCCCACCATCTTAACGGGAATCCCAGCAACATCAGCAAAATGATTTAGCTTAGTAGCCATTTGACGCGTTGAATTCCACATCGTGTCATACACGATCAAACACTTATCTTCAGCCTCATAGTTAGCCCATCTTTGATACAGAGATAAAATCTTTGCACGGTCTTCTTTTGTTCGCCAAATAAGTCCATGTGATGGACAAATCATATCGATATCAAGCGTTGAAGCCGCCTCTAAAGCCTTTAAAACTTGATTGCCATAAGGCATAACGATATTTGCATAATACTTAGCAGCATCCTCATAAACAATATCAGAGCCAACCTCATCGGCATAGCGTTCAGTGCTTGCTCGATGTTGACCAAAAGCATCGTTGGAAAAGAGAATTTTATCTTGGGCAGAATACGTAACCATAGAATCTGGCCAATGAACCATAGGAGTTAGCAAAAAGCTTAGCTTTCTTTTTCCTATATCCAGCTCATCTCCAGTATTAACAACCTTAAACTTCCAATCTTTCTTAAAATGACGCTTAAGCTCTTGGGCCCCTTTGGGCGAACACACAACTTCAGCATCTGGACAATACTTTAAAATTGTATCAATAGAGCCAGAATGATCCATTTCTGTATGATTCGAAATAATATATTTTATTTTAGCAGGATCAATCACTTCTTTGATCCGTTCAATCATCTCCTCTGCCCCATAATGCTTAACAGTGTCGATTAGTGTTGACGCTTCATCTAAAATAAGATATGCATTATACGTAGAACCTACGGGTGTTTCATATCCATGGAAATTTCTTAAATCCCAATCGATATATCCTGTCCAATAGATATCCTTGGCAATTTGATGCATGTTGTCTCCCTAATATTTTTATTATTCTACAACTTCAAAATCTTCTTTAGATACACCGCACTCTGGGCAAACCCATGTGTCTGAAATATCTTCAAAAGATGTTCCAGCGGCAACGCCATTATCTGGATCACCAGCAACTGGATCATAAATATATCCACAAACTGTACATTTATACTTTTTCACGATACACCTCCCAAAAAGTTATTGGTTTATTTGAAACATACTATCACAAAATGTTTTCTTAATCACACTCTTTCTAATCAAGAATAATTATTATATAGAAACTATTCCTATTGTCAATAAAAAAGAATAAGTAGGCTTGCCCAAGTTACCCATAGAGCAACTGCTTTAGATTAAAGCTTTCCTTTTAAATTTAATGTTTTAGCTTAACTGAAGATTTTTATCGCTCTCTTGGACTGCACCAAGAAAAGCAGGAAGATTTATTACAGGGGCTATATTGATAATTACAGGATAAAGTCCGTTAATTTCGATATTCATAAAATCGGCTTCATTAAAATTAAATTCAAATCCTTCACCCTCAGATTGAATTTCCATATTCATCGTATCAGCACCAAGATCAATACCACCGAGATTTGAAGAAGAAGTTTTGGCCTTAGAATCAGCGTCAACATCAACATTGCCGGAGATGCTCGTATCTTTTTGTAGTAATGCTGAGCTCGTTGGAATATCACTCAAGCTAGAAATATTAAAAAGTTCCTGAAGAACTAAGTCAAATTTACCTTGTTCATCAGAAGAGAATACTTTCCGACCTCCGCCCTGTATATCTAAAAGCTGCCAATACTTATTAGCAAGGCCAAGAGCTGGAATTCCTACATCCTCTGAATCTAAGTAGCCTGGCTCTTGCCCCTCAGGCCCCTTATATTGATTTACATAAGACATTTCCAGGCCATACTCTCTTGCTGATGCTTCAATGGCATCATCCAGTTTTAGCAAACCAAATTTCTTCATAGCTTCTTGATAAGGCATAACAATAATTTTATCAGAGTATGGACCAAGCTCACTACCTCCTCCCATCCAAAACCCTCCATCAAAGTAAACAGTCGGCTTATCATTTAAATAAATAACACCCCAAAGATGGCTAGCCTGACTTCTTGCTTCCGGCGCTTTATCGTCAAGGTACAAGCCTGAAGGAATCTCGATTCTGTTGGGAGAATTTCCACCGATGGGAATGTCCATGGCTTTTGAAAAGAATCTAGCTAAAACCTGAGAAGTATACCAACATATAACAATATCTGCGCCAAGACCCGGATGTCTTTGTGTCAGATTATACTTTCTCATAATGTCATGAAACCTTGGCTCAATAATCTTAGCCAAAACCTGAACAACTTCTACGTCAAGCTCCTGCGATGCAAATTTTCTCCCTAATCCCTCTTCTTCTGCTTTCTCAATCTTAATTCTTTCTGACAAATCAACATCACTGGCTCCGGTCGCTTCCTGCGAAGTCCCCGCAGCGAAGTCTGTGCCTGCAGCCTGCTCACCAACAAGCGTTAAAATATGCGTTGCCGAATCAGATTTCTGACTGTCAGAAAGGTCAAAGAATCCTTTAGACCCAACAAGCTCCCAAATAAACTGAGAATTATTACTGTCACCTGAATTGTCCGTTCTTATCATTCTCTCAAAAATATTAAAATCTTCTTCTTTGTCAAGAATCAAAACAAATTGTACTTTTCCAAAAGTCGCTTCTACCTGGGATAGCAAGAAGTCCCCAAAACTCTTATAATCTTTTATCTCCCCCTTAACAGTAAGAGGAATAAAAACTTGCTTATTTGATCCTATTTGTTTTTCCTTTTCTGAAATTTCTTTATCAAAACTACGAGACCAATAAGGATCATTTAAATCTATACCTATATGCTCTCCAAAAGAATTCGGATAAGACTGATTTAGTGCTTGCGCAAAATCAACTGAAGATTCATGAAAAACAACTGCGTTTCTAAAAGACCCTGATCGCGCACCTTTAAAGAATTCGTTCACCTTCTCAATCTGCGCATTAGTAACAGCTGAAGAAGAAGTTTTAACCTTAGATTTAAAATCTACCGTTTTACTAAAAAATGCAGGAACATTTTCAAAATATTCATCCCATGTATAAATAAACTTTTTAAAGAATTCATTATCTTGAGAGAGGTTAGATCGTTTTTTAAACTGACGCAATTGTGTATCAAAAACATACCAGCCATCAGCAATAACAACAACATGATTAGATGTTTTCATGCCTTCAGCTATATTTTGAGCATCCACTGGAATATAAAAATCCATCTTTTCAAATTTATGATTCGTCATTAACTCCGTATTTCCATAATAATTTCTCATGATGTCATCACTTGCTAGCTGACATTGATTCCAGTCATAATCACCGCTCACAAGATATCGATTTGCCGTAACATCGGCCAATTGCTTAAACTGCTCAACCGTCCAATAATTTCCCATATTCGACGAACCCTTTTTCAACTTTGGTGGAACAGCTTTGTCAAGCGCAGCAACAACCTGAGGATACATCTCATCGAATTCTTTATCGCTTAAAACTATAGCAGAGCCTAAATCCAGCCTTTGTATCTGACCTTTGCCAAGGACATGCCATTTGCCGTTATAAGTAAAGGTAATCACACCAGTCTTGCCCGGATCGCTAGTCCCTCTATTTTTAATCACAATTTCACCAGGAATTAATTCACTTTTAACAACTGCCTCTTCTTCTTTCTTAACTTCGCCAGTAAAAACAAAACCTCCACCTACAACAGCGCTTAAATTGCCTCGAGGAGCAATTTCTTTAATCTTAGTTATTCCCGAACCCCACTGCCCATCAAATATTTTTCGATTTTTGCGGCTAACCGTCATCGTCCATTGATTAGGCTTTGATCCCGGAACTTTGTACGCATTAAAAATATTTTTGGCATGATCAGCTTCTTTTTTTGATTTTGGTTCAAATACAATAGAAAATTCCTGACCATTGAAAACTGTATCCAAATGCTCTAAAAGCAAAACATAAGCCCTTTTCCAGGAATTCGTTCTTCCTTGACTTGGATCAACAAAGAGATCCTGAACATAAACGACTTTCGACTTCTTAGTTTGATCATCTTTCAGATAAGAAACAGCTCCTTTCTGATCTCCAGAAACCAATACAGACATATCGATAACCTTAAAATGAATAGCAAGTAAAACCTTTTCATTCTCTAATTCTTCCTTAGAAACATTGTTCATTGTAAAAAGATATTCATCCTTCTCGAGAGCTGTTGGCCAAGTAGTAGTAAATCTTTCTAATTTATCAAGTTCTTTGGAAAAGAGTAAATACTGTAGGACCTCTTTTGGATTCGAGCTTGAATCTAACAATAAAGCTTCATGTTGTCCTTCTTGGTCCTCGAAAAATACGTTAAAAGGTTTTCGGTTAGAAATAAAATGATAATATTTACGAGCTAGGAGAATCTTATTGAGTGCCATAGACAAAAGATCATCGTCACCATCCTCAGAATCAAGCAAGCTAGGGTCATCAATCTCCTCTGCAACTATATCAAGAAATCCTGGCAGGATATTAAATACAAGCTTGATACCATGATCCATTTTCCCTCGCACTGATTTCGATAGATTTAGCTCAGGAACAAAGCCCGGATCAGAAATCAAAGACTTAATATCTAAATGTGTCTTATTAAAATCTTCAAAAATTCCGCTTAAAAACTCGTCTTTTAAAATTTTAATTACTCTCTTAGCTAATTCATCTCTGACTTCAATAAGATCCGAACCTGGGTTTAGTCCACTCCCCCTTTGAATCTTTATGCGCTTTTGAATCTCTACAAAATCATTGAAACTTTTTAAAGAATTATTAAACTCAGTTCTTCTTTCTTGTGTCTCGGAAAAGAAGCTTTTTAAAATTAAATACGCAATCATGCCGCTAAATTTTTGAAATTCTAGCTCCAGAAAGTCATCTCTCTTTTTAGCCTTAACTTTCGCATCATCTTTTTCTAAATTAAGCTTAGGATTTAGTCTCACATTTTCATTATAAAAAAGAACATATTCTTTAAACAGTTTTCCAAGAAATAAACGATTATCTTGATTAGCAAAAACCTTGCTTTCAATCTCAGGAGATGGCCCAAAAGCCTTGAGAGTGCTCATAACATAAATAGGGTCTTTTCCATCCTTTCCAGGTATTGTTTCAATCTCAGATATATTAGACAAAAAATCTTCCTGGACCAATGCTTGCTCAGGAGAAAAGTTATGAGGAATGAGGATATTATCTAACAAAAACTGATTAGGTCCTTTAATAATCTCATTTTCTGTTATTGCCCTGCCATCCAATTTGGGATCATAAAGTTCTGGCATATTTGCCAATTTAGAATCTATCTGAAATCCTGCAAAAATTTTCTCCCCTGTATTCTTATTGCGAACAAATTGAAGCTGATATCCAATAATATCTCCAGGAATATCTCCAGAGGCTCCTCCAAAATACTGTCTTGCTACATCCGTATGTCTGAGAATCTTTTCCCTTCCATCTCGGCTAAAAAATACTGTCTTGCCTGTTTTATCAACAAGCGCCTTGACACCTAGAATTTCATAATCACTAGGGTTGAAATCTATACCATTAATATCATTTATACTGCTTCGCACAGCAGGATTAAGCCCTGCAAGAGGTATGACAGAATACATATTGTCAAGGATATCACCTGTTAAGATAGGAGAAACACCATCGATAACATCAACTTCTAAATTTCCAGAAACATCTTTTATTCTTATTTCTCGCTCTTGTTTCTTTTTAACTCGAACTAAAATCACTCTTGTAGGCTCTGCGTCCTTTATGGCAATCTCCGGGTCTAAGATATCAATATCCATTCCTGCATTCTCCATCTCGGCTAATAAACCTTTAACAATCTCAATCTTTCTTTGCGATTCGTCATTGTTCAGAAAAGTAAAGACAGAAAAAAGGCTGCCTCCATTATTCACATTATTATGTGCTAAAATAAATTGATTGAAATAAGGGGCCACGTCTTTTTCAGAGCTTCTACAATCAATCAAGGAAATAACCTTATCAGCTCTAATCGGATTATCATTTTCATCTAAAACTTTTCCTTCGACAAATTTCATGTTATTAAAATCAACACCTGCTCCTGCAAGAAAATCATTGCTTAAAAACTCAATATTCTCGCCTTGGGAATACTTTAAAATTTCTTGCAAAATTTTACTGGTCGTTGGACCGATTCCAAAGATTCTCA
>CAZYOA010000025.1:0-14912 GCA_964648665.1 uncultured Planctomycetales bacterium | reverse complement strand
ACGTGATATTGCTCGTGTGCTTTTGGCCAATCAAAAGAAAGATGGTTGGTTAGAAGGAAACGGCTATCAGGTTACGTGGGCTTATGGCCATTTAGTAACAATCGCTGAACCTTCTGTCATGTGCAAGCAGTGGGGAGGTAGATGGGCTTTTTCCCAGCTGCCGATGATCCCACCGACATTTCAACTCACTACAAGTCCTAGTGGCAACAAACAATTTCAGGTGATTGCTAAGCTGTTTAATAATTGCGAAGAAATCATTAATGCAACTGATGCAGGAAGAGAAGGAGAGCTGATATTTCGATGGATATACAAATATTCAGAGTGTCAAAAACCATTTAAGCGTTTGTGGATTTCAGACTTAACCGATGCAAGTATTCAGGCTGGTTTAGATTCTTTGTATGCTGGGCAAGACTTTGACCATCTGGGCCAATCGGCACAATGCAGGGCTTTTGCAGATTGGATCGTTGGCTTAAATGCTACGCGCGCTTATACAATCAGCAACGGTCAACTTTGCACAGTCGGACGGGTGCAGACACCGACACTTGCTTTGATCGTGAATCGCCAGAAGATTATCGATGGTTTTGAAAAATGTTATTATTATGAACTTTATGCGAAAACAAAAAATGTCCTATTTAGATGGGAAGATAAAGATGGATATAAGATAGAGAAAAAGGATACGGCTGAAGACCTTAAGAAAAGCTTGGAAGGGAAGGACGGGAAGATAGTTAAGATTAAACAATCAAAAAGAAAAACAAGCCCACCTTCGTTGTACGACCTGACGCTTCTTCAGAAAGAATGTAATGAAAAATTTGGATACACGGCTAAGCAAACTTTAGAATATGCTCAGGCTTTGTACGAAAAGCAAAAATTGATTAGTTATCCCCGCACAGAATCTAGGCATTTATCCGAGAATATCCGTCCAGAATTGCCTAGCATTCTTCGTAGCGCGCCGGATAACTTAAAACATCTGGCCGTAAAATCTATAAAACATCTTGAGTTGGGATATAATCTTGGCAAGAATTATATCAATGATAAGAAGCTAACCGATCATCATGCCATTATTCCGACAAAGAAAAAGTTGCAGGGTCGACTAGACGCGAATCTTGAAAATATTTACATGTTGATTCAAAAGCGGTTTATCGCGATCTTTTATCCTGATTTTGTTGAAGATGTTACAGAGATAACGATGCATATCGAGCAAGAGGTTTTTATGTTTAAAGGGGCTCGTCCTGCTGTAATAGGATGGCGAAATATTTATCAAAAGGCTGTTGTCGACAACGCGGAAAGTTCAGGACAAGCTGAGGGTGAGTTTAAGAAAAAAAACAGCGCTTTAGGCCGATATCCTGTCCGCTCGGAAGTCATTGATATGTTAAACGCGCAATTCACCCAGGGGCAAATATTGTCTATTGATGCATTGGAAGTCCAGGAAAAAGAAACTTCACCGCCCAAAGCGTTTACTGACGGGACTTTATTAAATGCCATGCGATATATCGGCAAGCAAGTTGATGATGATACATTAGCGGCGCACTTGAAAGATCAGGGTCTTGGAACGCAGGCCACTCGGGCAACAATTATCGAAAGACTGGTTAAGTCTGGCTACATTGTTAGAAAAAAGAAGGCTTTGATTCCGACAAGCAAGGGTATTCAATTGATAGACGTGGTTGTTTCTGATTTGAAAAGTCCTGAAATGACGGCTCAATGGGAGCAGAAGTTGACAAAAATCAAGGATGGAAATCTTAGCGAAAACGATTTTATGGGAGAGATCAAGTCTTTTGCTGAGCGAGTGATCTCTGAAATTAAAAATAATGATTCTCTGAGAGGGGCTGTCGGTGGCAAAGTGAACTTCGGCAGATGTCCGCAATGCAAACAAGGTCAGATTTATGAAGGGAAGAAGTCCTATTATTGCTCGCGTTACAGGGAAGATTGTCAATTTGTTTTATGGTCAACGATTGCCAGTAAGAAGCTTGACCCTAATCAGGTTAAAAAAATAATAAAAGAAGGGCACTCGGACTTGATCGAAGGGTTTATATCCAAAAAGAAGCAGTCGTTTAATGCTATGGTTGAATTGGATAAAGAGTTTAAAACGAAATTTCGTTTTAAATAATTCTGCTCAATAAATATGCAAAGGAACGTTTTGAATGACACCACAACAGAATAATGAGCCTAGAAAAAACAAGGATCCTCTGCACGGGATCACTTTGGAAATGATGGTTACGCGTTTGCAGAAATCCTACGGGTGGGAAGAATTGGGGAGAAGGATAAAGGTAAACTGTTTTAATCATGAACCCAGTATAAAATCTAGCCTAAAGTTTCTACGAAAGAATCCGTGGGCAAGGCAAAAAATAGAAAAACTTTATATAAATTCATCCTTTTTAAACTAATTCAAAAAATAGAGTTACCAGAGACAAAAATATTGAATGTTCATTCCTGGCGGTCTGACATCGCTAATTGATCACATATCAAATGTTATATATGTTTTGGGCTGAAAATAGTGGAAAATCTTTATCTTTGAATTGCGACTTAGTAGAGGTTTTGTAGTAAATAGTTATTATGTGAGATTATCAAGAAGTTAGGGCAGATTGTTTGGCATTTATTAGGAATGGGTAATTTTTGCTTGGAATAAAAAGAGAGATAAAATTAATTCTGTGAAAGATTTTCTTTGATATTTTGCCAAGTTTGGGTCTGTTTATTCCAGTCGGTTTGGCTGGCAAGAGAGCGGACTTTGTATTCGGGGATTAGATTAATTTCTTGATTATCGTCAGAGATTATTTCGGTCTGAATGGCAGGCGAGCTTAAGTGATCTTTAGAGCGCTTTTTGGTTTATTTCATTTTTAAACCTTGACAAATCTTCGATAATGGTATATATTCGAAATATCGAACTAATTATAATTTGTACAATGATTTGGTTAGAAAGAAGGCATAAATATGAATATTTGGGAAATTCAATTTTCAATTGTTGAATATTTAAGGAATTATTCTGAGTTGTATGTAAATAAACCTCAATCTGGGTTATTATTACGTAATTTGACAAATAGACAATTGCAGATGCTGATGTTGGTTAAGCAGCATGCTGATGATAGGCAACAGGGCGTATCTTTAATACAGTTGGCTAAATATATGAACGTAAAATCTCCTGCAGCATCGGCAATGGTTAATTCTCTTGTTAAGATGGGATTTCTCAAGAGAGATCTTTGCCTCGAAGACAGAAGGGAAGTGCGCATTGAGCTAACAATAAAAATTCATAAACGTTTTAAATTATATGATGAAATTTTAAATGAGAAAGTTAATTCGGTGTTGCAAAAAATGGGTGGCAAAAAAGCTGTGTTGTTACAGAAATTATTGCAAGAGTTAGAAAAAGGGTTATTCGAAAACTAAAAAAAATTTGTTTATTGACTTCGAATAATCGAATAATTTGATATAGCAAATTAGTAGGAAGGAAATTATGATTAAGAAAATGATGAAAAAGATCGCGTTAATGTTGGTAATAATATCCATGTTTACGTCTTTTCTAGATAGAGCTTTTTCTCAAGAACGAATCGATTTAGACTTAACAAAAATAATTAATATGGCTTTAAGTGCTAGTGAAGATTATCAAATAAATAAAAATAAAATAAGAATTAGCGAATCAAAATATCAAGAATCCAAATCGGCGTTATATCCCCATTTAAATAGCACTGCAACGTGGTGCAATAATTTCAAGTATCCTAATAATCCTCTTTTACTTATGGGAACTTATGAAGTAGAGGGCAATATCAACATGTCGCAACTGCTTTATTCTTTTGGACGTGTTTCAAACGCAATAAAAGCGGCTCAGAAAGAATCAACTATTAGTCAGTTGAATAAAGAAGCTCAAGAGTTAGATGTAATTTTTAATGCCAAGGTAAGCTATTTTGCGGCTTTATTAGCAGAAAAATCTTTAATAATTTTACAAGAATCTTTAAATAATTCATTAAGAAATAAAGATATTCTTGAGCAGAACTCTATCGATGGCCGCATTTCAAAAAAAGATAATATTAAAATTTCAGCAGATATTTCAGCGCGTAAGCCTATGGTTAGCAATGCTCGTGCGGCCAGAATTTCTGCTATAAAAATATTGAAAAATATAATTGGAGAAGAAGAGGGTGTAGAAATAAAGTTAATTGATAGAATTGAAGATCGTTATGCGGAAGAAGATAGAATGTTTTACATAAAAGCTTTTGAAAAAAATAGTCCAATATTAAAAGCATTGCAAGAAAGTATTTATTTAACAGAACATGTTATTAGAATTAAAAAGGCTGAATTTAGACCTTTGATCTCTCTATATGCTTCTTGGACAAATGTTGGAGTATCTAAGCAGGCGCATATTGGTCGGGATAACTTTAATGATTATGGAGTTGCCGGCGTTGCAATTAGTTTCCCAATTTTTAATGGAGGAGAAAAACACCAACAACTAAAACAAGCAAAATTTGATAAAAAGAATGCTGAGTTAGTATATAAGAAAATTCAAGAAGATTTGAGATTGGTATTATCTATAGCCATTGAAGAATGTCGTGAGCACAAACAAACATTGCTAGCAGATGAAGAATCAATACAATATGCTCAGGAGTCCTTTTTAATGCATCAGGATTTATTAAAAGCTGGAAAGGTTACTTTAACAGAGGTTAATGATGCCGAACTTCTATTGACAAGAGTAAAGCTTAATAAAGAAGTTACCCTTTTTAATATTAATAGCACTGTTGCAAGAATTGAGAAATTATCGACTATGGAGGCAATGCAATGAAAAAAGAAAATGTGTTAAGAGCTAGCATATTCTTGGTTTGCATTTTTATCTTAGTGATCTATATTTTAAAAGTGCGGTATCAAATTATACAAAACCTCAATCAAGAGGTTGTAAATGTAGTTAATGAATATAAAAAGAATGGAAAGCCAGTTGTTGTTCGTGAAATTGTAGAAGGCGATATTGATGTTTTTTTCAAGATAACAATTCTTCCTGTGGGAGATGGTCTTTTCGAAAGCTATGTGACAAAAGGGATTAAAAGTGAACTTTCTTTAGGCCAAATTTTGTATTATCAAGAAAATGATTTAAGGCGATTTGGGAAGATATCATTTGTTTCAGGAGGCAGAGATACAGGCAGTGGGTTGTTTCGAATAGAGAGCATTTTTGATTATAAAAGTTTTAGTCAAAAAGAGAAAAAGATTGCCCATGTTCACAAAAAAACAATTAAAGACGTATTATTTCTAGATGAAGATATTATTGAAATTGAGGGAGATAAAAGAAGCGTGTGGAAAGTTGTTGAAGGAAAAGCGTACAAAACGAAAATAGCTATAGGACAGAGGGTTTTTGGTGATGTGGTTATCATAGAAGGATTGTTTTCTGGAGATATAGTTATAATTGAAGGTCAATCGATACTTAAGGATGGAGATAAGCTTAGGGTCATTAATAAAGAAAATGGAGCTAATTCATGATTGAGTTTTTTGTAAAAAGGCCGGCTACAACAGTTATGTTTGTTTTATTTTTTGTCCTCCTTGGCATAGTTTCGTATTTTAATTTGAATATCGATAAAGATCCTGAAATTGATTTTCCTATTGTAACCGTTTCTGTTGTTTATCCGGGGGCAACTCCGTTAGAAGTTGAAACTTTGGTTGCAGATAAAATTGAAGACGCCATAAGTGAACTTTCTCAAATTAAAAGGTTACGTAGCTATTCTTATGATAGTTTTTTGTTAATCTTTGTTGAATTTAAGATGGGGGCTGATGCTAATATCAAATCTATTGAAGTAAAAGATAAAGTAGAGGCTATCATAAATGAATTGCCTGACAATATTGAAAATCCAGTTATTGAAAAATTTGATCCTTTAATCGAGCCTGTCTTAGATATTGTTCTTTCAAGCAATTCTTTAGATGGCAGGGAATTGTATGAATATGCTGATAAGAAATTTAAAGATAAACTGTGTAATATTGAGGGCGTTGCAAATGTCGAGATTTTTGGTGGCAAGAAAAGACAAGTAAACATTGTCTTAGACCCCATGCTTATGAAAAAATATTACATTTCTATATTTGATGTAATTAGAGAAATAGGAGTGAGAAATAAAAATATTCCTGGAGGTCTTCTCGAAAGAGGAAGCCGTTCTTTGAGCGTTCGTTTTACGGGTGAATTTGAAAGCATTGAAGAAATACAAAATATGTTGTTAACTTCTCGAGACGGTTTTAGTTTTCCGCTAAGTCAAATCGCAACCGTAAAAGATAGTTTTAAAGAAGTTGATTCTATCGCACGATTTAATGGGAAGGATGTTGTAGGGCTGTCCGTAGAGAAGGTTTCTGGAGGAAATTCTGTTAATATCTCAAAAGCCGTTAAAGATAAGCTTGATGTTTTCAGGAAAGAACTTCCTCTTGGTGTGAATATAGAAATTGCATCTGACACGACTGATTTTATTGTCAAAGAAACAAAATCTACGAATATCAATATCTTAATAGGAATCCTTTTGACGATTGCTATCCTGTATCTTTTTACAGGACAGGTTAGATTAACATTTATTTCGACTATTATAATCCCAGCGTCTCTGGTTTCAACAATGTTTTTGATGGATATGGCTGGTTTTTCAATCAATTCGATGACCCTTTTAGCGATCGCCACTTCTTTAGGAACTTTGATTGCTAATGCTATTGTTATTATTGAGAATGTACTTGCTCATATCAATAAAGGAGAAAGTCCAGATGAAGCCGCTATCAAGGGGACTAAAGAAGTTTCTGGTGCTGTTCTTGCATCTGCCGGGACAAACCTAGTTGTTTTTACCCCTATTTCTTTTATGGCAGGAATGGTAGGGCAATTTATGGTATCGTTTGGTTTGACAGTCGTTTTTGCAACAATCTTTTCATTGATAGCTTCATTCAGCTTAACTCCGATGCTTTGTGCTGTTATGCTTAAGCCAACAAATTCTCAAAAGAAAAAGAGGAAGTCGTTTAATCCATTCAAAATATTAGCATTTGGAACATCAAGGTTTGTTGTTTTTTTGAAAAGTGAGTATAAAAAAATCTTTGATTTAATGTTTCGATTTCCAAAAACGTTGATTTTAATTGTAGGGCTTACATTTTTATCTTTGATATTTATTACTCCTTACATAGGTAATAATTTTTATCCTTCTTCTGATGAAGATAAATTTAAAATAAATATAGTGTTGCCGCAAGGAACAACAATTGAAAAAACTTTAGAAATTGTCGAAAATGTTGAGATGAAAGTGTCTGAAATACCTGAGATGAGGTCTTATTTTGTTGTTATTGGAGACAACGGTGAAGAAAATGCCTCTATTGCTGTAGATTTAAAGCCGTCTGCTGATAGAAAAAGAAGCGATATTGAGATTATCAATTCTTTAACTCCTTATATTGCAACAATTGCTGATGCAGAGATCACATTTAGGCGACAAAGGCGGGGTCCATCCGACGAAGGAGATATTTCAATTAATCTATATGGAAAAGATTATTCAAAAATGATTACAATGTCCAAAGAGTTAAAGGAAATTATGGAGGATAGCGGTTACTTTCGGTCAGTTGTTTCATCTTATAAAACTCCTCGAAATGAAGTTAGATTTATTCCAGATCAAGATAAAATTAAGAATTATGATCTTGTCAATGTTGCACTTGGTATTGTTTTGCGAAGCTCTATTTATGGAGATGACTCTAATATTTATAAAGAAAACGGGGAAGAATACGATATTAACGTTTCGCTTGATGAAAGATATACTCAAGAGTTAGAAGATTTAAAAAAGATTGATATTATTTCGAAAAAAGGTCTTGTTCCTATTACAAAATTGGGGAGATTGCATGTTTCTAAAGCTATTCCTATGATACGGCATAGAGAAAAAAATCGTGTTATTCGCTTAGAAGGGTATCTTGCGAAAGCTTCAACAGGGCATGTTATGAGTTATCTTGATAAAACAATTGCAGAAAAAATTGAGTTTGATGAAGGATATGGGTATAAATATGTAGGTAGTTCAGAATATCAAGAGGAATCGCAAAGGGAAATAAAAAAGGCATTTATTATTGCGATTATTTTAACTTATATGCTTTTAGTTGCTATTATGAATTCTTTTATTTATCCTTTTGTTATTATATTGTCTATAGTAACGTCATTTATCGGAGCGTTGCTAATGCTCTTTTTTCGTATGGAATCCATTAATATTGCTTCTATGTTAGGATTCGTCATGATTGTTGGTTTAGCTGTTAACAATGCTATTCTCTTACTTGAACATACAATTGCAAAAATGAAAGAAGGCATTCCGATTATTGAAGCTCTATGGCTAGGGGCATCTGAGAAGTTTCAAGCTATTTTAATGAGTTCGATTGCGATCGTGTTAGGGATATTGCCGCAATTGTGGGCGCTAGTTCCATTAAAGACTTCTATGGGGACGGTTATTGTTGGCGGAATGTTAGCATCTATTTTGTATACATTTATTTTTACACCGGTTGCTTTTTGGTATATTTATCGCCTTAAAGGTTTGGTTGTACGAAAAGAAAGAGAGAAGAGGAATGATTAAATTTGATGTAATTAAGAAATACAATGATGGAGAGTTACCGTGGATAAAAGAGCTTGTTCTCGAAGATGACTATGTTATTTTTAGGCTACAGGGAGACATTGACGTGTCTATCATCCCGAATTTTCCTGAAGGAACTCAACATGACAAAAATATATCCAAGAAGCATTTTATTATTGATTTTAAAGATGTTGCTCATGTTGATAGTTCTACGATTGCTTCTCTTGTTAGGATTTTTTCTCAGCTTAAAGTAGTAAAAAAGAAACTGGTGGTTATCAATGTGACAGCTTTTTTGAAAAATTATATTGAAATATTTAAAGTAGCTTTAGTTGTGAAGATTTGTAAAAGTGAAGAACAAGCTCTTAAGATTTTTTTGAAATCAAAATGATAACCCAAACATTTAGGAATAATTATCATGAGCGAACAAGTAATCTATAGATGTATGGAATGCGGAGAGTATTTTCGGTCAAGCGACAATGAGGTGTCTTTTGTTGAAGAGTACTGGTGTTGTCAGTGCGGAGAATTACGTGATTGTGTAGAAACAACATGTTTTGCTGATGGATCTTGTTATGGTATGCAAAAAGAATGTCTTAAGAAATGCATTAAGTGCGAAGAGGTGCTTTTTATGAAGCTTGTTGTAGTGTGCCCTAGATGCAAAAAGAGGGATTCGAGGATTATGGGTACGATAAGTACTTTCAAAAAGTAATTGATTGTGTGAGATTTTTTATTATAAACACTTCGCTTTAACACTGTGCTAACAAAATAACCATAAACACCATAAAATAGCAGTAAACAAGAACAAATAAGTATTTGTAAGTTTTACTAAGAGAAGACATTGGTAGATAATAGCAAGAATTTGTAAACGTTTTGAGTTATATGATGAGGTTTTAAATAAAGAAGTTGAAGGTATTGTGAAAAGCGGGGAGTAAAAAAGTTGAAATATTAAAGGATTCTTTAAGAGAGATGGAGAATGGTTTAAGGGAAAGATGAAATTCTTTAATTAGATAGTTTGAACAAGTAAACCATTCGAATATAAAATACTAAAAAGCGATGTTTTGTAAAGAAATATATGATAGGAGTTTTAGAATGAAAGTATTAATGGTTTATCCGAATTGCCCAGATACTTTTTGGAGCTTTAAACATGCCCTGAAATTTATTTCAAAAAAAGCTGCTCATCCTCCTGTGGGTTTACTCACAGTTGCGGCAATACTTCCAACGCAATGGGAAAAACGGTTGGTGGATATGAACATAGCCCCTCTTAAAGACTCAGAACTGGAATGGGCAGATTATTTATTTGTTAGTGCAATGGCAATTCATAGAGAATCAGTAAGAGAAATAATAAAAAGGGGGAAAGAAAAAGGGGTTAAGATTGTTGCTGGAGGTCCATTGTTTACAACTGACTATGTGAGCTTCCAAGGTGTGGATCATTATGTCTTAAATGAAGGAGAAATAACCATTCCCATGTTTTTAGAGGATCTTAAACAAGGCATTCCCAGAAAGGTCTATTCTTCAGACATTTTACCGGATTTAAGCAAGACACCTGTTCCCTTGTGGTCTTTGCTGAATATGGATGAGTATGCAAATATGAACATTCAGTATTCAAGAGGATGTCCTTTTGATTGTGATTTTTGTGATATAACAAATTTGTTTGGAAAGAAAGTACGGACAAAAACTAAAGAACAAGTAATCAATGAACTTGAAAGTTTATATTTACATGGTTGGAAAGATCAGGTTTTTTTTGTTGATGATAACTTTATTGGTAATAAGTCAAAGTTGAAAAATGAAATATTGCCGGCTATAATTGAATGGATGAAAAAAAGAAAGAATCCTTTTGTCTTTTCAACCGAAGCATCAATAAACTTAGCTGATGATGATGAATTGATAGAGATGATGGTTGCTGCAGGATTTAATGCAGTCTTTGTAGGTATTGAGACGCCAGAAGAAGACAGTTTAGCTGAGTGCGGTAAGTTTCAAAATAAAAATAGAAACTTAGTAGAATGTGTTAAAAAAATTCAAAAGTCGGGCCTTCAGGTCACGGGGGGTTTTATCCTTGGCTTTGATAATGATTCTCCGTCCATTTTTCAAAAACAAATAGAATTTATTCAGAAAAGTGGGATTGTGACTGCAATGGTAGGGTTGCTGAATGCTCCTAAAAACACAAAGTTGTACAACAGATTGAAACAGGAAAAAAGAATTCTTAGAGATGTCTCGGGCAACAATACAGACTACTCACTGAATTTTGTTCCTAAGATGGATCCTGTAAAGCTCGTGGAAGGATATAAAGCTGTGTTGCAAGGTATTTATTCAATAAAACCTTATTACGAAAGAGTGTTTACGTTTTTAAAAGAGCACAAACTTAAGAATAGTTCTTGTAAATTTAAAATGAGCCATATTGGTGTATTTTTTCGGTCTATATTAATTTTGGGTGTAAGGGAGAAGGGGCGAAAACATTATTGGAAACTTATTCTTTGGACATTATTCAAAAAACCAAGGTCATTCCCTGTTGTAATAACATTAGCAATATATGGATTTCATTTTAGGAAATTTTTAAAGATTTAATTCTATTTTTTGCACACAGACTTTGTTTTTTCTAAGAAGGAAAAGAAATGAAGGAATATCAATTTAATTTGAGCTAGGAGACAATTAAGTACATACGATAAAAAGCAAAAAAAGATGGGACTTTCAGTGATTATGTTTAATCAGAAAATATTTTGCAGAAAGTTATTGAGACAGCAAGAACGGGAATTTATATTGCTAATGGTAATAGCGATTTTCTCCATGTGAATTAAGAGTTTATTGATATTTTGGGTTGAAAATAGTGGACAATTTAGCCTTTTCCTATTATAGCAAAGTGTGCCTGATGGTTAGATATAGTTAAGACTTGTGCATTCTCAGGGGAGCCAATTTATAATTCGTTGCAAGGTGAATCCTTGCAACGACTTTTTATTTATAAGAATTAATCAAAATTCTTCCCTTGACAGATAGTAGTAATTCCTATATAAGAGTAGTTATGAAAAAGATA
The DNA here is from genome assembly GCA_964648665.1 of uncultured Planctomycetales bacterium. GTDB lineage: Bacteria > Omnitrophota > Gorgyraeia > Zapsychrales > Aceulaceae > Aceula. The sequence goes on along the minus strand of CAZYOA010000025.1, from coordinate 3,383 downwards.
GAAAAAGTTTTAGAATTCTTTAATCAAAAGTGCAAAGAGAATAAGTTAAGGATTACTCCTCAGCGAACTGCTATATATTTGGAATTGGTTGATAATTATAGCCATCCATCTGCTGATGATATTTATAGAAGAATAAGAAAAAATCATTCTAATATATCTTTTGATACTGTAAACAGAACTTTGCTATCTTTTTCGAGAATTGGAATGATAAGAATTACTGAGAATTGCGGAAGACAAAAAAGGTTCGATACTGTAACAGAAAATCATCATCATTTATGCTGTGCAAGATGTAATAGAATAATTGATTTTAAGAACAATGAGTATGATGATTTGAAGATACCAAGTTCAATCTTAAAGAAATACAAAGTGCTTGGGAAGAAAGTTGTGATAGAGGTCATTTGCGATAGATGTTGTAAAAAAGAATAAGAAAGGAGGGCTTTATGCCAGAATTTGGAACACCTTTTTCAGGAGTAGCAAAAGACAAGAAGTTAAGCCAAGAAGAACTTGTTCGAGCGATTCGTTTTATGATCGCAGCAGAATATGAAGCGGTTCAACTTTATGTGCAGCTTGCTGAATCGACAGATAATAAATTAGCTCAAGATGTTCTTAAGGATATTGCTGATGAAGAAAAAGTTCACGCAGGAGAATTTCTTAGATTATTGAAAGAATTGGCTCCTGATGAACAAAAGTTTTATGATAAAGGAGCTAAGGAAGTCGAAGAAGAAATTAATAAAAAATAATAAAAATAAAGGAGTAAGTTATGGAAGAAAATGTTTGCGAAAGAGTTCATATGCCTGTTATTGGTGAAATAGCACCTGCTTTTGAGGCCAATACAACACAAGGCAAAATTAAGTTTCCTGAAGATTATAAAAATAAATGGGTGATTTTATTCAGCCATCCAGCTGATTTTACTCCTGTCTGTACGACTGAATTTATGACATTTGCGACGATGGAGAAAGAGTTTGAATCAATGAATTGTAAGTTAATTGGACTTTCAATTGATAGTCACTATAGTCATATAGCGTGGTTGAGGACGATTAAAGAAAAGATTGATTGGAAAGGAATGAAGGATGTGGAGGTAAATTTTCCTGTTATAGCAGATCTGACAATGGATGTGGCCAAAAAATTTGGCATGGTTCAACCCTCAGCTAGTGATTCGAGTGCAGTCAGAGCTGTATTTTTTATAGACCCTAATCAGAAAGTTAGGGCTTTGATGTATTATCCATCATCTTCAGGAAGAAATTTCCAAGAAATAAAACGGTTGCTTATATCTATGCAGGCGGGAGACAAACATAATATTGCTACTCCAGCAGATTGGCAGCCTGGGGATGATGTTATAGTTCCTCCTCCTGGAAGTTGTGGAACAGCAAAGGAAAGAGTTGATGGAGCCGAGAAAGAAGGCATTAAGTGCCTTGATTGGTTTATGTGTTTAAAGCCGCTTAAATTAAAATAAATATGTTAAAGCATCTTGTTGTCTTTTTTTAGGCATAGAAGATGTTTTAAGTTTCTTCACAAAGTTTCAAAATTTGTCCAATTGGTGGAGTTTGATGTACTAACCCACCGTGATACAATGTGTTGCAGTGGGTTTTATTTTTAAAAGGAGTAAATATGAAAATAGGAATTGTTATTTCAAGTAATGATGCAGAAACTTGTTGGAACGCTTTACGGTATGGAAATTTTGCTCTTGGGCAGGGTGACGAAGTTAAAGTGTTTTTTATGGGTAAGGGTGTTGAATATCAGAAAATTAGTAACGAGAAATTTAATACTATTGAACAGGCTGAAAAGCTTATGCAAGCAAATGGCACAATTTACGCTTGCGGTAGTTGTATTAAGTCGAGGGAACAGAAAAGTTCGGATATGTGCCCGATTTCTACAATGAAAGATATGCATGACATAGTAAGAGAAAGCGAAAGAGTCGTTACTTTTTAAGATAATAATGTTATTCTTTGCATAAGTTAGTAGCTTTGTTTGATAAGCAATGCTTTTTAAGTCTTTCTAAAAAGTTTCAAAAATCTTCCTCTTAGGGGAGTTAAATTGTTTTAAGTCGTTTTGAGTTAAATGCTTACAACGGCTTTTTGCTTATAATAACAAAGTGAAATTCTCTTCTTTACAACTAGGAGTGACTCCTATATAGTAGTAATCATACAAAAGGAGTGTGTATGGAAGATTTCTATAAGCAGTGCAAAAAACATCGATTAAGAGTTACTCCGCAAAGAGTGGCGGTATACAAAACGCTCATGTTAGATAAAACGCATCCTACAGCGGATGCAGTTTATCAGAGAGTAAGGGTCGATCTTCCTAACATATCGCTTGATACCGTGAATCGTACGCTGATAAGCTTTGCAGGGAGTGGCGTGATTGATACCGTTTCATGTTCGGGGCAAGGGAAAAAATATGACCCAAACAACAAACCTCATCATCATCTTAAATGTATCAAATGTGGCGTTATAATAGATTTTTACAATAAAAGCTATGATGCCATCAAGTTGCCTAAAAATATTTCTAGCAAATTTAAAGTTATTAATAAGAGAGTTGTGTTGATGGGTATTTGTTCAAAGTGTAAGAGTAAATAATATTTTTTGCCTATTGAGTAGTAATGATTACGATTTATTAAGTTAACACAAATTAAAGGAGGTGGTTTAACGCAAAATGTTTTATAGCGATTTATGCAGGGCACAATAATGAAAAACGTAACTAAACCAAAAGGAGAATTATCATGTCAAACGACAAGTACACATCAATCGTAAAGCTTGACTTCCAGTACGCGCATAGGTTTATGAACTGGCCTTGCGAAGCAAAGCACCTTCACGGGCACTCAGGTCTTGTAACGATTGAACTTGAAGACACCGTAGACCCGGTAACTGGATATGCACACGCTTGTAAAGAGGGATTCAAAAAAGCATGGGAAGTTTGTGACCATTTCCATCACGCAACAATATTACAAGAAGGAGACCCGCTTCTTGAGCCGATGCTTGATGTATATAAAAAGGCAGGCATTAATAACGACCCTGAGCATTGTGTTCCTCTTAAAAAGATAGACCACCCGCTTGCTTGGTCATACCCTGAATACAGAATAGTTGTGTCCAAAAAAGTTACTACTTGTGAGAATTGGTGCGAACTTTTATATGAGCTTCTTAAAGACAAGATGCCAATCAAAAAAATAACTTTTCGCTCATCCTCTATGAACTGCGCATCTAAAGTGTTTAAGTAAAAAAAGGCCATAGTTCTTATTGTGCCTCCTAGCGGGGAAGAGAGGATTTGATTTGCTGTAATTTTCTTGCCTCTTCTGAATATAACCAAGTTCTAAACTCCTCCAAGAAGTTGCGAAAATCGTCCTCTTTTGGTATCCAAATATTTTTAACCCTTTGCAATCAAATATGTTG
>CAZYOA010000024.1:0-17368 GCA_964648665.1 uncultured Planctomycetales bacterium | reverse complement strand
TCAGCGCCACCTATTTCTGTTGTTGCGCAAAGATAAAGAATATTTATTCTTTTATTCATCATTAACCAATTTCTCTTGTGCTATTTTATATCGATCCGGAGTGCCGATATCTAAAAAACCTTGGTCAGTCGTAAACCCAAAGAAATCTTCTTTAGTAAGATCTGGAAAGAAATCATGCTCAATTGAAAAAGCCTCTTGTTTTGGCATTAAATTAAATATTTCTTTATTAAAACAATAAATGCCAACACTAACGTAGGGAGAAAAAGACTTCTCGCTTTTTTCTTGAAAACTTTTAATCTTATTATCTTTATTGATAACAACAGACCCAAAATCTTTTTTATCCTCAAGCTCTGTTAACACCATCGAAGCCAACGCATCCTTCTTATTGTGAAATTCTAAAAAATCTTTAAATAAAACTGAACAAAAACAATCCCCGTTAAGAGCAAGAAACTTTTCACTTTGCACAAGAACCCGAGCATTCTTGATCGCGCCCCCCGTTCCCAAAGGCATATTTTCTTTAGAAAATTCAATCGTCAAACCTAAAACATTTTGCTTGTAATGTAACTCAATTGCTTCAGATTGATAGCCTGTGCATAAAATAATTCTCTTAAAACCTTGCTTCGAAAGATTTTTCAAAAGGATATCAAGAAAAGGAACACTATTGACTTGAGCCAAAACTTTTGGCGTATCACCTGTTTCCGAACGAAGTCGCTTACCAAGACCTCCCGCAAGAATAACCACATCAACATTAGATAAATCGTTCAAGAATGCTACTCCACTTTTCCAGTATTAGGTTGATAAAAAATAATTTGCGTTCCCTGAGTTTCAAACTTAAAAGGAATTTCTAACAAAGGATTTAATGCTTGTCGAACTTGTTTTTGCTTGTCAGGTTCAACAAATAACAATACAAATCCGCCGCCTCCTGCACCCAAAAGTTTTCCGCCAAGAGAGCCAGCGCTTTTAGCTTTGTTATAAATATCATCGATATAAGGCGTTGATACTTTATCTGACAACTGCCTTTTAATTTTCCAAGATTCGCCTAATAAGCCTCCAAGATCTAAAAGATTTTCTCCATTTAAAATATCAAGAGCCGTTGTTGTCATATTATACATCTCGGTTAAATCTTTTTTCTTGCTAGCAATATTATCAATTTGATGTTTCGCGATTTCAGATGCCATTCTCGAAAATCCTGTAAAAAATAGCATCAAGTGGTCTTGTAAAAATCGGATTTTAGAATCAGCAATCGTAATTCGTGTTGTTTTTAAATGAGACGATCCGCCAAATTCTATATGATTAAATCCTCCGTTAGCCGCTAAGACCTGATCTTGACAACCAACATTTTCCTTGCACATATCTTGCTCGACATGAATCGCCTCTTGAGACAAGCGTTGTTTGCTGACCATCTTTCCCTTTAAAGCATAAAGCGCGTTTAGAAGACCAACCATAAAAGATGAACTTGAACCCAACCCTGTACGTGCAGGAAGATCGCCATCATGATGAATTTCAAGACCTTCGGAAATATTTGAGAACTTAATAGCTTCTCTTACCGCCGGATGAAGAATATCGTCGATACTTTTAACATGTTCCATTTTTGAATAAATAATACGAAATTTATGATCAAAAAATGGTGGCAAGTATCGACACGTAATATAACAATATTTATCAATAGTTGTGCCTAGGGACGCGCCCCTGTTATCTTTAAACCAAGCAGGGTAATCTGTGCCACCTCCAAATAAAGAAACACGAAAAGGGGTTCGGCTAATAATCATCTTTTTGTCTCCTATAATTTAAAGAACTTATTTCTAGAGTTTCTTTACCTTTAGAATTTTGATTTAAGTTTCTAGCAGAATATTTCTTTTTAACTTATGTTGAAGCATCTCTTGAATATGATCAACTATTTCTTGTCCAAATTTTCCTAAAATCATCTCTAAATATCGAGGATTTTTATAATATTCATTAAATGCATTATCTCTAAAACTCAAAACTTCTTTAGACGTACAATATTTCGTTGGCAATGGAACTGTTTCAGGACTAAATTGAGAAAATCCCATCCAAGTATCAGGCAAAGGCAATCCAGCTTTAAGAGCATCCTCATAAAGAGGCGATCCTGGATATGCCATTGTTGTATAAAAATTTACATATTCACAATTAATATCTTGAGCCAATTGAAACGTTTGCTGCATTGTTTCCATATTGTCATCAGGAAGACCAAACATAAAATTTCCAATAATGTGAATACCTGCATCTTTTGTCATCTGCATAGCTTTCTTAACGGTATCATGTCCAAAGCGTCCTTTTGAAACACCTTTGCGCACATCAAGAGATCCCGCTTCAATTCCATAACAAAGCCAATTAACTCCGGCTGCTTTAAGCTTTTTAAGTATTTCTTCAGAAACCGTATCAACCCGAGCATACGCCCAAAAATTAATATTATGCTTTCTCTCAATCAAAAGATCGCAGATTTCAAACATGCGCTCTTTATTGATCACAAAAAGTTCATCTAAAATCTTTATGTTTCTAACCTGATAATGATCAACTAAATAATCAATCTCCTCAACAACTTTGCGAGCACTTCTAAAGCGAATACCAGGTTTTCCATTGTAAAGAGCATGAATGTTACAATAATGACAATGAAATGGACATCCTAAGCTTGAATAAATAATAGCATATGACGATCGATGTTTAATATCTTCAAAACAGTGCCAATTATGTGCACGGTATTTCTCCATCGGAAACAGGTCCCAAGCAACAAATGGTAAAGAATCCAAGTCTTCAACAACATCAGCCCATCCATGATCAACAAACTTATCTTCTTTTAAATAACAAAGACCTTTAATATTAAAATCTATATTTTCTTTTTTCGTCTTTAATTGCGCAAGAAGCTCAGTCATGGGCTCAAAAGCCTCTCCCCGACAAACAAAATCTGAACTTTCTTCTCTTAATGTTTTTTCAGCTAAGGCAGAAGGATGAATACCGTAAAGGATTTTCTTACAAGAAGCATTCTTTTCTTTAAGCAAAGAAAGAATGTAACGAACACCGACCATTTTTGGTGTAGAACTAGCAGATGGATTTGCTCCAATAGCCCCAATACCAACAGCTAAAGGATTATATTTAAGAATTTGCTCAACTGTTTCTTTCGCTCCAAAACCTTCAGCATCTGCATCAATAATTTTTACAGAAAACCCACGATCACGTAAAACCGCAGCTAAGAGACCAGTCCACAGAGGAGGTTCGATGCCGGCAAAGCTTGTGCCGAGCTTACCAAACATCTCTTTTTTAATACTTGGATTAACTAAAACAATATCAAGAAGCATCGAATAACATTTATTTCAGGAACTCGGTTATTTTTTCAACAACACTATTTTCATCTATACCATAATGCTTACGAATAATATCTCGTCCGCCATAAGCATAACAATAGCCTTTATCCATAGCGATACCAATTCGCTTAACAGGAATCATAACACCATTATCTTGAAGAACTTCGCAAACAGCACTTGAGAATCCACCAGAAACAAAATGCTCCTCAAGCGTAATAAGTTTTTTTGATTCACCAATCGCTTCAATAAAATTTTGCTCATAAATTGGAATTGTGTACACATCAACAACTCCTACGCTATGACCATTCTTGCTCATCTGCTCTGCGGCTTGAAGAGCAACATGAACCATGCTCCCCGTTGTTGCGATATAGACGTCTCCTTCCTTTAAAATAGAAACACCTTTAGAAAAATCTTCATCTTGCCCATAAACAACCGGCAAAACAAGCCGATCTAATCGCACATAATTTGCTTTCGTCATCTGACAAGATGTCTCGGCAACAGAAGCTGCCATAACGCTATCAGAAATACTATTAACGACAAGATCTGGCATAGAACGCATAAGAGCAATGTCTTCAATCATATGATGAGTCGGCCCAGAATCTTCATACCCAAATCCAGCCCCAACACCAACAACTGTGATCGAAATCTTCATCATCGAATTATTAACACGAATTTGCTCAAGACATCGAAACGTAATAAATGGTGCAATCGCATAAACAAAAACTCTCTTTCCTTCTTTAGCCAAACCTGAAGCGATCAAGATTGCGTTTTGTTCAGCAATGCCTACATTAACAAACTGATCAGGTAGATCTTTTCGAAACTTATCCAAAGATGGTGCACCCATATCAGCCGATAAAACAATAATATCTTTATCTTCTTTGGCTAAATCATAAATTTTATTCCAAAAGGAATCTCGTTGTGTAATATTATTCATAACTACACCTTCTTTCTAAATCAGCTAGCGCCTTTTTCGCATCATCTCCCTTAGGAGCAATACCATGGCAAACAGGTTGATAACAAAACGATTCAACCCCTTCACCCTTAACGGTATCTGCAATAATTACCAAAGGCTGTGTTGATCTGCGTGATCGAACACGCTCAAGAACATCTAAAATTTGATCAATCGAATGACCATCAATACACTCAACATCCCACCCAAAAGATCGCCATCTTTCATCCATAGGCTCGAGGCTTACAATATTCTCTGTAAAATCTGTGACGCATAAATAATTACGATCAATAATCGCAACTAAATTATTTAAGCGATTATGTGAAGCAAACATAGCTGTTTCCCAAATAGAACCTTCATAACATTCACCATCTCCTAAAAGCGTAAACGTTAAGAATAAATCTCTATTTTTCTTAGCTGCTAAAGCAGTTCCAGCAGCAAAACCAAATCCCTGACCCAAAGAACCACATGTAATTTCAACACCAGGAACATCGTTTTGTAAATGAACACCAAATTTACCATTTTCCTGCGCAAATTTATCTAAGTCCTTCATGCTAAAATATCCACAGTCTGCTAAAATCGTATACAATGCAGGACTTGCCTGCCCCTTGCTTAAGATAAAACGATCTCTCTCACTCCAATCTGGATTCTTAGGATCGTGACGCATAGCGCAACCCTGATAAAGTGCAACGAGAATATCAACACACGACATCGATGACGTCACGTGCCCTGTTTCAGCCTTAATACACATATTTAAAATATGCTTTCGGATCTCCAAAGCTTTCTTTTTTAATTTCTGCCTCATGATTCCCTCTCTTAGTTTAGATATTCGTATATTGATTACGTCTGATAATTTGATAACCCTTAATAAGCTCTGCAATGCCATCGGACAAGGAAACCTTTGGCTTAAACCCACACTGTTCAATCTTTTCGTTGCTAACAATATAATCACGCTTATCTGGATCTTCTCCAATAGGTGATTCATAAAAATAAAATTCATCGACATGCTTTTTAATTTCTTCGCAAAGCTCTTTCTTGCTCAAATTAGCATCACTTAAACCAACATTAAAAGATTGATTCTTCATTTGCTCAAAATTATTTAAACCCAAAATAAAAGCCTGTGCAATATCTCGAACATGAACATAATTTCTTTTAAAATTAGCTTCAAATAGAATAACACAACGATCATAAACTGCTCGATAAACAAAATCATTCACCAAAAGATCTAACCGCATTCTTGGGCTTAAACCAAATGCCGTTGCCAATCGTAAAGTTATGCCATTGCCAGAATCTAAAATCATTTTCTCCGCCTGACATTTCAACTTTCCGTACAACGATACAGGATTCAAAGGAGTTTCTTCTGTGCAAAATTTATCTTTTTGCCCAACTCCATAGCCACTATTTGTCGTTGGATAAATAATCATCTGATTTTTACTTTTAAGATCTAAGATCGTTTTAATGCCGTCAACAATAACAGATTCTGCTAACAAGGGATCTTTACTGCAAAGTGGCGCTCCAGTTAAACATGCTAAAGGCAAAATAGCATCAGCCGTTTTCATTTCTTCTTGAAGAATTGCTTTATCTCGACAATCCCCTCTAACAATTCTCATTTTCTTATCAATGCAAACATCTAAAAGAGAACTTTGGTTATACATAAAATTGTCGAGAGCACAGACCTCATGATTATCTTTAAGAAGCTCTGGAACCAAAATCGATCCAATATATCCAGCAGCACCAGTAACTAAAATTTTCATTCTTTTATCTCCATTTTTCTTTGATTCACATACCAACAATACGTTTTTTCAAGACCTTCTTTAATATCAACTTTTGGATTCCATCCAAAATTAGAAATCTCAGAACAATCCAAAAGCTTTCGCGCAGGTCCTTGAGGCTTTTCCGAATCAAAAACAATCTGACCGTCAAACTGGCTAATACCCTTAATCATTTCTGCTAATTCTTTGATAGAAACATCTTTTCCTGGACAAAGATGGATAAAATTAGGACTATCATTCTTACGCATTACCGATACCGCAGCGCTTATGAAATCATCAACAAAAATAAATTCTCTCCTTGCTTCGCCTGTCCCCCAAACAACAACTTGATTATCATTATTTCTTTTTGCTTCATAAAATTTATTTATTAAAGCAACAATCACATGTGCATTCTTAGAATTCATATCACATCCAGGACCATAAACAGTTGCTGGAATAGCAACGACTGTATTTAATCCATACTGCTGACGAAAACTCTGGCACAATTTTATTCCTGCGAGCTTTGCAATCGAATACGCTTCGCTTGTTTCCTCCAAAGATCCAGTCATCAAATATTCCCGTTTCATTGGCTGAAAACAATCTTTAGGATAAACACACGAACTAGCGAAATATACAAGCTTCTTAACACCAAACTTCTGAGCCGCATATACAATATTATTTTGGCTTTCAGAATTTTTATAAAAGAAATCAGCCGGACTATCAATATTAGCTTTAATTCCTCCGGAAAGAACTGATCCCAAGAAAACATATTCTGGTTCATTCTCAGAGAAAAATTGATACACAGAACTTTGAATTGTTGTATCTAATCCTATCTCAGAAGAAGAAAAAATACTTTTAAATCCATTGCGCAAGAAATATTCATATAATGATTTCTCAATAATATCATTATGCCCAACAATTAAAATTTTGGAATCTTCATTCATCTAATTATGCATTATCTTCAAACCACGAAATAGTTTGAGCAAGTCCTTGTTTTAATTGAATAGACGGCTTCCAGTTTAATTTCTTTCGAGCAAGCGAAATATTAGGCTTACGCTGCTTTGGATCATCTTCAGGCAGAGGACATCTAACAATCTTACATTTTGTTTTTGCAATCTCTTGAATAAATTGCGCTAATTCTAAAATAGTAAATTCAAATGGATTTCCAAGATTAACAGGTGTTTTGATATTTGAACGCAAAAGTCGAACGACACCATCAATCAAATCATCAACATAGCAAAATGATCGTGTTTGCTGTCCTGTGCCATAAACAGTAAGCGGTTTTTTATTTAAAATCTGATAAATAAAATTTGGCACAACGCGTCCATCTTGCGTTTGCATTCTTGGGCCATATGTATTAAAAATACGCACAATACGCGTTTCGACCTTATGCTCTCTTTGATACGACATCGTCATTGCTTCAGCAAAACGCTTAGCTTCATCGTAAACACTACGAATACCGATAGGATTAACATTGCCCCAATAGCTTTCAACTTGAGGATGCACCAAAGGATCACCGTAAACCTCAGAAGTAGACGCTAGGAAAAATCTTGCCTTTTTAGCCTTTGCTAATTCAAGCAAATAATATGTCCCAAACGAACCAACCTTTAAAGTTGAAATTGGATGGTTTAAATAATCAACAGGGCTTGCCGGAGATGCAAAATTTAAAATATAATCAATGCGCCCATTAATAATAAACTTCTCTGAAATATCTTGTTTAAGAAACAAGAAATCTTGATTCTTTAAAAGATGCTTAATATTTTTCTTACTTCCCGTAATTAAATTATCAACACAAATAACATTATACCCTTCTTGAATCATGCGATCACACAAATGGCTTCCAATAAATCCAGCACCTCCTGCGATCAAACAAACTTTTTTCTTTTTCTGCATTGCCTAATCCTTATAAAATCATTAATTTAGAATTATTTTCTTTTGTATATATATTACACAAATCAAAAATAAGATTTGCGCCTGACAAAATCTTTTTATAATCAATATCAGAATGCTCAACAGCAAGAATAATGCAATCCGCGCTCTTTAATATTTTTCCAGAAAGCTTCTCTGATTTTAAATGCAAAGCTCCAATCTCTAAGTATGGAATCAACGGATCATGATAGCTAACTTTGCATTTCTCTTTTTTCAAGAGCTCTAAAAGCTTTAATGCTGGAGACCGGCGAAGATCCTTAACATTCTTTTTATAGGTGACCCCAACAACTAAAATCTTAGCCTTCTCAACACTTTTTCCATTCTTCTTTAAGAATGTCTTAAGTCGATTAAAAACATATCCTGGGACCTTATCATTTGTATCTGCCGAAAGCTTAATAAACTTCGAGCTAACACCATGTCGCTTTGCTTTCCAATACAAATAAAGAGGATCATCTGGAATGCAATGCCCTCCAACGCCTAAACCAGGATAAAAAGGCATAAACCCAAAAGGTTTTGTTTTCGCTCCTTGAATAACTTCCCAAATATCCACATCCATTTTATTACACATCATCGCAAGCTCATTAATCCAACTAATATTAATTAATCGAAAAGAATTTTCTAAAAGCTTCACCATCTCTGCCGCCTTAGGAGAAGAAACCACATGAACATTCTTAATAATTTTTTTGTATAAATCTCGCGCAAGAATGCTTGATGCTTTATCAATGCCACCAACAATTTTAGGAATCTTTGTCACAGGATATTTCTTATTACCTGGATCAATTCGCTCAGGAGAAAAAGCAAGAAAGAAATCTTTGCCCGCTTTTAATCCCCCCTGCTCTAATCTCGGCAAAATCAACTCTTCAGTCGTTCCCGGATAAGTAGTACTCTCAAGAACAACAAGTGTTCCTTTTTTAATATAAGATCGAATTGTTTTTGCTGAACTTAAAATATAAGAAATATCTGGAGTATATCTGCGCTTTAAAGGTGTCGGAACGCAAATAAAAACAACATCAACGCTTGAAAGCAAAGATAGATCACAAGACGCAATAAATTTCTTTTTCTTCTGAAGCTTTGCGATTTCCTCTATAGAAACATCTTCATTATAATTTTTTCCTTCACGAATACGCTTAACTCGTGCGTTATTCTTATCTAATCCCAAGACTGTAAAACCAACACGTGAAAAACTAATAGCTAAAGGCAATCCAACATAGCCTAAGCCAATAACGCCAATCTTAGCTTTTTTTAATGAAATTTTTTGTTTTAAATCTTTCATGATTTCTGGGTATACCAATCAATGGTTAAATCAAGACCTTGCTCAAAAGAATATTTTGGTTTAAATCCAAGTTTGGATAATTTCGCATTACTAACTGCATAGCGAAAATCATGTCCAAGCCGATCTTTAACATTCTGAATCATAGATTGTGATTTTGTCATTCTTCTTAAAATCTTTTTCGTCAGGTTGATATTACTTAAATGATTATTCGTGCAAATGTTATAGATTTCTCCGATCTTTCCCTTATGTGCAACCAAATCAATAGCGCAACAATTATCTTCAACAAAAATCCAATCTCGAACATTTTCTCCTTTAGCATACAATGGAACTTTCTTATTATTCATCAATCGCGTAACAAATAGCGGAATAACTTTCTCAGGATACTGCCGAGGACCAAAATTATTTGAACTACGCGTAATCATAACAGGCAAACCATAAGTCGTGCGATACGCCATCACCATAAGATCTGAAGCTGCTTTACTTGCAGCATAAGGACTACTTGGATTTAAAATATCCGATTCTTTAAAATAGCCTTTTTTACGACTTCCATAAACTTCGTCAGTACTAACATGAATAAACTTTTTAATCTTATATCGCACAGCTGCATCTAAAAGAACTTGAGTCCCGAGCACATTGGTCAACGTAAAGACATCCGCACTTTCAATTGAACGATCCACATGAGATTCTGCTGCAAAATGGACAATCCAATCACAATTTTTAATAACTTGTTCAACCTTCTTACGATTACAAATATCAACTTTAGCAAATTTATAATTCTTATGCTTTGAAATACTCTTAAGATTATTTAAGTTACCGGCATACGTTAAATTATCAATATTGACAATTTTATAAGTTGGATATTTCTTTAAGATATGATGAATAAAGTTTGAACCAATAAACCCGGCTCCACCTGTAACTGCGATACGCATCTGTGTCCTCGTAATTAAATACTGTTTGTTCCAACTCCGTAATATTCAAATCCTATTTTCTTCATCTCTTTTTTATCAAACAAATTTCTACCATCAAACAACAAAGGATTGTTCATCAGCTGCCGAATTTTTCTAAAATTAAGTTTTTCAAACTCATCCCATTCAGTTAAAACAACCAGACAATCAGCTCCCTTACAAACATCATAAGCATCTTTGCAAAACTTAATACCAGAAAATATCTTTTTAGCTTTTCCCATGGCTTGCGGATCATAAGCCTTAATCTTAGCCCCTTCTTTTTGTAATTCTTTTATAATGTCAAGCGAAGGTGCACTTCTCATATCGTCAGTATTAGGTTTAAACGCTAACCCTAAAATACCAATAGTTTTATTCTTTAAAATCCACATATTGTCTTCAATAAGTTTTAAAAAAAGTTTTTTCTGTGACTCATTGATATTTCGAACTTCTCTCAGCAAAGCAAAATCATAGCCAACTTTTTCACTTAATCGGACAAAAGCATCAACGTCTTTTGGAAAACAACTGCCTCCGTACCCAACACCAGCCGACAAGAATTCTCTACCAATTCTTTTATCATAACCCATTCCCTCAACAACCTTTAGCACATCAGCTCCAACCGTATCACAAATTTGCGAAAGTGCATTCGCAAAAGAAATCTTTGTTGCTAAAAATGAATTCGACGCATGCTTAATTAATTCTGCAGAATTAGTATCTGTAACAATAATTCTAGCTTTTAAAGGTTTATAAACTTCTCTTAAAATCTTTTCGGCCTTTTTACTTCTAACGCCAACAACAATGCGGTCTGGATTCATAAAGTCAGAAACAGCTGACCCTTCCCTCAAAAACTCTGGATTTGATGCAACATCAAAATCAACATTCTTTTTACTCCCACTAATTTTTTTCTGATTAAGAATAAGCTGAACGGCTCTTTCAATCTTTTTTCCAGTATGCGCAGGCACAGTTGACTTCTCGACAATAACCTTGTAGGAATCCATGCCCTTAGCAATTTCTCGAGCAGCACTCTCAACATAAGTCAAATCTGCATCACCATTTTTCTTTGAAGGCGTACCAACTGCAATGAAAATAACATCTGATTTCTTTGCCGCATCTTTAACTGACGACATAAAACTCAAGCGTTTCTTTTTAAAATTACGTTTAAGCATCACATCCAGCCCCGGCTCATAAATTGGAAGCTCTAATTTCTTTAATTTCTTTAACTTTGCAAGATCATTATCAACACATATTACTTTATGTCCTACTTCGGATAAGCAAATTCCCGTTACAAGTCCAACGTATCCAGAACCAATAATTGCAATATTCATAAATTTCTTATCTCCTTAAAATCTACAAACTACTTTGAGAACCAGCTTTTCTCTTATTAAAACCTGTACTCATTAAATCAATACTCATATCAGGAAATGCTTTTAAGCGAAAGATCATCCAAATCTCACTTCCTTGTCCTCGAGTTTCATTAAAGCTAATATCCATCTCCCAACAATGAAGATCACGAGTAAGCGTATATTCCTGCTCCTTTTGTATTCCCCCATCAATATCAAATCGCTCATAAACCTTAAACTTCCACTTTGGATTAATGACATAGTTAAACTCGGCGGTAATTTGATCATCAACATCTACATGATATCGTTTCCCAAATCCAAGAGACCACTTATTTTCAGAATTAATATACACCTCAAAATTACTAAAAATTAATTGATCTTGTTGAGCGCTATATTCTGAATCACTATAAAAAGTAAGCCATTCTGACGGACGAAACTCAATATCTGCTTTTATACTATTAAAGCTTCCACTCCCAGGATCTTCTTTTAATAAAAAGTCTGCTGATGTAATAAATCGCAACAAGTCTACATTCTCTCCGTCTCGCTTTGTTTGCAATTTATTTTCAATAGAAAAATCAATCTTGTGCGCCCGCGTAATTGAATCAATCTCACTATCAAAAACATCTAGCTGTGAAGATGGAAACGTTGGATCATTTCGATATAAATACGAAATCGCTGGAGTAACGATATGCCTCAAACGATCAATTTCAATTCCCCAAGCATTCGATTCAATATCAAATGTTTTATAGAATTTCGTGCTAAGAGTTGCTCCTGTCTCGAAGATACTACGAACAATATCTCGCCGTGAATCACTTTTAGTTCTTCTATAAAAAGTTTCTCGCTGGCCCACAAATGGCGTGAAATCAATAAAAGAAATCTTTTTAGGAAAATATATTCGGTTTAAAGAATCCAACCTAACCGTATCTCTTCGAACATCTGATGGAGCAGCTTCCGGATAAGAAAGATTTGATAACAAATTTTGACTTTGAAAATATAATCCTGTCTCTCCAATTTCTTGATTTGTTAAATCATACCCAATTTCAGGAAGACGTTCAACACTTGAAGTGAATCGATTAACTCTCTTATCAACTCTAAAACTAAAAATGCCTTTATTCAAACTTTTAGTAAACAAAAAATATGTTTCAGGATTAGGATCCTTATCATGCTCTCGCTCAAAATAATCTTTTAAGAAATCGCTATCGCTTAATTTGTAATATTGCAAAACCAAATTGCTTGTTTCGTCGATTCTCCACTTATGACGCCATTCTGCCTTAAAACGTTCTCGCTCAACCGTAGGCTCGCTTCGTTCATCCCAAAAACGTTTAGTATCTATTGAGCGCTCGTTCATATAATAAGTTTTAATTACACCTTCACCATAACTTGGAATTTTATAATCTAAATCAACACCCCAAGCAAAATCCTTTTTTTCGCGAATATCTAAATGAATATTACCCTTAAAATTTTCACTAAAATAATACCGCCACGCACTTAACAAAAACATTCCCCACTCTTTATCATACCCAGGCGTATAAACAACACGAGGCTGCATATCATCAAGTCTTTGCGTATATTGAGGAAAATAAACAACCGGAACTTTTCCTATAATCATTCGAACATTGCGAGCCTGAGCTTTTTCTCCAGGATAAATATCAATCTTTTTAGCTTTAATTTTATAATGAGGCTTATCAAGATCACACGTTGTAATATAACCTTGCGTCATCACCATTTTATTTTCACCAACTTTAGAAATCTTTTCTCCTACCCCATAATAAGGAGCTGAAACAATTCTTGCTCCATTAAAATCTCCAGTCATTGTATCAAAGTTAAATACTAAATTATCACCAGATATCTGACCTTTTGGATTCGACAAAACAACATTGCCTTCAGCAAAAGCTTTTTTATCTTCATGATAATATTCAACTCGATCGCATGTCAGGCGCGTATCCGCTTTAGTGATTGAAACATTACCGTTAATAATTACTTTATTTTCATCTTGCACAAGCTCAACACTATCACCATCAATTTCAACCGGCTGTATAGTCTGTTTTTCAAAATCAACAACATCTTCAGCCTCTTCTTCGCTAAACTCTTGAGCTTCAGCCTCTTCTAAGGCAACTTCAACTTCCAATTCTTCCTCTGAATAAACATCTTCGGCCTCTTCTTCATCGCTAAACTCTTGAGTTTCAATCTCTTCCCCTAATACAACCTCATCTTCCGAATATTCCTCTGAATAAAAATCTTCAACCTCTTCTTCATCGCTAAACTCTTGAACTTCAATCTCTTCTTCTAAGGCAACTTCATCTTCTATTAACTCTTCCAAAACGACTTCATCTTCTACTAATTCCTCTAAAACAACTTCTGCGACAATTTCATCTCTGGAATCATTCACAAGCTCTTGATTATCTTGCGCAAAGACACTTGTCGATACTGCTAAAAAGATAAAAATAAAAGAATAAAGAAAGAAGTTTTTCTTTTTCATAATCTAAGTTGCCTTCAACATCTGCGAGACCAAGACCTGCGTACCAATAATTCCAGCGTCTTGACCAAGCTTTGCTTTTTTAATTTTAACCATATGTCCTTGAATGTGCATCGATCTTTCTTTAATAACTTTCTGCATTGTTGGGAAAATATGCTTATACGCTTTTGAAACTCCGCCACCAACCACAATAAGCTTTGGATTAATTACATTAACAATCCCAACAAGACCATTTGCAATATGTTCTGCTGTTTTCTGCCAAAATAAAACAGCATTTTTATTTCCTTTATTTGCAAGTGCTGTTACTTCTTCAAGTGTTATTTTTTTTCCAAAGATTTTCTTAACTCTCTTTTCCAAAAACTGATTACCAACATATGTTTCCATGCATGCAAATCCACCACAATTACATTTTCTTCCTTTTTCATTAACAGGAATATGGCCTATCTCTCCTGCAGCAAATCCAGCACCCCGATAAAGAGCATTATTAAGAATAAGACCACCACCAACGCCTGTTCCCAAAGTCATGCAAACTAAATTATCAACACCCTTGCCAGCACCATGCTTCCACTCTGCTAAAGCAATCACATTAACATCATTATCAACAAAAGCTGGAATTCCGATCTTTTTCTCTATAATTTTCTTAAGCGAGACATTCTTCCAGCCCTTAATATTAGTCAAAGAATAAACTAAACCTTGCTGTGTATTGACTAATCCTGGAAGACCAATACCTATACCGACAACCTGTTTTCTTTCTAAATGATTATCAGATATCATCTTAAGGCAAACAGAAACAATCCCCTCAACAAGCTGTTTTACACCTTTGCTAACAGTGCTTGTTTTAAGGTTTAATCTTGAGATAATACTTCCTTCTTTATCAACAAGACCAAATTTTATATTTGTACCGCCGATGTCGATACCAATTACAAACTGATTCATAGAGTGGTTATTTTACCTGAAAAAACAAAAATATTCAAGAGAATGTGAAACTTTTCAAAAAGTTATAAAATATTGAAATATAAAAACTTATAACCCTGATAAAACTTAATATCTACCAAGATTCCCCCACTTTTACAACTCTCCAAAAGCTGTTGTACAATTACGCCCACGCTTCTTAGATCGATATAAAGCCAAATCAGACTTGTCAATAACTCCTTCGGCACTTTTTCCATCTGAAGGGAAGCAAGCAATACCTGCGCTTACCGTAACTCTTACTTTTGCATCATATGCTTGTATTTCTTTTTCTTCAATTGCCTTTCGTATGCGTTCAGAAACAAAGAATCCTCCCTCGGTATCTGTGTCTGGCAAAAGAACACAAAACTCTTCTCCTCCGTATCGTCCAGCAAAATCAATTTCACGAATATTTTCCTGAATCAAATGACTCACAGATCTCAAAACCTGATCTCCTGCAAGATGCCCATATTGATCATTAAAATTCTTAAAACAATCAACATCGATCATCAAAAAAGACAATTTTGTCTTTCGGCTCACCGCACGGCTGATTTCTTCATTAAGACGCTCCATAAAATAACGTCGCGTATGCACACCTGTGAGACTATCTGTAATCGCTGTCTGTTCAAACTCCTGGTAAAGTTTAACGCGTTGCAAAGCCAACCCAAACTGTTGAGCCAAAATAATAAATTTATCTTTTTCTTCCGGCAAAAGCCCTTTAATGGCAATATAACCTAATTCTTTTCTGCGTCCTTTAATTGGAAAGATAAAATGGTTCTTAGGATCAGGTGCATTCTTTCGTCGATCACCTTCAGAATGAACCAATCGACAGTCCTCTAATGAAATATTCGCCTCCAAGGCAGATCGAAATATTTCAAAAGCTTCTTGCTCGCTTAAAGTACCCGCAATTTCTTTTGTAATATCATAAAGCGTGAAAATTTCATTGGCCTTTTTTTCAATATCTTTCTTTTCCTGAACAACATCATCATAACTTTGCAGAATTCTCTTAGAACGATCCTGAACCTCAGAAAGCTCTTTTTCTTGATCTTGTTGACTTTTTTTAATAATAGATTTACAAAAATAAATGATAACAAAGAAAAAGCCTAAATTAAATAATGTCACTATGCTAAACATACTTGATTTCGTCCTTGTTTTTTAGCCTTATACATCGCCTGATCAGCCTTATGAATGAGTTCTTCTTTGATTTGTGCATCAAATGGAAAAGAAGCAACACCAATAGAAACAGTAACATTTATTTGTTCACGCCTTAAAATAATCTTTTCACTTTCAACATTTCTTCGTAATATTTCGGCCATTTTTCCAGCTTGTTCTTTTGTGCAATCCGGAAGCATCACGATAAATTCTTCTCCTCCATAACGGCAAACAATATCTCCTGGACTATTAAAAATATTAAGCAACTGATCACTTAACTTTTTTAAAACCACATCGCCAGCAATGTGCCCAAATTTATCGTTATATTTCTTAAAATGATCAAGATCGATCATCAAAAGACATAAATCAGATTTCTTTCTTAATTCTCTCGCAAGCTCTGAAGTCAGTCGATCCATCAAAAAACGTCTTAAATAAAGTCCTGTCAAACTATCTTTTACCGCCAGATCTTGAATGCGTTCATATAAAAGAACACTTTCCATGGCCACTGCCCCTAAGTCTCCTATGCGAGACAAGAAACGAAGATCTTCCGTCGAGAATCGCTTTTCATTAGGACTATCAACTCTAAGAACACCCAAAATCTTCTCCCCTAGAATAAGAGGAACAGCAATCAACGAACGCTTTTCTCTTTGATCATCTTGCAAAACACTTTCAGAAACATCAAACCGAAAATCACTTTTAATATCGTCAATCAAAAGAGGTTTCATCTTCTTAAAAACCCACCGATCGAAATAATCACCTTTTTTCATTTTAATATTTATTTTATCTTTATGATGAAAGGAAGATGTCAGAGACGGATCCCCTGTCTTTTCATCTAAAAGATACAAAATTGTTGTGAGATCGCTTTTCTCAAAAAGCTCATCAGTCTGCTGTGTCAAAATATTTGCCGCATCTGCTCTAGTTTTACTTAAACTTAAAAGTTCTGCAAGAGTTTTTAGCTTCGAATAACTCTTAACTCGTTCTTTAAACGATTCTCGATTCAAATCTTCCTTTTCAAGATCCGAACATAAAAGATTTATCTTTTCTAAAGAATCTTCATGTTGAAGATCAAAAGATGTTTTTTTCTCTAAGAAATTATTTCGTAAATAAACTAAAAATGTAATAAGGGCAATCTGAGTAACGATGATAACAGAAAAGAATTGATAATCGAATTTAGCAGCATAAACAAAAAATGCAGCCAAAACAAAAAGGACAACAACGGGAAAGGTTGTAAAACTAGATAATTGTTTTTTCAGTTTCTTGATCAAAAAAATGCACCTTGTTCATGTCAA
>CAZYOA010000023.1:0-17854 GCA_964648665.1 uncultured Planctomycetales bacterium | reverse complement strand
CATAAATTGAAAGCTCCCGCAATGAACGAACATCTTCATTCTCTGTCGATAAAACACCAACCTTGGCTGCTTTAACTGCAAAATCTTCTTCCTTGCCACTCCAAAGAACAGAATCATGAAAACCGTCCAGAGAACCGCTATATTTTTCTTTTAATTCATCTCTTAAAACCAAAGCTTCTTTAATAAGAACAATAAATCGTGCATCATCAAAGTTTGCATTTGTAATTGTTGCAAAAAGTCCTCGACACAAAAATTGTCCGACGCTATTATCTATGATACCTTTTTCTTTCCCCTTGAAACAAACAATCGAAATTCCTTTTAACACATAAATCAATAAATCTTGAAGGTTTGCTGTCGGTTCTTTTTTACCGCAAACCCCATTAATTGTACATCCTGTGTTCTTCGCTGTTTCCTGACATTGATAACAAAACATTCTTCACCTCTTTCTTTGTTAAATAACTTTCCCGTCAATCGAGATCGTATATTCTTTAATTATTATATTTTTCCCTGATTTCTTTAATGCTTCTTGAGCGATGTTCATCGTACCAGAACAACATGGAACTTCCATATGAACAATCGTAAGAGAATTTATTTCTTGTATTTTAAAAATTTCTGATAATTTCTCTATATATTGCTCATTCGATTGGTCCAATTTTGGACAAAAAATGATAAGCTTTTTCCCTTTTAAAAAACGTTGATGAAAACTTGGATAAGCAAAAGGAACACAATCCGCAGCAATCAAAAGATCAGCACCTTTTAAATAAGGAGCTTGAGGATTAAGCAAATGAAACTCAATCGGCCACTGCTGTAGCTGAGATTTAACCTCAACATTATTTGCCTCTGACTCAGCTTCCTGTTGATTACCTAAATCAATCATTTTAGAACCTGGACACCCTCCTCCTGAATGAACATGATCCCCATGCTCCTCCTTTTGTATCTCACCAAGAATATCATCCATGCCTTTCTGTTTCAACACTTCTTTTGCTTGCTCTAAATAGTCCATTTGATTATGCTTTTTAAGATGTTTTAAATGAGCTTTAATAACACCCCTTCCTTGTTTCATGATATTTTCCATAGTCTTAGCTTCATCATAAGCAACAGCTTCCCTTTCCTCAATCGAAATGGCATCAACTGGACAATCACCGATACAGGCGCCAAGTCCATCACAATAAAGCTCGCTAACAAGCCTTGCCTTACCATCAACCATCTGAATCGCACCCTCTGGACAACCTTGAGCGCAAAGACCGCAACCGTTACATTTTTCGTTATCAATTTTAATAATTTTTCTTTTCATTCTTACCCCTTCATTAAGCTTTCAATAGTTATCTTATTAAGCTGACTTGAAACCGATCTCTCAACCCCCTTAATCTTCTTTCTTAAAGGACAATTCTTAATCGATGGACAAGCTTTCTTTTTAAATAAACATTGAGCAAAATCAATCTTACCCTGAAAAATCTCTACAACGTTCGACAACAAAATTTTGCGAGGATCCTTTAAGAGCAAAAATCCCCCCTTGTTACCTTTTACGGATTCTAAGATTTTATTCTTTTTCAAAATCTGCAAAATCTTCCTTAAGAAAGGCCTTGGAATTCCAAGGTCCCTCTCGATCTCAAGACTTGATGTTAGGCTCTCCTTCTTTTTTGAAAGAAAAATAATTGCACGAACTGCATAATCAGTATCTCTATTTAGTAAATCCATGTCGTAATGATACTACATTAGTACCATTTGTCAAGAAAAAAATAGGGCCCTTTGAAAGAGCCCCATTTCCTTAAAATTTAGGCGTTATTTGCTGAACCTAAAACATTTTCGTTTTTATGCTTATACATTTCAATCAAAGCCACGCGTGCTGGCCCAAGATATTTTCTTGGATCAAAATCACCTGGTTTATCATTAAAATGCTTTCTAATTGCTGCTGTCATCCAAAGTCTTCCATCAGAATCAATGTTAACCTTGCAAACATTATATTTTGCTGCTGTTCTTAGCTGGTCTTCTGGAATCCCAACAGAATCCTTAAGCTCTCCACCATTTTCATTAATGATGTTAACAGCTTCCATCGGAACAGATGAAGATCCGTGAAGAACAATAAAGAATCCAGGAATCTGCTTTTCAATATCTGCCAAAATGTCGAAACGCAACTCTGGCGGAATATAAACACCATCAGAATTTAACGTACACTGTTCTGGCTTAAACTTGTTAGCGCCATGAGATGTTCCGATAGAAATTGCAAGCGAATCAACACCAGTACGTTTAACAAAATCAACAACCTCTTCTGGCTTAGTATATGTTGATTTTTCAGCCACAACATCATCTTCAATACCTGCTAAAACACCAAGCTCACCTTCTACTGTAACGTCAAATTGATGACAATATTCTACAACCTTTTTTGTCAATTCTACGTTTTCGTCATAAGAAAGATGTGAACCGTCAATCATGATGGAAGAAAATCCAGTATCAACACAAGATTTGCAAAGTTCAAATGTATCGCCATGATCTAAATGAAGCGCAATTGGAATTTCTTTAAGTCCCTTTTCCTTAGCATGTGTCTTCATCATTTCTACAGCCCCTTGACCCATATAGCTTAACAATGTCTGGTCTGCATATTTTCGAGCACCGCTTGAAACCTGCAAAATAACAGGCGATTGAGTCTCAAGGCAAGCCAAAACAATAGCTTGAATTTGCTCCATATTATTAAAGTTATACGCCGGAACAGCATACTTGCCTTCCAGTGCTTTTTTAAACATTTCATTAGTGTTAACTAATCCTAAATCTTTGTATGAAACTGCCATGTTTACCTATCCTTTGTTAAATTTTAATATGAAGTTTTCCCGATTAAAATTCTAGTATACTCCAAACAAAAAAATATGCACGTATTTTTTAGAAATTTTCACTTAGAGCTTTGCCATCTTCACTTCCCAGCAGATAATCATCTTTTATATTTTTAAGACTATTAAAAATATTAAGTTTCACAGCCTTGTTTTCCTTTTCAAGCTCCTTCAACATCTTTTTAACCATCATGCGCTTAGAAATATCATTATTCGGACACTTAAACTGATCTATACCCAACAATCCTTCTTGCTTAGCGAAATTTTCTATATTTTCTTCTCTTTCATAAGCCAAAGGTCGAATAATAGATAATTTTCCAGAAAAGAGCGATTGATTAGGTTTCATAGCTCCAATTTCAGCCTTAAAAAATAAATTAAGCAAGATTGTCTCAACAATATCGTCTAGATGATGGCCAAAGGCAATCTTGTTAAATCCTTTTTTTTGAGCAAGTTCAAAAAGCGCCTTTCGCCTATTCCAAGAACACCAAAAACAATCAATATCTGAAAAACTTTTTCCATTTAAAAAGTCAATCTTCTCAACATGATAAGAAACATTTAGATCTTCAAAATACTTTTTTAATTTATCAACTGGAAAGTCTGGAACCCCAGAATCAATATAAACTGCCAAAAGCTCAATCTTCACAGGAATGTAACTCTGTCGATATTGCAAAACCTTTAAAAGGCTCATGCTATCCTTGCCACCGGAAACTGCCACGACGATCCGATCGCCATCTTGGATCATATCATAATCACCAATAGCTTTTCCAACACGCTTAGAGATAGAAATCATCTCTTTGCTTGCATTTGATTTCTTTGTATTTAACATAAATTTAAAAACTAATATTTAGGCGAGTTCCAACAACATTTGTATGATTCCAATAATCTTTTTTATCATCAGACTGACGCATATAATAGAGATCAGCATTCAAGTTTTCGTTAATCTTAAAAGTAACGCCGTGAAAAAAGCGTTTACGATTTAGCGAACTTGTTCCAGAATCATAAAAAAATTCATATGCCGTATAGGGTCTGATTTCAAATTTTGTAAGTTTCCAAGGTGATTTCATCTTAAAACAATTGCGATAGCGCCATGTGTTTTTCTTATTTGGCATACCACGATATTCATATCGAGATCTATCGCTAAAATCAAAATCTCCAATCTTCCACTTAAGCGTCGCATCAACATGTGGGCGATTTTCTGGTTTCCAATTATGATTAATTCTTTGAAAGATTTGACGATAATTCACGCTGACATCAATCCAATCTGCAAAACCAGAATATGTTAATCCTAAATCCGAATGCTGATAATACATATGTCCTGCATTATCTCCGGTATAAAACTCTTCTTCTAAAGAAAGCTTCCAGTCATCAGCAAACTTCCAATTAGCCTTTACAGTGTTCCAAACTTGAAAATCTTCATCATCAAAAGCAAGCGCATTTGTCGTTAATGCAGATAAAAATAACAACATTAAAAATAACCTTTTCATCTTTGCTCCTATTTTTATTTAATTATACTTATAAGTGGTTTTGAAAGAAAAAATCCTACAAAAACAAAACCGATACACAATACGTTATTAGCTAAAATATTAAGAAGAGCAAGCTTTATATGCCCATCTCGCATCAGGTAAAATGTCTCGAGGCTAAATGTAGAAAATGTCGTTAGCGCACCCAATACACCAACAAAAATAAAAAGACGAATATTCGGCGAAACTGAAAACGATTCAAAAATTCCCCAAAGCAATCCTGCCAAAAAAGAACCTAAAACGTTAACCGTGAGTGTCTCCCAAAAGAAAACACCTTGAGTAAATTTTTCAACAAAACCAAAGATAAGATAGCGCATAGTAGCGCCTATTGCACCACCTGCAGCAATAAAAATAATTTTCTGCATAATTTTATTCTCTTTTTAAATAGTATACTATTATTTTATAATTTTAAATAAAAAATTTGCAATAAGTCCTGCTATTGGAGGAACCATACAGATACTTAAGAATCGAACAATTGCAAACTTCCATCCCAAAATCCCTATTTCCAAAGGAAGACGACTCACGCCCCAGAGAGCCCAACCTGAGACAAATGCAACCATTGTTCCAACGCTTGCGCCTGAACGCATCAAGCCAGCAGCAATAGGAAAACTAACATAAGGTCCACCTGGCGTAAGCGCTCCTGCCAAAGACCCAATAAAGATGCCTCTAAGACCCGACTCTTGTCCTACCCATTTTGCAATGAGTTCTTTTGGAATAATAACCTGAACCATTGCCGCTGTAAGAAAAGCAAGCAAAACAATCGGTAAAATTTCGATTGTCATAGAAAAAGCAGACTTCAGACCTTCCATATGCTGATTTTTCTAATATGCCACAATCGACACACCAAGAGCAACCACGCCAAGGATAATTGTAGGAATAAACATCTCTGAAGTTCTCCTTTTCGAATTCAATTTTGTCATTTTTCCACTACATAACATTAATAATAAAACTTCCCCAAATTGTTAAAATAACATTTCCAAATGCATAGCATACAGTATATCCAATGGCTGGTGCATCGCTACCAGATTCTTCCTTTAAAGCATTAAGTGCCGCAGTAATTGTTCCAGCACCTGTCATAGCTCCAAAAAGAAGAACAGGATTAAGCTTTAAAACTACTCTTCCAAAAATAATTCCTAAGATATGTGTCGTCATGACTAAAATTACACCAGCGATAAGAAGTGACCCTCCACTTTGCTGAAGAGCGTGTATAGCCTTTGGCCCTGCAATAAGACCAACACAAGCAATAAAAAGATTTAAACCCAAATCAGTAAAAATCCATTGTGCACCATTTGGAATCTGCCCAAACGTTGGATGAAAAGATCTCAACCATCCAAATATCAACCCTGATACAAGTACGCCACCTCCAACGCCAAGAGTGACTGGGATTCCACCTATTTTTACAGCTGCAAGTCCAAGCAACGTTCCTAATACACATCCTGCGGCAACCATAACAAGGTCTGTTTTTATAGTTGATTTTTCAGGATACCCTAGATATTTAACAAACTTATCGACATCGTTTTTAGTTCCTGCGATACGCAAAATATCGCAACTCTGAATAATTGTATTTTTTGTTAACGGCAATTTATGCCCCTGACGTGAAAGACTTCTTAAGAAACATCCGCGTCCATGTTCTTTGCTGATATCACCAAGAGTTTTGCCTAAAACTTCCTTACTGAGAACACAAACTTCTAAAATCTCACCAATGATATCAACAACATCCTTATCATCAACCTCTGGACCTACCAGCTGATCAGAATTAAGAAATTGGCTGCGATCCCCTAGCAGAGCAACAATATCTCCCGACTGAATAATAGTCTCAAGATCAGGTAAAATAACTTCATCGTTGCGCTCTATACGCTTAACAACAACAGGCATGGAAAATGTTTTCTGAAATTCATCAACGGTTTTGCCAGCAATATTAGAATTCTCAACTTTATGAGCTCGCAAACTTAACTGCTTGTACCAATTAAAAAGCTCAGGATCATCTTCACCCTCCTCACCTGACATCTCTTTTTCAAGCTTTCGACTCTCTTCCTTTAAATCAATTCTCAAAAACTTTGGAATTAATTTATAAAAAACAACTAAGCCCGCCGTTCCAAAGATATATGTAATAGCGTACGCAATCGCAACATTACTTTCAAGCGTTGTTTTTTCAGCTCCTGTTATAGCAAGATGCTTAATTGCTCCTTCTGCTGTACCAATAACAGCTGACTGCGTAAGTGATCCACCAAGCAATCCTGCAGTCGTTCCTTTGTCAAATCCAAAAAACTTACCTAAAACAATAGCAAGACCAAGCCCGACAAATCCAACAAAAAGAGACAGCCATAAATATTTAATACCATCTTTTTTCATTCCACTAAAAAATTGAGGGCCAACTTTATATCCAATAGTAAAAATAAACAAAGCAAAAGCTACGGTTTTCAATAATGACGGAACTGGGATATTCATCTGACCAACAACCAAAGCCGCAATCAGAACACCCGCAGTAGAACCTAAATTGAATCCGAAAATCTTAATTTTTCCTATATAATAACCAATAGCCACTGATAGGAATACAGCAAACTGTGGATAATTCTGAAAAAGCCCAACAATACTATCTATCATAAACTTCTCCTTTTATTTCAACTCTTCAAAGATTTCCAATATTGATAATATTCCTCTAAAAGATCGCTTATTCCTTTTCCAATCTTCTCATAAGCTTGATCATCCAAATTTGCCAATGACACACGAACAGACATATTCGGAGCATCAAATCCACCACCATCCATCAAAACAATAGATTTCTCCTCAGCCAAACGTACAACAAAATCAATTGGTTCAAACGTCGTCAAAAGATAGTTTGAAAATTCTTTGCTATAACGCGTTAAAGCCAATTTTGGAATATCAATTGTTGTGTAATAATGTGTGTCACATTGGTTTTCTGGATGAGGTACACCCAATGCAACATAAAGAGCTTTAAATCGCTTAATCACAATATCTTGTGTTTGCTTCTTATACTCTCCCTTTACATCAATAAGACAATACAACGAAAAGAAAACCATAAGCACTTGCTGCGGAGTTGAAAGTCCAGCTGTATGATGCAATGCAACTGAACGACTATCGGCAACCATGCGATCAATCAATTTCATTTTATTAGGATCAAGGATAGTCGTACTATAACGCTTATACAACTGATCACGATCATCTTGTGGAAGATCTGCAATTTTTTTATCAAAAACGTTTTCTTCATGCATGCCAACAACACCCAAACGCCATCCCGTTGCACCAAAATATTTTGAATACGAATAAACTAAAATTGTATTATAAGGGGCTACCGCTGCTAAAGATCTAAAACCATTTACAAATGTTCCATAAACATCATCCGTCAAAAGAATTAGATCTTTTCGCCTTGTCTTAACAAGTTCTGCGATCTTATCCAACGTTTTCGTTTGTAAGCTAATTGAAGTTGGGTTAGAAGGATTAACAAGAAAAAATGCTTTCACGCTTGGATCAGCAAGCTTTTCTATTTCTTCATCAGGATATTGCCAATTCAAATTCTCATCTTGTTCAATTTTAAGTTCAACAAATTCATAATCATTCAAATGCGGAATTTCGATATAAGGAGTGAAGATTGGTGTCCCCAGTGCAATTTTGTCACCTTTATGAAGAAGCTTGTTTTCCATAAGACTTGTAAAAATATAATCCATTGCAGCTGTTCCACCTTCTGTTGGAAATAAATCAAATTTACCTTTTGGTGGGTTATTATTACACATTTCTTGCTCAAGATATTTGTGTACAATTTTTTCGCTACACTCGAGCATTCTATCCGGCGTAGGATAATGATCGCCTAAAATAGCATCTACAAGCTCACAGACAAATTCATCAGCGTCGATCTTAAGCTTATCACAAACATAAGAAAAAGCTTTGCCTAAGAAACCAACCCCTTCAACATTTTTATTCTTTTTTAGAAATTTATGAAATCTTTTAGCAATACCATTTTTATCAGGAGTACTTCCAAGTTCGGGACAATGAGGGTTTCTCTGAGATTCGCTAAGAGCAAAAAGTCCAAATTGAAAAAATCCATGTCGTGGCGTCGTAGCCACCCAATTTGGATTTCCACGTCCTGCATTCAACATCATGCGCTCATGATGTGTTTGCGCCATTTGAATCAATTTATTTTTAAGCTCAAATGGGCTTAGCTGCTCATACTTCTTTTCTTCAGAAATTTTCATACCAACCTCCTGTTACTTTAGAATATAAGTGAAATTATAACCCTAGGATGAAACAACCTTAAGATTTATATCGAAGCTATTTAAATCATAAAAAAAATTATTTAAAGAACTATCCTGCCATAAGTGCAGAATTTTGGCCAACAAGCATCGGACCTAACACAACCTGCATTATCAACGTAACAAGAAAAAGAGCTAAAGAAATCCAAAGAAAAACACTATCAGAAACTTCAGGCTTTAAATCCGTAACCATAGTCTTTGCATAGGAATCTCCGATCCTCTTTCCTTCCCCTGCATCCCTTAACATTACGAAATACTCAATGATCGGAAAAACAGGAAGAACCATAAGAATGTTTCGACTAATTGTCTTAACGATATTAGCTGGCAAGCCATTTCGATCAATAACCTGAATACCTACTAAAGTTTTTCCGAGACTTTTCCCGCCCGCATAATCCTTTAATAAAATAATTGCAACCCAAACAAACCAAGTAATGTCTCGACCAATCGACAGCGAAATAATAACGCCACAAGTTTGAGCAATTATAGAATCAATAAAAAAAGCACATACTCTTTTATTTGGTCCCGGTTTTACAAAACTCATAAAAACTCCTCTCATTAATGTTTATAAATTATTGATATCGACTTTTTAAGAGTTCATAAAACTTCTTAAATTCTTTGATATTTTTAATAATCAATTCTGGCTTGCTACTACCAGTTGTATTGATTGTAATATTTCCATTGCCAAACATTTTATTTAACGGACCTTGTGAGAAATTAATAAAATCTATCTTGCTATTCGTGATAGAATCCTGCCTTTTAAAAACAATTCCAGATCTCTCATATACACGATAAGACTGAATATTGTACGATGTTGCCTTAATAAGCACAGCAGGAATTCCAATTACAAGAGAACTGAAAATAAAAATACCTCCCGCAATAAAAGCTGAGGGAATGCTGTACGGCAAGATATGAGCTCCAAGAAATATTGCAACATCAATAATCGCAACAAAAGGAACTAAGAAGAATAGTGAATTAATCAAAGCGGGCTTAGCACAAAGTTCTGGCTCCATTGACGTATCTTTAATTTTAGATTGAATTTCCTTAATTTCAACCAATGTCGGCCTTTTATGAAAGACCATATCGATCAATTCATCTAAAATATGAATATCATCTACAAAACAAATCTTAAACGAATTGCTGGTTCGATGTGCTCCCTGTTGAGTTTGCACAATAGTCTCCCCTCCCACATTAAACTTAATATTTCCTGTATTCAAGAACGGAAACTTAACGGTCGAGATATCCTTAATATCATTATAAGAAGAATAGTAATCAGTTACAAAAAATATTCCTTTTCTAAAATGAATATAATCCTCATAAAATATAATTTCTGAATTATTGTAATAAAATATACGATAAATAAAAATACATACAAAGATTCCCCCAAAAGCAAATAACGGCATCAACTGATGCCCTGATGGTAGAAATAAAACAGACGATAACAAAAGAATAAAGGCAGTTATAAATCCATACAAATTACCGCTGATCATAGAAAAAAGATCATATGTTGATTTTAACTCATAAAGCGCATCTTGTTTGCGTATCCCTTTTTTAGCTAAGATCTTTTCAACCAGGCCTTCTTCATTTGAAATATTTGAAAGGCAAATGTTTTCTCCCGAGCCAATAGACCAAAACAAAATACTAATTGAATTGCACCATTTATCAAAAAAGCTTTTTTTAACAATCACGCTTGTCACCTTATCAAACGAAAATTCTTTAGCTTTCTTATGCAAAAAATCATAGACATGTTCAACGGTATCCGATTTTATTCGAAACGTGTTTGCAGAAATTGCGATACTAACCATAATCACAGCAATAATTCCAACAGGAAAGAAAATAATCAGAATCGGCGAAAAAATCACCAGCGGCATCCAAACTCTTTTTTTACTCATCTTAAATTCATCTATGTATTCACGATCTCCATCAAGAGAGCGCGCAACTGGTCGACTAGCCGAAGATGCTTCAGCATTTAAATTCTGCGCTTGTTCTTTTTTTTGAATTTGCGATGTTTTATGAGAACTGACAAGTTTATCAATATTTTTCGATAACGCTTCCCCTTCTTCCATATTCTTAAACAAAATTTCCTGCCCACTCCCCTGGCAACTAATCTTCACATCAAAAAGTCCAAATATGCGGCTAGGGATTGATTGTGTCACAGAAGAATCAGAAAGATTTTCAATAGGAATAAACGAATAATTCTTATTTAGAAACCCTTCACTATAAGCAATCGTATCTTCATAAAGATAATACATGCGTTTTTTTAAATCTAAGAAAGTAAAACCGCAAAATACAAACGCGAGAAGCAAAAAGACTCCGACTCCTCCAAAAACAAAAACCCCATGATTTGCAATTAAATCATGAATATTAATCTTGTCATCTTCAAGAATTGCTGCTCCAGCATAAACAAGGCCAAAAATAACTCCAGAAAAAATACCAAAAACTTCAAAAAATACAGCCAAAGAATTAGGAGCTGCTTCTTGAACAAGTTTTTCCTGAGTTAATTTAAACCCATTGTTTTTCATTAATTCCGTGACCTGAGTATAAACTTCTTCAACCGAACCAATCGCCTGCAAACAAATTTCTGAAGCAGCAGAACCAGCCGATTCAATCCTGATGTTTCCTGTTTGAAATAATTTAGATTCAAGAAAAGGAATCATCATCGTTACATGAGTTATATTCTGTACGCTTAATTCTCTTTCAAAATCATTAAAGATTCCTCCACCTTTTTGAATTAAACGATCATCATAAAAGAAATACTTTTCTTTTTTGAATTGTACAAATCGAGGAACATAGCTAAAGATTGATATTACAGACATGATCATCCATAAATAGTTCCAAGAAACAACAGGGCCAGGTTGACTTGCTTTTTGTGCAAATATTTGCACGCCAGCAAACAATAAGGAAAGAACAAATAAAGAACTTAAAAATGTGCAAGCAAAAGAATAAAAAACAAAATGACGAACATCTGGTCTTAAAAAGTCAGCTTCTTTTCCTTGATGATTTTCATTTGATTCTGAAAGCAAGATTTTGCAATGATATCCAATGCCAGCTAAAACAATAAGCAAAATAAAAAACATAAACTCCTCCTCATTTAAACACAAGACAATTTTATTTTGAATATATTAATTTTATCAAAATAATGTACTTTTTTTCAATAAAAAGTTAAAAAATCACCTGCACCATTACAAGCAATAGAATAACGATCATTAATTATTAAAAAAGAGTATAAATAAAAGGTGCCACAGAAGAACTTTGAACAAAAACAATTAAAAACCCTAGGCCAAGCAAAATGATAACAATCGGAGTAATCCAATAAATCTTTCGCACCTTTATAAACTCCCAGAATTCTTTAATGATAGATAATTTTGACATAAAACTCTCCGTTAAAATTGTTTTAAATATCTTTCCTCGTCAGAGCTCTCGTCTTCAACAGCAAGCCAATAAGATTCTTTTTCAGGCTCCATCTTTTTATCCAATAAATCTTTTCGAGTTAACTGAAAGAAAATTCCAACTGGGGTAAAGATAAAATAAAAAATGATTCCTAAAGCTACAGTTGAAAAAATGCTTCCTATAAAATGAACCCCTTTCATCCAAATCCTTAAAAAAGACTCCAACAACTTTGGATTTATTTTTGTCAAAACAAAACAGATTCCAGAAGCAACAAGGACTACGATTGGCCAAAAACGGATGGATTGCACAAGCACCCCATCTTTTAGCTGACATACGCTCCAAAACGCACTCACAGCGTAAACAAAAGCAAAAGCCATGTAATATGTAAACCTCATTCGAGGTCGCTCAATATTGCTCAAAACATACAAGATTCCAATTAAAGTAATGACAATAATGAGAAAATGCGGTTTTTCTGGCACAATCTTACAAGCTAATAAATATGCGCTAATAAGAGCCAATCCATAGCCAAAAACTAATAAATTTTTATTTTCAGAATTTTTCATTTTAATCAAGAATTATCGAAATATCTTCTTTTTTATATTGATCCCGATTCAATTGTTTTTCTTTTTCAAATACAAAACAACCCATAACTAAATAATCCATATCTGTACACATAAAGCATCGATATGCATCCCCAGGAGAGCAAACAATTGGCTCCCCTCGAATATTAAATGATGTGTTAATCACAAGAGGGCAACCAGAAATATTTTCAAATTCATGTATGATGTCATGATACAAAGGATTTATATCTTTTGAAACAGATTGAATTCGTGCCGAATAATCAACATGCGTAACAGCAGGAACAGATGATCGTTTTATTTTAAGCTTTTCAATTCCACTTACATCATTATCTATAGATTCCTTGATAATTTTCTCATTTGAAACTTGTGCAACTAAAAGCATATACGGGCTAGGTTTCTTGATATCAAAGAAATCCCCTATCTTCTCTTCAACAATGCTTGGCGCAAACGGCCTAAAAGATTCTCTAAATTTAATCTTTAAATTAATTAAAGATTGCATCTTTTCGCTTCTTGGATCCGCAACAATACTACGAGATCCTAAAGCTCTTGGACCAAATTCCATTCGGCCCTGAAAAAGACCAACAACATTTTGATCATTAATGAGCTCAGCAACAGTTTTAGAAATATCTTCCTTTTTAACTTGAACACACTGCGCATCTGATTCCTTAATAAATTTCTTAATTTCTTCTTCACTAAAATCAGGACCAAGAAGCGTTCCTTTTTGTTGATCACTTTTTTCATCTGAGATTCTTGGTTTCTTCAAATATTGATTCCAAATAAACAATGCAACGCCAAGAGAAGCTCCTGCATCACCAGAAGCAGGCTGTATCCAAATATCAGAAAAAGGACCATGTTTTAGAATCTTTCCATTTCCAACACAATTCAATGCAACGCCCCCAGCTAAACAAAGCTTGTCGCACTTTGTAACCTTGTGCACATGATTAGCCATTTTAAGCATAATTTCTTCAGTCACAACCTGAACAGATTGAGCAATATCCATATAATCTTGTGTTATCTCAGATTCAGGTTTACGCACAGAAATATCAAAAAGTTTTTCAAATCGCCGCGTAACCATCGTGAGACCTGCACAATAATTAAAATATTTCATATTAAGCTTAAACGATCCATCCTCTTTAATATCAATCAATTCTTTTTTTATGATTTCAACATATCGAGGCCTTCCATACGGCGCTAAGCCCATCAACTTATATTCACCCGAATTAACTTTAAACCCTACAAAATATGTAAACGCAGAATAAAAAAGACCTAATGAATGTGGGAAACGAATTTCTCCTAACATTTTAATCTTATTGCCATCTCCAACACCAAAACTTGAAGTTGTCCACTCTCCAACACCATCCATAGTTAAGATTGCTGCTTTCTTAAATGGTGATGGGAAAAAAGCCGAAGCTCCATGCGACTGATGATGTTGAGCAAAAACAATATCCCCACTATAACCTAGCTCTTTCTTGATTAAATCTTTCGTAAACAGCTTCTTGTTAAGCCATAAAGGTAACGCTTTAAGAAAAGAAAATATGCCAAATGGCGCATAAGAAAGATATGTAAAAAGGATTCGCTCAAATTTCAAGAAAGGTTTTTCATAAAAACCAACAAAAGATAAATCTTTAACAGTGATACCTGCTTGATTCAAGCAAAAGGAAATAGCGTTTTTAGGGAAGGATGGGTCGTGCTTTTTTCTTGTAAATCGTTCTTCTTGGGCGGCGGCAAAAATCTCTCCGTCTTTAACCAAAGCCGCTGCGCTGTCATGATAAAAAGCTGATATGCCAAGAATATAGATTGGTTTTGTCATGTAATTAGTTTAAAGAATTCTTCTCTTTTATTAAGCGATAAAGTATGCCTGCCGTCAACTTATGTATGCGAACACTTGGATGAGCATCATTACAATTAACGATTCGATCCATTAAGTCAATATCTGATACAGAATCACACATATTAACAACTTCAGCTCCTGCGCCTCTCAAGGCTTCTGAAATAAAAGTTGTCGGAGGACACGTTCGATTCAAATCATTTAAATAAGGAAACATAACAAAAACAATAGGTATTTGCTTTTCTTTACATAAGCGTACAACGCCTAGCAAGTCAATAAGGTGATTCTTAAATTCTCTTTCTTTTTTAAAATAATTATCTAGATAATACTCAACAGAATCTTGGTTGTATTCCTTAGGAAAAAGCCAATACACAAAATTTAAAAAAAATGAATTTTCAACAAAATATTTTACTGTTGAAAATTCCTTCGGATAAGGATCGATTTCTCCATCTGGAGTTGGATATCCTGCACTTAAAATATCATTAAAATAATATTGCCAAACAATAAGATCTGGCTTTTTCATTTTAGATACATTAAGAAACTGATCCAGAACATATAACTCATTTTTTGTTCCATATCCACAAACCCCCATATTGATAACTCGATAATCACTTCCCAACTCTTTTTCCAAAAGATCAGAATATCTATTCTTAATATTTTTAATACCCCATCCGGCCGTAAAAGAATCTCCTATCACGTATACTTTTTTCTTTCGTTTTAAATCTCCAATCGGTCTGCCTCTAAAATCATATTCATTCTTAGAACTATTATAATAACTGCTCCAAGAAATATTCGATAATGCGATATTCCCACCAGAATGAGTTTTAGGATAAAAAATAAAAAAAGCTTCTAAAAAAATAAAAAATACAAGAATAGAATATACGCCTGAAGAGATGCCCTTTGCAAGCTCAGATAAATTTTCATTCTTTATGCAAGAAAAATAAAATAAAGCGCCTAGGCTTAAGAAACTTAAAAAAAGAACTACCAAGTGTAAAATTAAAGGAAAATTAAATCCAATACGCGACACACTAAAGAGTCGAGTTGATTCAAATATTCCAACAAATAAAAACAGTGAAACGATTGATAAAAAGATAATCTTTTTTGAATATTTCATATCATAAATCCTAAAAATTAGATTGCTTGATTCTCTCGTAAAGTTTTGAAGCTATTAGCCGATGCAAATAAATGCTTGGATGATTATCATTGCAATGAACCTCGAGCTTCTCTTTGGGAATTCCTTGTATAAATTCACACGTATTTATAAACTCGGTATCAAAATTAGAAAAAATTTGCCCTACCGAAGATACAATCGGGCATGTTTTGTCAACACTATTTAAAAATGGGAATCCAACGACGATAAGGGGAATTTCTTTTTCCTTACAAAGTTGCACGAATCCAACGAGATAATGTAAATGCTTTTCGATCCAAAAGTTTTCTTGCCAATGCGAGCTTATCAAATAATCAGTATAGTCATCATTGAACGAACGCGGAGATGACCAATAAATATAATTAAATAAGAAAGAATTCATTACAAAATATTTACTAATAATATTTGGGATTGGATAAGTCTCCAAATTTGACTCGACAGATGGATCAATAATATCATTAACAAGATATTGCAAAATAATAAGCTCAGGCTTTTCCATGGGATAAACATCAATAAATTCGTGTAATACATACAATTTTTCTTTAATACTAAAACCTGGCACACCCATGTTAATTACACGATAATCGCCTCCTAATTTTTCTTCTAAAATCTCCGGATACCGATCATCTGCATCATTTATCCCCCACCCGCACGTATATGAATCACCAATAACATAAATCTTCTTTTTTCCAGTCAGATCTCCAATTGGGCTTCCTCTAAAATTATATTCATTTTTTGGATATCCATAATATTTAGACCAAGAAACATTTGAAAGAGCTGTATTGCCAGTAGAGTGCGATTTTGGATAAAAAGTAAAAAAGCCTTCCAAGAGATAAAAGATCATTAAAAAACTATATACTGCAATAATGCAATACTTAACAATTTTGTTTATATTTAAAATTTTTCTAGAATATAAAAAATAAAAAATAGAATTAAGAACCACAACGTTAGCCAATAGTACACAAGATCGCAAAATAAATGAAAAATTAAGATCAATAATTTCTAATGAAAAAATTTTTTGTGATTCAAAAATAGAAAAAAACAGCAGAATTTGAAGGATACCCGAGAGAATAAAAAATCGTTTAAATTTAATCATAACACCTATCTTTAATAATAATAAGAATATTTATATCATGACTAAGATAAAAAGTAAAGTTTTGTACGAAATTAGTTTAACTGCTTGATTATTAACAACTTAAGGTAAAAAGCGAATATGTACATTTGAAATCTAGATTCCAATATCCTCATTCCATAAATTAGGATTTTTTTCAATAAATTCCTTCATCAAAAAAATACACGTTTCATCTTGATAAACCTCTAACTCCACGCCACTATTTCTTAATATTTCCTCATCTCCCATAAATGTCTGATTTTCCCCAATAACAACTTTTGGAATTTCATACAACCTTATTGCTCCAGCGCACATGGGACAAGGAGACAATGTTGTATAAAGAACACATTGCCGATAAACGCTTGCCTTTTGCCGTCCAGCATTTTCAAGAGCATTCATTTCGCCATGAAAAACAACGCTTCCTTTTTGAACTCGACAATTATGTCCTCTTCCAATAATCTGATTTTTATAAACAATAACAGAGCCGATTGGAATGCCTCCCTCTTGCATTCCTTTCTTCGCCTCATCAATAGCAGCCTGCATAAAAAGATTTATTGCATCTTTATTCATTTTCACGCCTTTTTTGAAGTTTTAGGAACTCGCCTTCAAACGAGTTACGATACTGCCTTCCTAAATATTTTAAATTTTACAGCTCATATCTTCACCACAACACATCGGTGATTTAATCTTACCATGACCATTTGGACATTTTGATACTTGCACAACTGTTCCATCATCAAGAGTTACACTATCATCAACTAGCGGTGCATCACATTTTGCACAAGTCGCATTTACACCCATTCCACATTTTGAACATTCATAAGTAGCCATTGAAAGCTCCTCTCTTTAAGGTTTAAATAATAAATTTCTATTCGAAACATTCTACCCTAAACAAAAAGCCGTTGCAAGGATTCACCTTACAACGACTTGCAAACTAACTCCCCCAAGTGAACGAGTTTTGCAACTTTTTGAAAAAGTTTAGAACTTGGTTGTATTCAAATGAGGCAAAAGAATTACAACAATTCAAGCCCTACCTTCCCCAAGAAGGGTCAAAATCAGAACTATGGTCTTTTTTTACTTAAACACTTTCGATGCTGCGTTCATAGAAGACGAACGAAAAGTAATTTTCTTAATTGGCATCTTGTCTTTAAGAAGCTCGTATAAAAGTTCGCACCAATTCTCACAAGTAG
>CAZYOA010000022.1:0-19662 GCA_964648665.1 uncultured Planctomycetales bacterium | reverse complement strand
CATTCAGCAATCCTAATGGTGATGATATTGTGCAGAATTTTGTCGGAGAGGCGGTGCTAATAACGTATATGATTTCTGGAAGGGTGATAGCTATAGGCAATCAGCCTTTGTCTGGTGTGCAGATTAAAGGAGGTATGGGAGATCTTCTTGCTACGACAGGCCCAGACGGAATGTATTCATTTGAAAAGCCGGCGCACTGGGGCAATTATGTATCCTTTCATAAGACGGGTCATGTTTTTAAGCCTTTTTCTCGAGAATATTGGGATCTTAAAAGCAATCATGTTAATCAAGATTCGTTTGGCGGCACTCCGTGTAGGATTCATGGACATGTATTTAATGAGGAGGGGGTAGGACTAAACGGGGTTTCTATTTATCAGAAGATGTGGGATCCTAGCATTAATAATTTTGGCACCAGACACCGGGTTACAACAAGTACCGGAAGCGGTGGAAGCGATGGCTGGTATGATTTTAGAGTTCCAAAGGGGTGGCCGAATGACAATATTCATGGTGCTAAAATTTATGCGGTAAAGGAAGGGTATACGTTTAGTCCAAGTGAGAGAATTTATATGGAGGTCACAGAACCGCTAAATAGTCCCGATAATTATAATGCACAGTAAACGTTTCATGGGTTAGTGAGGTGGTGGGTAGCATTTCCGATGGTATAACCTGGTGATTGTAGACTCGTTTATAGGTTAATGCTGGGTTTTATACAAAAATGGTAGAGTAGAAATAATTATATTAAGCTAAGATATGTAAGTTTTGGGACGCCCTAAGCTATCCTGGGTTTATAGACAGGTTAAGACTGAAGCGTAAATGAAAGGAATATTGTTTAAATAATTAATCAGCAAATGAATAAAAAAGGAGGGTAATTCTGTGGGCCGCCATGCGGAAAGCATGGCGGCCCTTTTTTGAATTCTTAGCGTACATACATATATAAATAAAGACATGTATTTATATAATATTTTCTTGACATACTTTTATTTTCTATTAAAATCTAACTAGTAAAATTTTACTACTTATTGAGCAATATTATTTTATTGCAGGAATGTAACGTCTTATTCTCTATTATTTTAGGAGGAAAAAATGAATGTTTATGAAATTTTAAATAAACAAGCAGAAGCTTACAAGGGCAAGTCAGCAATTATGTTTAAAGAGCAGAAGATTTCCTTTTCTGATCTTAAATCTAATGTTTTCAAGCTAGTTAATGTGCTTAAAGCTCAAGGTATTTCTAGGGGAGACAAAGTTGGCATCTATCTTCCGAATAGTCCCGAATATGTTTACAGCTATTTGGCTATATTTTGCTTAGGCGCTGTTGGTGTTCCGTTAGATTACATGTTGAAGACCGAGGAAATTGTATCTTGTTTGTCTCATTCAGAAACTAAAATTCTTATTTTTAAACCCAAAGAAGACATTTCTTTTAAGGCGTTTAAAGAAGTTGTTCCTACGCTTAAGAAAGGCATCAGTTGTTTTGAGAGTGATCCAGATGCTTTTAATTTTTCAGAACTTTTGTTGCAGGCAAATGATGAAATTGATGAAATTGAAATTAATGAAAAAGATACTTCTCTTATTATGTATACTTCTGGAACAACTGGAAAGCCGAAAGGTGTTGTGCTTAATTACAAGCATCTCGACGGGTCTCCAGAGGCGATGCATCATTTTGTTGATTTAACGGATCGAGATATTAAACTTTGTCCGATTCCTTTGAGTCATATCGCAGGGCTTATTTATGTTCAGAATTGCATTTTATTTGGCATTTCACTTGTCTTGATGGATCGTTTTAATCCGATAGGATTTCTAAAAAATATTCAAGAATATAAAGTTACGTGTTTTCATATTGTGCCTGCGATGTATATGGCGATTTTAACTTTAAAGAATATTGATAAATTTGATTTGTCGTCGATTCGATGGATGGTGGTTTTTGGTGCGCCGAGCTCACCTGAGATGATGCGCTTGTTTAAGACGCATTGTCCAAATGCGTGCCTTTTGAATGGTTGGGGAATGACAGAAACGTGCCCGCCAAATACGGTAACACCTTTAGGTAGCGATAAGATTGAAAGTATTGGAAAAGTTGCTCCACATTGTGAAATTAAGATTTTTGATGAAGAGGAAAAAGAACTTGCTCAAGGAGAAATTGGCGAGATTGTGATTCGTGGTTGGGTTGTGATGGATGGTTATTATAAAGATCCAGAGCTTACTAAAAGTCTTATTTGGAATGATTGGTTTCATACAGGTGATTTGGGAAGATTTGATGACGAGGGTTACTTATATATTGTTGGTCGAAAAAAAGAAATGATTAAAGTTGCAGGGCAAATTGTTTATGCCCCTGAAATCGAGACGGCTTTGTATAAGCATGAGGCTGTTTGTGAGGTTGCTGTTATAGGTGTGCCTGACAAGCTTAGAGGTGAAGCTGTTAAAGCATTTATTGTTTTAAAAGAAGGTTCAAGCGAAACATCAGAGAGCTTGAAATTCTTTGCTAAAGATCATTTGGCAAATTTTAAAGTGCCGCAAGAAATTGAAATATTAAAAGAGCTTCCAAAAAATAGAACTGGAAAAGCTGATAAAGAAACATTACGGAAAGGAATTGAATAATGGCTGAAATGAAAAAAGATATTCATATGACAGGACAAGATCTGATGGGCATGGTTCAGCTAAGACCTGAAGATATTGGTAAATATGCGATTGTTCCTGGTCCAAAAGAGAGACTTGATAATCTTTTGAAAAAGATTGAAAATCCAGTTAAGAATTTTACATTTATGGAATATTCGATGTACACTGGAGATTTTGACGGAGCAAGAGTGACCGTTGTTAACGGTGGACGGTTTTCCGCAGATACGGCTATCACAACAGAGCTTTTGTGTAATGCAAAGCCAGAATATATGATTCGTATTGGAAGTTGTGGATCATTAAGCGAGAATATCAAGATTGGCGATTTGGTCGTCGCTGACAGCTCTTTAAGAGGTGATGGCGTGACCCCATATTATGTTGATCATGATTTTAAAACACTTGCCAATGAGGAGCTAACAAAAGATCTTATTGATGTTGCTCAAGCGTCCGGACAAAATGTGCATAAAGGC
The DNA here is from genome assembly GCA_964648665.1 of uncultured Planctomycetales bacterium. GTDB lineage: Bacteria > Omnitrophota > Gorgyraeia > Zapsychrales > Aceulaceae > Aceula. Next base: position 16,588 of record CAZYOA010000022.1, on the reverse strand, counting down.
AAAGTTTGGTCTACAGATGCAATTTTACGTGAAACTAGGGAGCATGTGGGAAAGGCTGTTAAAGAGGGTTGCGTAGCGGTCGATATGGTTAGCTCGACATTTTTAACTTTAGCTCAATTGCATGGCATTAAGGCAGCTGTTATTTTGGCGGTTAGTGATGATGTTATTTCTGGCGAAATGGGATTTATGGATCCAAATTATTACATGGCTGAAGGATCAATGATTTCTATTGTTTTAAATTTAATCAAGAAATTCGAAGGAAAATAAGTGAAAGAATCTCCATTGTTTTGGCCGGCGTATTTTAAGAAGGACATTTTATTTGTTCTTGATGAGACGCTAATTCCAGAGAAATTAAAATATATTGAAGTTAAAACGCCTGCGCAAGCTGTGAAGGTTATTAAAGATATGAAGACGCGAGCGTTTGGGCAGTTTTTGGTAGTTTTAAGCACGTTTTTAATTGTTTTAAAAGATAAGAAAATTAAAACAGACAAAGTGCTTTTAAAAAAATTACTTAGTGCGGCAGAGGCTCTTAATAAAAGTCGTCCTACATTTCCTTTTTCTGAAGTGACCGGCATGGTTTTAGGTTGGGCTCAAAAAGCACAAAAAGGGAATTTAGATCTTAGGGTTTATTTAAATAGGAATATTGAAGGATTCTTGCTTGGCATACGCGGCCGTCGTCTTGAGCGCGTTGAAAAACTTGCGGATACAATAAAAAAATATAAGAATATTCTGACGCATTGCAATGTTTCAGGCGAGCTTGCGATGGCTGCGCAGATCTGTAAAGCTCAAGGAAAAGATATTGGATTCTTTGCAACGGAAACACGTCCATATTTTCAAGGATCTCGATTAACAGCTTGGGAATTAAAAAAAGCAGGAGTTTCTGTGACGCTGGTTGCAGATAATGCTGTTGCGACGCTTTTGAGAGATAAGATGGTTGATGCCGTTGTTGTCGGGTCTGATCGATCGTGCGCGAATGGTGATTTTGCTAATAAAATTGGAACTTTGCAGATTGCGATTGCGGCTGATGAATTTGATGTTCCATTTTACGTTTTAACGCAACCATCAAATAAGGTAAAGCAAGGCAAAGATATTCCGATCGAGATTAGAGATGAGAATGAAATTCTTAAAGTTAAAGGAAAGCGTTTTGTGCCTAAGGGTGTTAAGGGCTTTTATCCAGGGTTTGATGTTATTCCTCATAAATTTATAACCAAAGCGATTGCAATTAATGTTAATTAAAAAGAAAAATTCAGTTATTCTGTTAAATGGTGTTTTTAAAGATTCTTTTTTTGAGATTTTAAGAAAAAGAAAAGTTAAAAAAGTTTTTATTCTGGAAGGGCGACCGTACTTGGATGGCGCTAAAGAAATGTGTGCAAAATTATTAAAGCATAAAATTACGCCTATTTTAATTGCGGATAATATGGCTGGATTTTTATTTTATAAAGATTTGGTCAAAGAAGTTTGGGTTTCTTATCAAGAGACAAGCAAAAAGAATGTTTTGTGTAAAATCGGAAGTCTTATTTTGGGAGTTATGGCCAAGCGGCATAAAGTTTCTCTGAGAGTTTTTCCGTCTGGGAAAAGAAAGAAATATATAGCTAATCCAAAGGAGATTTTTTCTTTTGACGGCAAAAGAATAGCTGCTAAAGGTATTGATGGGTTTGTTCCTTTGCTAGAAGATGTCCCTAGAAAATATATAAAGGAGATTTATTCATGAACAAATTAAAAAAAGAAATTATTGAGATTGGGAAATTGCTTTGGGATAAAGATTTGGCATCTGGTTTAAATGGTAATATTAGTCTTCGCGTTGATGATAAAAGTTTTCTTTTGACAGGACGAGGCACTTGTTTAGGAAGGTTAGAGGAAAAAGATATTGTTGAGGTTGATCTTGATGGGAAGGTGATTGGTAGTGGAGAGGCATCATCAGAGAATTTGATGCATCGAGAAATTTATAAATCTTTTTTTGAAACAAAAGCAATTATTCATACACATTTGACATATGCGAGTGGATATTTTAGTGCTAACGAAATGTTAAAGCCTATTACGTTTGAATCAAGACTTTATTTGGGAGATATAAAAGCTGTTGATCAGACAACGCCAACAGTAATAGATGTTGCGCCAGTTATTGAGGCGCTAAAGAGTAATAATATTATGATGCTTAAATCTCACGGATCTTTGGCAATGGGAAAAAATCTTTTTGATTGTTTTCTCTTGACACAATGTCTTGAGGAATCTGTAAAGATGGACGCTGTTAGTAGAATTTATCAAGCTCAAGGAAGCGAAACAAAACAAGTAAAAGTTGAAGAAGTTTCTGGTCCTAAGAAATTTAAGTTATTTTCTCGTGCACAAATTGATGAAATTGTTCGTCTTGTTAATGAGGATCAAAAATTATCTGAGCTTGGAAGAAATAGTCAGATGACAATGGGATTAGCTGTAAAGCTTGATGAAAATGGTGTTGCTTATAGTTTTCAATTTGAAGATGGGAAGATTGTTGATGTTAAGGAAAATGATGATGCTGAATTTGTGGTTTCAGCACCAGAAAAAGTATGGCGTGCTGTTTTTGCTCGAGAGATTGATCCGTTTGTTGCCACAACACAGAAGAAAATGAATTTAAAAGGTGATTTTGCAAAGATTTCTAAATGGTATGCACCGTGTTCGCGGCTTTTTGAGTTATGGCAAAAAGTAGGGGTTGAATAATGAGTGACAAAAAAGAATTTCAGATTTTTGTTGATGGACTTTGGATAACGCCAAATAAGAATCAATTTATTGATTGTGTTAATCCGTCGACAGATGAAGTATTTGCAAAAATTTCAAAAGCTGATAAAGAGGACACAGAAAAAGCAATTGATGCGGCTAAGAAATCTTTTGAGTCAGGTGTTTGGGCAAATCTAAATATCAAAGAACGTGGAAAATGTCTTGCTAGAATCGCAAAGCTTGTTCGGCAAAATGCTAAAGAACTTGCTGAGCTTGAAAGTAAAACGTGTGGCAAAACTATTAAACATACGACTTTTATTGATGTGCCAAGTCTTGCTGATACATTTGAATATTTCGGAACAATTGAAAAGGGATTGCAAGATCGTGCTCTTAGTATTAATGCGCCAGTTGACAGTAAGGTGTGCCTTGAACCCATCGGGGTTGTGGGTGCGATTGCGGCATGGAATTATCCGTTAATATTTTTTGGTTGGAAAGTGGCCCCTGCTTTAATAACAGGAAACAGTGTCGTCTATAAACCGTCTAGTGTTGCCAGTGTTGCGGTGATGCGATTAATTGAAATTATTCAAGATGTTTTGCCAAAAGGTGTTTTGAACGTTGTTACTGGTTCGAGTGAAGTAGGATCTGCGATAACAGAATCAAAAGATATTGATATGATCACATTTACAGGTGGAACGGGGACAGGGCAAAAAGTTATGCAGGCGGCTTCTTCAAATACAAAAAGATTGTGTCTTGAGCTCGGCGGAAAATCTCCTAATATTGTTTTTGATGATTGCGATACGGATGCGGCTGTAGGTGGCGCGATGTCTGCCATTTTTATGAATCAAGGGCAAATGTGCACCGCAGGATCAAGGCTTCTTTTGGAAGATAAGATTTATGATGAGTTTGTTGAGAAATTAAAAGTCAAAGCAAGTTCTCTTAAGATTGGCGATGCGACTGATTATGCAACAGAATTTGGACCTTTGGTGAGTCAATCGCACAGGGATTCTGTTTTGAAATTTATTGAGCAGGGAAAAAAAGAAGGAGCAACTCTTATCTGTGGTGGAAGGGTTAAACCAGAAAAAGGAGCATTTTTAGAGCCAACTATTTTTGTGGATGTTGAAAATTCAATGACGATTGCACAAGAAGAAATTTTTGGACCGGTTTTAAGTGTTATAAAATTTTCTTCAGAAGAGCAGGCGATCGAGATTGCTAATGATAGTAAGTATGGTTTAGCGGCGATGATCTGGACGAAAGATAAAGAAAAATCTGAACGTGTTTCAAAGAAATTGCGCTGTGGCACAGTTTGGATTAATACTTATGGCGGGTTTTATAATGAGGCGCCTTTTGGCGGATATAAGCAAAGTGGTTTTGGACGAGAACTAGGTCTTGCAGGCCTTTTAGAATATTGCCAAGTTAAGCATGTTTGTCGAGATGCAACGCCTGGCGGAAAGTCGCTTGCAGCCAGTTGGTTTTGACTAAAAAGCCCTAAAACGGCATTGATATTTGTGATGACAGCGGTTATTAAATTTTTAAAGAAAATGTATTCCCGATTCAGTGGTTAGGTCGCCATTTCACGGGATTAATTCGTGCAGGTTGACTTAACGGAAGCGAAAGCTTTTGTAAGCCAGGTGCTTATTGAAGGAGAAACAGATGAAAGTTTTATTTTTAACACCACCAATTGCAGGATGGGTCACTCATGGTGATCATAAAGCACCGAATCAATATTATGCGCAATTAGCAGCATATATTCGGTCAAAAAAAATAGCTGAGCCTATCGTATTAGATTGCAAAGCGCTTGATTTAAGTTATGACCAGATGGTCGAGGAAGTTAAAAAAATCAGTCCAGATGTAGTTGTGATGGGAGATATGCTTCATTCTAGCGGAGGCCTTGCGATTATTTGGCATTTTAATGAAAGTGCTAGATTGATTAAGAAAGCAGTACCAGAAATAAAGACTGCTGTTGGAGGACTTTGGTATTCTGCGTTTTATGCTCAAGAAATGAAAAATAACCCTTTGATTGATTTTATTATGGTTGGGGAAGGTGAGTTAACGCTTGAAGATTTGATTAATAATCTAAAGGATAAGAAAAAAGAGTTTAAAGATATCGACGGGCTTGTTTCAAGAGATGATGACGGAATCGTTAATATCGGGCCGCATCGCGGGCTTATTCCTGATATCAATGTTCTTCCGATGCCAGCATATGATTTATTTCCTATGGATAAATATGTAGGACACACCTATTGGAAGCCTTTTTGTGAGTTGATGACTTCGCGCGGATGTCCCGGGGGATGTAGTTTTTGTTATGAGTGGAGTATGTACGATCCTCGTTTTAGTAAAACAGATTTTGTTTCTTGGCGTGGTTTCTCAGCTCAACGCATTTGTAATGAATTTGATCTTCTTGAAAAGACATACGGTGTTAAGGTTGTTGTTATTCAGGATGATGCTTTTAATGTGGATCGAGATAAGGTTAAAGAATTTTGTGAGGAGAAAATTAAACGTGGTAATGGAATTAAATGGATTTGCCTTGGTCGCGCGGATGATTGGGCTAATCAATTGGATCTTGTTCCTTTGATGGCCGAGGCTGGATTCTTCATGGGATTAGTTGGTATTGAAGTATCCTCTGATGAAGAGTTAAAGCGATTGGGAAAAGGAGTTACCATCGCACAAATTAAAAATACTGTTTCTACTTTTCGTGAAAATAATGTTGCTACCATCGGAACAGTTTTAATTGGGCTTGAAGATGACGACGATGCTGCGATTAAAAAACGTTTGGAGGTTGCGGAAAGTATTGATCCAGATATTCTAGCGCTTGATTATGCGATTCCTGTTCCTGGGTCTCAGCCTTGGAGTAAGGCGATTGAAAATGGATGGATTGATCCGGAAAACATTGATCTCAAAAAATGGGATTTTCATCATCCAGTTGTTCCGACAAAACATTTAACGATAGAAGATGTTGGACGATTAGGCGGATGGTGTATGCGTGAATTTTATTCAAAACCAGAGCGTATTCATCGAATTATGGAAAGTGAATATGATGATTTGGTAAAACTTTGTGTTAAAGATTTTATGAATAATATCGCAAAGTTTGAAAAAGCTTCTTCGGGACAAGCTTAAAAAAATAAAGTTTAAATTTTATTCTTAAGGAGGATTGAATGTTTAATTTTTTGTTTTTTGTAATTATTGTGATTATTTTTATTTCACTGGCATCAGGTGGGCCTAAAAAACGAAAGAAAACAACTATTGATCTATCAGGAATAGATCTACAAGAATACGGAGAGTCGTTTATGAAATCTAAAGTTTTAATGGTATTAGCTGTTATTGCGGTGATTGGCTTAGTTGTATTGATGCGCAGCGTTAAAATTGTTCCAGCAGGAACAGTTGGTGTTTATGATATCTTTGGAAAAGTATCAGAAACAGAGAGAAAATCAGGATTACAACTTGTTAATCCATTAGCAAATCTTGTGATTATGAATATTAAAACACAAGAGGTTACAGAGACTATGCCAGTTCCTTCAAAAGAAGGACTGTCTATTAACTTGGATGTTTCTATTCTTTATAGTTTGAATCCTGAAATGGCAAGCGATATCTATAAAGATGTTGGTTCGAACTATCGCAATGTTATTGTTGTTCCTCAATTTCGTTCAGCTTGTCGAGGTGCGAGTGCTGGATATGAAGCAAAGGCATTATACACTTCTGGACGAGAAGAAATTGCAGCGAAAATTTCTGCAGAGCTAAAGACTATGTTAGAAGATCGAGGGATTATTTTAGAAAAAGTTCTTTTGCGATCAATTAAACTTCCAACGACGGTAGCTGATGCCATTGAGTTGAAGCTTAAGTTTGAACAAGAATCAGAGCAAATGAAATTTGTTTTAACCAAGGAAATGAAAGAAGCCGAACGCCGCGTTATTGAGGCCAAGGGAATCGCCGAAGCCCAAGAGATTATTAACAGAACGTTGACTCCGGAATATTTGCAACTTGAGGCTATACAAGCTCAGAAAAAAATGGCAGAGAGTCCAAATCATACAACTGTTTATATTCCGTCAGGAGATAACGGTATTCCGATTATTCGCGGGTTAGACAATAATTAAAGGAAACCCTTCGGTAAAAATATCTTGGGACTAGCTGAGCGAAAGCGAGGCAGCCTTGAAAGTTTTATTTTCAGGGTAAATTCGCGCAGATAATTACGCTTTTTTAATTTTGTAAATTATGCGCTCATTTAAAGGAGTTTATTTTTATGCAATGGGAAACGTTGACACAAAAGAAATACGATGAAATGATTTCAAAAATTCCTTTGTTTCATCGAGAAATTATTAATCAGGTTGTGCCACAAAAGGCTGAAGAAAATGCTCAAGAGAGAAAAGCATCTCTGATTGAAGAAATTGATGTTGTTTCAGCGTTTTTAAGCGAGGTTCCAAAAGCGTTTTATAGTCTTATGATTCGTTTAATGGACGAGGTTGGGCTTGATCATAGAAGCTTAACGGGAAATCATAAAGGATAAAAGTAGATGAGGATTGCTGTTATTGGCGCAGGCGCGATTGGTTCAAACGTAGGCGCGTATTTACACAAATCTGGCGCTGAAGTTACTTTGATTGGTCGTGATAGCCAAATTGAGGCTATTAAAAATCACGGCCTTAAGGTTTCTGGTGTGCGAGGCGAAGAGACTTTTCAGATTAATGTTGATACACGATTAAGAGAAGAATTTCCTCTAGTTATTTTTGCGACGAAGACTCAGGATATTTCTGATGCTTGTTGTTCAAATTATGATTTCTTAGAGCATAGCATTATTCTGACAACTCAAAATGGAGTTCAGGCTGATAATATTATTAGCGGACACATCGATAAAACAAAAGTGATATCAAGCATTGTTATGTTTGGAGCTACATATATTAAAGAGGCAGAGATTGTTTTTAATTTTGAAGGAAATTGGATTATAGGCAAGCCCTTTACGTCAAATGATATGATTGTTGAAGATATATCTAAGGTGTTGGCAAAGGCATTTTCAGTAATTGTGACTGATGACATTGTTGGCATGAAATGGCTGAAGCTGCTGATTAACTTTAATAATTGCATTCCTGCGCTCGTTGGAAAATCCATGCAAGAAACATTTAGCAATTTGGATTTATGTCGTTTAAGCATTCAGATTTTAAAAGAGGGGCTTAATATTGTGCGTAGGGCAAAGATTGACTTGGTGTCATTGCCTGATTTTCCTGTTGATCGAATTGAAGGACTCGCTAAGATGCCAGAGGATCAAGCGGCAACGATTATTAATAAAACTTTAACAGGATTAAGCAAAGAGCCTTTATATGGATCGATTTTACAAAGTATTATGCGAAAAAGAAAAAGTGAAATTGACTTTATTAATGGTGAAGTTGATGTTTTGTCGAAACAAATTGGAATTCGGGCGCCATTAAATCGTAGAATTGTTGATTTAGTCAATACTGTTGAACAGACGGGTAAGTTTTTTACTGTAGATGAAGTTAAAAAAGAATTTAATTTATAAAACGAGGTAAACACAAGATGACAAGACGAGTTGTAGTTACAGGGGTTGGCGTTATTGCGCCAAATGGAGTTGGCAATGAAGCTTGCTGGAATGGAATGATCAATGGAGTTTCTGGCATTAAGCGTGTTACGGAATTTGATGTTTCTATGTTTATGACACAGATTGCAGCTCAAGTAAGAGATTTTGATCCTCTTAAAGAAGGTTTAACGCATGACGAGGCTCTTCGTATGGATCGATATGTTCAATTTGCTGTTGTTGGCGCACGCATGGCATTAGAGGATTCAAAAATAAATTTAAATGAGATTAATAAGGAGCGCGCTGGAGTTTCCTTGGCTAATGCGATTTGCGGAACAAAATATATGGAAGAAGAATTTGCTCTTGTTACAGATAGTGGAAAAAATGCGATTGACCCTCAAAAGGTGCGACCTGATCTTTATGATGCGGCTATGTTTAATACTCCGTCGAGCGAAATTACTGGAAAGTATGGACTTAAAGGAATTTGTAATACAATTTCAACTGGATGCACAGCCGGAACGGATTCTGTAGGTTTTTCATTTGAGGCGATTCGAGATGGAGATGCTGATGTTATGATTACAGGAGCAAGTGAAGCTCCAATTACACCAATTACATTTGGAGCATTTGATGTTGTTAATGTTTTAGCAACACGTAATCATGAGCCGGAAAAAGCATCGCGACCATTTGATAACGAGCGAAATGGATTTGTTATTTCAGAGGGATGCGGAATTCTTGTTTTAGAAGAACTTGAGCATGCTAAGGCACGGGGTGCTAGAATTTATTGCGAAGTAACTGGTTTTGGAACGACATGTAATGCTTATCATATGACTGATTTGCCGTCTGATGGGGAACCTATGAAAGATTGTATTTGTTTAGCGATGGAAGATGCAAATATTAAGCCAGAAGAAATTGATTATATTAATGCGCATGGTTCATCAACCCGACAAAATGATGTTTTTGAAACAAATGCTTATAAAATGGCTTTAGGTAATCAGGCCTATAAGATTCCGATTAGTTCTTTAAAGTCTATGATCGGTCATCCTTTGGCAGGAGCCAACGGAATTGAGTTAGCTATTGGCGCACTTATTTTTGAGCGAAATATATTACCTCCGACAATTAATCAAACAACGCCTGATCCAGATTGTGATTTAGATTATGTTGCCAATGTGGCACGTGAAAAGAAAGTTGATTGTATGCTAAAAATATCTAGTGGATTTTCAGGTGTTCATTCGGCAATGGTATTAAAAAGATATTCTGAATAAATGAAAGGGAAGTTGATCAATGAAGAAAATTTCTATTACAGGTCTTGGCATTGTTACGCCAAGCGGTATTGATAAAAGAAAATTTTGGGCTAATATCAAATCGGGTCGGTCTGCTGTTAAAACGATTGAACGATTTGAATCTTCACGCTATCCGTCTCATGTGGCAGGACAGGTTCATGAATTAGATGCTTATAGCAATGTTTCGTCACGTCTCTTAAAGAAGATTGATTTGTTTTCGCATATGGCCCTTGTGGCTTCAGAAATTTCGATCAAGGATGCGGGAATTGATATGTCTAAAGAAAATTTGAAACGTGCTGGTATTTTTGCTGGCAATGCTATTGGTGGTTGGCTTTATGCTGAGACTCAACTTCGCGACATGTATTTGGAAGGACGTGAGGGAGTCAGTCCATTTATGGCATCAGCTTGGTTTCCGGCAGCACCACAAGGACAAATTTCGATTCATTATCAAATTAAGGGATATTCAAAGACGATTGTTTCTGATCGAGCAAGTTCATTGATGGCGATTGCTTATGGTGCAAAAAATTTAAATGATGGAAAGAATGATTTTATTTTAGCCGGAGGCATGGAAGCGCCGGTATCTCCATACGGATTGCTGTGTTGTAATACATCAGGTGTTTTAACGCAGAGAAATGATACGCCTGAGACGGCTTATCGTCCTTTTGATAAAACACGCGATGGAATGGCGATTGCTGAAGGTGCGGGTATTTTGATTCTTGAAACTGAAGAGCGGGTTAAAAAGCGGGGGGCAACTGTTTATGGAAATATTATTGGTTATGGAACAACAACTGATGGTGTTGATCATATTGAGCCAGCTAAAGATGGCGTTGAATTATCGCGTGCTATTTTAAAAGCTTTGGAAGATGCTCAAATTGAGCCAAATCAAATTGATTATATTTGCGCTGATGGTGCTGGAACGCAAATTAGCGATATGACTGAAACTCTTGGTATTAAAAAAGCATTTGGTGAATATGCAAAGAAGATTCCGGTTTCTGCGCCAAAATCAATCTTTGGAAATATGCTGGGAGCTTGTGGGGCTGTAGATGTGGCAACAACTTTACTAGCCATGGAACATAGTCTTGTTCCTCCGACGATAAATCTTGATAATCTAGATCCAGAATGTGATTTGGATTATTGTGCGAATAAAGCTCAAGAAAAAGAAATTAAGCATGCTCTTGTAATTAATCGTGGGCGTGGTGGAATTAATTGTGCATTGGTTCTTAAGAAAGGATAAGATTTATGTCATCTAAAGCTTTTATTTTCTTTATGATTATCATTATCATTGCATTGAGTTTTGTGGGTTGGTATTTTTTAGAAATGCATCTGAAGTTTTTGAGTAATCAAGATTTAGAGGATATGGATAGTTATGTTCAGGTGAGCACTGGTGAGAATTCTTGCGCTATCCAAGGGTCACAAGAAACGGGTGTTGATTATTTTTTAAATTGGTGCAAGAAAAAAACAAGAATGTTTATGGCTGTTGGTCAGGCTATTTTGAATCAATCAAATTAAATATTTTTTTAAGGAGGAATTTAATGAGCTTAGAAGATAAAGTCAAAGGGATTTTTAAAGATGTTTTAGAAATTGGTTCAGAAGAAATCAAGCCAGATGAAAAAATGGATATTTGCTTAGGTCTTGACTCTACAGAGATGGTTGAGATTACAGTTGCACTAAAAAGAGCGTTTAGTTTGGATATTCTAAATAATGAGTTTAAAAAGACGCTAACGTTTAACGAACTTGTTGGATTAATAAAGGCTAAGGGAGTTGAGTAATGATCATTGATTTAAGTTTGTCAATTGATGATACGTTAGAAGAAACTCATGGTGCAAAGATTGATCGCATTACACATCATGAAGGTGTTGAACATTTTAATTGGGTTGTCATGGGTAAGCAGCCTGGTGGTAAAGAACGCTTTGAAAAAGGTGAGAGAATTGTTAGTTCGGATGAGATTCCCGACGGAGAGATGTTGGGTTTAGAAATTGTTCATTCATCTGTTCATATGGGAACACATGTGGATGCGCCGTATCATTACGGAAGTCTGTGCGAAGGAAAACCTGCTAAGAAAATTAATGATGTTCCTTTGGAGTGGTGTTTTTCTGATGGAGTTGTTTTAGATTTTACACATATGAAATTTCCTCAAACAATTAGTAGAGATGATGTGATTGATGCGCTTAAGAAAATTGGATACACATTAAAAGCTTTGGACATTGTTTTGTTTTACACTGGAGGAGATAAGAATTCTGGAAAGCCCGAATATATTAGTGAATACTTAGGTGTTGAACCTGAAGCAGTTGAATATCTTTTGGATCATGGAATTAAAATGATGGGTGTTGATACCTTAGGATTAGATAAGCCTTGTTTTGGGATGTTTAAAGAATTTCTAGATACGAGAAAAAAAGATAAAATTTGGCCATCACATTTCTTAGGACGGAAAAGAGAATTTTGCCATATGGAAAGATTGGCGAATTTGGGTGCAATTCCAAAATCGTTTGGTTTTAAGATATCTTGTCTGCCTGTTAAGATTCTCGACGCTGGCGCTGGATGGTGTCGAGCAGTTGCAATTGTTTAGTTGTAAAACCTTAAACAAAAGGAGGAAGTATGAATTGTCCTGCATGTCAAACTGAAATGGTTGAGAAGGATTTTGGTGGAATTAAGGTTGATGTTTGTGAAAATGGATGTCAAGGAATTTGGTTTGATTGGTTTGAGTTAGAAAAATTAGATGAGAAACACGAGGGCTTAGGTAACGCTCTTCAAAAATCGCTTGAAAGTAATCGACATAAAGATGATAATCGTGGCCAAATTAATTGCCCGAAATGCAGCCAGCCAATGGTGGCACATCTTTATAAATCTTCAAATATGGTTACAATTGATGAGTGCTATGCTTGTGGTGGATTTTTTCTTGATTCTGGAGAACTGGAAGTTGTTCGAGAGAATTTTATGGACGAGGAGCAAAGAGATAAGTATGTTCAAGGATTGATATCTAAAGAGCCTGAATATCTTGCAGCGCTTAAAGATTTAGAAGAAAAAAAGGCTACGATTAGTCCTGGAGCTTATAAGAGAGCTGCCGCTGTTACAAAATTTGTTAGCATGATGGGAAGTAAGTTTTCAGTGTAAGACATTTAACAAGGAGAAGTAATGGGACATACAGTTAATAGTATTGTTGTTAATGCTCCGTATGATGATGTGTTTGACACATCAAATCAAATTGAGCGTTGGACAGAACTTTTTGGTGATGAATATGTCAGTGCCGAGGTTTTATCTCGAGAGGGAAATCGAATTGAGTTTCGCTTAACAGATAAAGATGGTAATTCTTGGACATCTTTTCGCCTTCTTTATAAAAAACATAATTTTGCTTATGCACAAAAAAATGAACCAACGTTTCCTTTTAAGCATATGAAAATTATTTGGCTGTATACGAAGGTTGAAGATGGTATTCAAATGACATGGATTCAAGATTTTGAAATGGATCCAAAGTTTGAGAAATTTACTGATGAGCAAATTGTTGGTTTTGTTAACGAGCACTCACAGCATAATTTAGAAATTTTCAAGGAAGTTATCGAAAAAGAGGTAAGTAATTAATATTCGAAAAATTGTTTATGCGCTTTTGTGTCTAAACTGTATTACGATATCGTTTAATGTCGCGGCAATTGCTGCAGCTGTTCCTTCAATCGCTACGAATTTAAATCTTCCTGTCTTTTTGGTCTCGCAGGTTATTCCTGCGTACATGATTCCTTATGGTATTGGTGCGCTTTTATATGCACCCTTGGCGAGATATTTTTCATTTCGTATTGTTATGGCTTGTTCGATTGGGCTTTATGCGATTGGAAGTCTATTTTGCGCACAAATTACGTCAATGGATCATTTTTTGTCGGCTCGAATTCTTTGCGGAATTGCCGGATCTGGTGTTATTCCTTTAGGCTTGATTATTATAGGGAAAATGTTTGAAAAAAATGTACGTGGACGGCTTGTGGGATTGTTTTTTGGGTGTAGTTTTGTTTCATCAATAGCTGGTATTTTCTTAAGCGGTGTAGCAGATTGGCGATTTTTATTCTACATACCTTTTATATTAGGATTATTGTCATGTTTCCTTATATTTATAGTGAAATCTGATATTTTAGATAGAAAGCAAGAAAGTCCTATTAATTATCTTAATATTATATATAATATTAGGATAAGAAATATATTTATATATATATTTATTATAAGCTTTCTTTATCATGGATTGCATAAATGGTTTGGCGTATATTTAAGTCATGATTATGGATTGAGTCAGATTTCAATTAGTTCGCTTTTTATATTAATGGCTATTTTTGGTTTTGTTGGACAAATTTTGGGTGGTTTTGTTTCTGATAAACGTGGAAGATTTATGGCTTGTTTTGTCGGAATATTAGTTTTGAGTGTTTCGACCATGTTGTTAGTTGGGCATTATCCGATTTGGATTTTGGCAATTATCTTATGTGCAACTTCCATAGGCTGGACCATTGGGCACAATGGTGCATCAACTGTTTTGACTGATTTTCCTGAGGAGAATCGAGCAGAAGTTGCTAGTCTTAATTCATCGGTAAGATTTTTATCTGGGGGATTAGGATTTTTGGCAACAGCCCCGTTTGTTGAGCGAAGTTTTAGCATTACGTTTTTAGGCATTGGAGCGTTAATATTTTTATTAATTTTATTTGTTCGAAAAGCAGTATGTGAACATTAAATAGATTTAGGAGAAAATAAGAAGATGGATTTGAAGGAAAAAAATATAATTATCACAGGTGCAAGCAAAGGTATTGGAAAAGCAGTAGCAATGCGTTTAGCAGAAAATGGAGCTAATCTTGTTGTTGCAGCACGGACACAATCAACTTTAGATGAAGCTGTTAAAGAAATAAAAGAAAAAACAGGTAGTAAAGTTTTGGGCGTTGCAGCTGATGTTAGCAAGTTAGAAGATCTTAAGAAAATTGTTGATACAGCTAATAAAGAATTTGGCTCAATTGATATTTTAGTCAACAATGCTGGTGTTTCTAGCCAATATCCTTTTGAAAAACAGCCTTTAGAAGATATTGAGCGATTGGCTCATACGAACTACTTAGGATATGTTCGCTTGATTCGACTTGTTATTGAACAAATGATTGAACGAAAGAGTGGATCAATTATCAACATGGTTTCGGGATCAACTTTATGTGATCCTATTCCAAAAACATTTGTAACTTATAGTTCGCTTAAAGTAGGCTTGCGTGCATTTTTAAAGGGTTTGTTTTGGGAGATGCGCGATCATAATATTAAAATTACATCAATTTTGCCTGGCGTTGTTGATACTGGATTAACCGATAAATTAGATAATATCACGCAAGAACAAAAAGATCGTTTAATGTCACCAGAAACTGTTGTTGATATGGTGATGTTTGCGCTTTCTGTTCCTGCTAATGCATGTCCTTTGGAGTTGGCTGTTATTAATCAGCAGACGCCCTGGACAAAGCCTGTGATCGATTATCGTCAAGATCAGGCTAAATAGTAAAAGAAAGAGAGGAGGTGAGACGCTGTGGATAAAACAGTTAAGACCTTCAAGAAAAATAAGTTTCAAGAAATTCGTGTTGGGATAAGAGAGTATAAAGGAAACGATCTTGTTGATATTCGTACGTGGACAATGACACAAGGAACAGATGAAATGGTTCCAACGTCAAAGGGCGTTTCAATGAATATTCATCTTATTAGCGAATTAAAAAAAGCAATCGAAGACGTTGAGAAAGCACTTAAAGAAAACTTGATGCTTTAGTCTTGAGCGCTGATAATTTATATTATAGAGGTATCGAATATGTCCGGAATTATTGATTTTCATAGTCATTATATTCCGCCAGAGATTGCTGCAAATACCGCTTTTTTTAAAGTTCATTGGTCTGATATTGATGGTCAACTTAAGACCATGGATCAAAATAATATTGAGCGCGCCTTTCTTTTTTATCCTGCTACAGATGCGCATTTGAACATGAATGGCTGGGGTAATGTCTGTCGGATTTATAATCAGCAAATTGCTGATGTTGTTAAAAAACACACCGATCGTTTTGTTGCAGCTGGAATTTTGCCTATGGACGAACCTAGCAAATTTCTTGATGAGCTTAAGCGTATAAGTGACCTTCAAATTAATATCCTTTCTTTAGCTTCAAGTTATGATGGCAAATATTTAGATGATGAGGTGTTCTTCCCAATTTATCAATTTTGTCAGGATAATAATATTCCTATTCATGTTCATCCTCAAATTATTAATCCTATTGGAGAAGCTCAAGTCAAAGATCCTCTGTTGACTCCTGTTTTGGAGTACATGATGGATGTCTCTATTTGTTTGGGCAAAATGATGATGGGTGATGTCTTTACTAAATTTCCAAATATTAAGTTTATTTTTGCTCATTATGGGGGAGTTGTGCCTTTTCTAAAAGAACGTTTTGACAATACATATATGATGCTTCGTAAGCGAAATTTTGTTAAAGATATTCAAAAGAATCCAAGTGAATATTTTAAAAATTTATTTTTTGATACAAGCGGGTCAAAATCTTTAGGAGCTTTAATTTGTGCTCTTGAGATTTCAGATTCAGGCCACATCCTTTTTGGGAGTGATTCTCCGGCCAATCAAAATGTGTCGGCATCAATACAGATGATTAATTCCTCGTCGATACCCAACGAAGATAAGCAGCTTATTTTAAGGGAAAACGCCTTAAAATTATTACTTGCTAAAGCATAGAAAGTAGCATGGAATATCTTTTCATTAGGCGCGTAAGTGTTGTTTTTTTATAAGTTTACAAATATAATAAAAAAACTTGACAAACATAAATCTCTCTGGTATTCTTGTTGCTCTGTGCAAGTCACAGTTTTGTTTTTTCGTTCTTTAGATATATTTAAGCCAAGTTTATTTTGGAGAGTTTGATCCTGGCTCAGAGTGAACGCTGGCGGCGTGGATTAGGCATGCAAGTCGAGCGATCTTTGCTGGACTTTTATTGGAGTGCTTGCACAAAGGTAAAAGACTGGCGCTAGATAGCGGCAAACGGGTGAGGAACACGTGAGTAATTTGCCTCTAAATCAAGCATAGCTTCGTGAAAACGGAGGTAATTCTTGATAGTATCTTTTTATCGCA
>CAZYOA010000021.1:0-21756 GCA_964648665.1 uncultured Planctomycetales bacterium | reverse complement strand
CGATTTACAGAAAGCTACATACATTTCGTCAGGAATCATTGCTTAAGACATGGATTTATCGGGTTACGATCAATTGCGCCTTAAAATATGTGCAAAAGAAAAGTAAGGAGAGAAAAGGTATGTTCGAATATGATGAAGCGAATCCTATTGCTTCTCCAGAGAAAGATGCGCGAGAGAAGATAGATTTTCAAGCAAATGAAAAGTTAGTGCAGCGATTGTTGAATCATTTAAATTTAGAACAAAGAACATGTATTGTTTTAAGAAGTATAGAAGGATTAAGTTATAAGGAAATAGCCAATACGCTTAAAATTCCTATCAATACAGTTCGCACAAGAATTAAAAGAGCAAGAGAGGCGATGATTGTTCTTCGCAGAGAGGCGGTAGCATATGAATTGTAAGAAAATACAGGAGTGGATACTTACAGATTATTTAGATGGAGAAATGTCTCAAGATCAGAAAGATGTTTTGGAAAAGCATATTTCTTCTTGTAGTGAATGTAAGAGATTCCTCTTCGCAGCTAAAGAAACAGTGGTTGAACCATTTGTTAATTCTAAAAAAGACTATCTTTCTGAAAGTGTTGTTTGGGAGAAAATCCAAGAAGAAATTCAGGATGAAAAAGAAGCTGCTTATGCTTATGCAGAAGAGTCAGGTTTTTTAAAAAGAGTAAAAGATATTTTATTCTCTCCAAAGCCTGCATTTGCATTAGGTACATTTGCAGTAATTCTTTTGTTAATTGTGACAGTTAATTCCAGTAGGCAACAAGTTCAGTTGGTAAAAAATAATCAGGTTCAGCAGATAGTTTTAATTCAGGATCAAAGTGAAAGCGAAGAGGTGGAAACATTTTCTCAAGAAGAATATTTGGCATACTTTCTTGAAGAAAATGATAGCTATGAAGGATACGGTACTTCGTTAGAGAGTTATTTTCTTTAAAGAGGGAACTTTTTCAGTTTCCAAGTATCTAAATAAGTAGATAGTAACGATTTAACAAAAGAAAGGAAAAAATATTATGAGAAACACGGGAACAGCATTAACGGTTATTACTCTTGTTGGAATTTTAGGTTTTTCTGGGCTTGCTTATGCGCAAACCTCTGTTAAGTTGACGGAAGAAGAAGTAAAAATGATCGAACAGCATCGAGAAAAGAAGGAAGATATGAAAGCAAGAATGCAAGAAGAGCTTGGATTGACAGAAGAGCAAATTCAAAAACTCGAAGATCATCGAAATGGACATAGAGATCAAATAAAAGAATACAGGGAGACGATGAAAAATCTTCGAGAAGAATTTAAAACTGAGACTGAAAAAGACGTAATAGATGCAGCAAGAATTCAAAGCGTTCATGCGCAGATGAAGGTGCTTGATAATAAGATGGCAGATCATCGATTGGAGGGTATTCTTCAGCTTCGTGAGATCTTAACTCCTGAGCAATTTAAGCAGTTTCATAGAAAAAATGGAAAAAAGAGGGGTGGAAAGGATTTAATGCGAGAGCGGTATGGTGATCGCAAGGGTCATAAGATTGGTCAAAGAGGTCCTGAAGATATGCTACCACCACCTCCACCTCTAGGCGAATGATTGCAATGAAGAGGTAATATTAGGAATAAAAATAGGAGAGAAATATGAAAATAAAGTTAATACTAGCTTTGCTTATGTGTTCGATGCTGTTGACGCCAGTTTTTGCGCAATTGATTTCTGGGAATGAAGGTTCAGAGGGTGGACGTGGCCAGGGTCAAGGAAGAGGAGGACCGCCTAAAGACGCCGTTGAGGCATGTAGTGCGAAGAGTGAAGGAGACAGTTGTAGTTTTTCAGGTCGCAAAGGAGATAATGTGGCTGGCACATGTACGACAAAGCAAAATGTTTTAGTATGTTTTCCCGAAGGAATGGAAGAGAAAGATAGAGGTTCTCGAAGAGATAGAAGATAGTTTGTTGGTGTGTTTCTTGACAGAAATTTGGCACATGACTCACAGGGTCATGTGCTTTTTCTTTATATATCAACGGGTCATGTAATTGTAATGCAGGCTCATAACTTGAAGGCCACTGGTTCAAATCTAGTTTCTGCAGCTATGTTAAAAAGGTTATCTCAAAAGATGACTTTTTTCATATTATTGTATGAAGATTTGAACTTCAAGCATAATTAATTATTTTACAAGATTAATTAAGGAAGAAGACCGATTTGGGATTTTAGGAATGCTTGCCAATGTTTATTGTGAGGTGCTGATGATTGAAGCCGGTTAATGATGCGCAAAGCTTTTTCTTCTTGTCCTTGTTTTTTGTAAAGTGCGATTAAGGAAAAAACAGGTTTAAGGCCGGAAAGATTCCAGGATTCAAAAGGATACTCAAGCTGATATTCTGTTAGTGCTTCTAAATATGCTTGCAAGCTTTCTTGTCGTTCTTTGTTCGTTAGCCTAACAATGTATTTAGGATTATCCTTTTTTGTGAGAGCAGGATAAAACATCTCTACATAGCTGTAAGGTTCTTCAGTTGGGGCTACTATTTCTTTGTGTATCCACGGAAGAGTAAGGGCGTTACGTGGATTGACAATAAATGAAAAATCATTTTCTTGATTGTGGGCTTTTATTAATTTCTTAGATTTTTTCATTAAAAGGTATTGGTCTTTCCAGGTTTTAGCACAATTAAGGTTGAGTTTAAAAGTTTTTGATGCGTTAGCGACAATTAGGAGCGAAAAGCAAATAAAGGAGAAAACTTTTAAGGCACGCATTAGATGGTTTTTGGATAGTTTGTCAAAATCAATTAAAGCATAAAGAATGATTAAGGGATATGGCCAGAAAAAATAATTATAATAACCGCAGTTGACTAAAAGATTAACGCCTGACACAGAAACTCTTACGATTCCAAGGAGCGCTACTTGTATAAACCATAACCCTAAGACAAGAAGGATGAAAGGGCTTTTTTGTTTTAGGAATTTTTTTGATAAGGTTTTTACAAAGATAATGATATAGGCAAAGATAGAGCCTGTTAAAGATAAGAAATTTAGTGAAAGAATATTTTTAATAGAAAAAATATTTTGTGGATTTAAGAATGCTTGATTATGAAATGTAATTCTTTGTGCAATTAAAGGTTTTAAAAGATTCGGGAAAAGGCCTGCGGAGCACCACCAAGAAAATGAAAGAAAGATGGCTTTTAAAGTTTTAATAAAAAGGAAGGGTTCTCTTGCCGGAGGATATTGGTGTTCCAGCATGGCGTTCCATTTTAAAAAGAAGCTAAGGCAATTAAAGCATAGATAGATAATCGCTGGGGATAAGACCATGATTTTCCAATGTCGCGATGCAAAATATTTCTTATTTGCTTGCGGACGCAAAAGAAATTTTGATAAAAGAAAAAGGAAAATAGAAAAAAGAAAAGCTGTTTCGTAAATAAAGCAAGCGATGAGAAGCGAAGTAAATAACACCCACGTTTGCTTGTTGGTCACTTGTTTATCACGGATTATTTCATAAAAGATTTGAATACAGATTAGGGTGCAGGCAACAGCGATCATGTAGCTGCTGATATGGTGCCAAATCACCATCTCAATATTTGCAAATAAGACTGAG
The DNA here is from genome assembly GCA_964648665.1 of uncultured Planctomycetales bacterium. Taxonomy (GTDB): domain Bacteria; phylum Omnitrophota; class Gorgyraeia; order Zapsychrales; family Aceulaceae; genus Aceula. Next base: position 18,213 of record CAZYOA010000021.1, on the reverse strand, counting down.
AAAAAAAGAACAAAGAGTGCTGCAAAAATACTTTTGCGGATTTGAAATAATAAATTTAAGAAAAACCATAAAACAGCGAGATGAAATAAAAGGCCCGTGATTTGCCAATAAGTGAAATTGTATTGAAAGAACCAGAGTTCTGTTCCTAAGATAAAATAAAAAAGAGGACGGAAAAGAGGTGGGCTATATCCTGCAAAAATATGTTCGTCGCGATTGTAATTGACGGCTTTTTTTACCGCAAGGGATATCCAGCTGTTGTCTCCGGTCATGCTACCAATGTAAAGAATCTGGTCATGTCGAGCAATATGAAAGAATGATGGAAAATATACAAGAATATTTATGGTAATCAGAATAAAAAGAAGAATAAGCTTTAGCTTGTTCTTTTTTAAGTAGATTTTTATTGAAGAAAGAAACATTATAGGATTTAAAAGATTATATTGTAAAGATGATAACAGTTTGGACGTTTTTTATATTTTTTGAAATAATATTTAGAGTAACATGAGCATTTTGGGTTGTCAACAGAGGAGGAAGAAGTGTTTTTCGCTTTTCTTAGAAAAAGATGTCAATAAGTTTAAGGTTATGCTATTTTTGTGGTGGAGTTGTCCTGGAGCGGGTTTTTTGTTTATTTTTCTCTTAATCTTTTTGCGAATTTTCATTATAAGAGTTTTTGTTGGATGTTTTCACCTTGTCTTCAATTAATAAAGATATCTATTAGCTGGATAACAAGTTATACTTATAATAGATCATTTAGGTAGATATTCCCACCAAAGACAGACCTTTCTATTTTCTTTTCTTGGCAGTCTGCCAGAATCATAACCTATTAAACGATCTTAAATTTTACGAATATATTAAAAGCTTTGCTGATTCTGAAACATGTTAGGTGTTTGCAGCTTATGCTAGTAGCATTGTTTTGGGCGAACGCAAGGCAAAGGGGATAGATATTTGATGGTGTTAATTGTTGTATAAAAAAGGAGGCAAGTAATGGGCGATAAAGGTAAGAAAGATAAAACAAAAAATGATAAGCATAAGAAGGCAAAGCAAGGCAAAAAGGCGAAGAATAGTTAAAAAATTGCAAATGGTAATAAGAGAGATTTAAGATAATTATTTATGTTAATAGTTGTCTGAGAGAATAACTTTTCTCGATATTTAAGAATGTATCGGTTTTATAAACAAAATGAACATCTTTAAGGAGAAAGTCGTTTAAAATGCATTTTCGAAAGACAAAAAGAGGCGGTCAAGTAAAGAAATTTGCAAGTGGAAGAGTCTGCAAAAAGACTGGATGCAAGCAGCGCTTGAGCATTTATAATTCAGAAGAATATTGCAATGTTCATCGAAGAGAAGGTTTGAAGTGAGACAAGACACAGAATGATAAAAATAAGAGAAGAAATGAAAGTGTTGCACATAGCGACGTTGAATAGGCCAATCAAAAAAGATTTGGGTTATGGTCCGATTGAGACAGTTATTTATAACATTGATAAAGGGTTGCATGATCTAGGTCATCGTTCAATTGTTGCTTGTTCAGGGGATTCTTGTGTTGTTGGTGAGCAGTTTACGACTATTGAAAAAAGTTTTAGTGAATATTGGAGTAAAAATACAAGCGAGCAACGCGAACATATGCGCAATCATCTTGCTATATCATTGCGAAGGGCAAAAAAAGGTGACATAGATATCATTCATATACATGACGCTGAGATGGCGGAATATATTTTTAAAGGTGTTTTTAAGAGTCCTGTTCCTATTGTTATGACGCTCCATGTTCCCGCTGAAGATAAAGGATCCTTTAAGCTGTGGAATGAATCTCTTATTTCTTCTTCCAACGCACATTTTGTTCCGATTAGTAAATATCAAAGAAATCAACATCGTGGATTAGTCAACGGACAGAAAGTTGTTCATCATGGCGTTGATGTTGAGGATTATCCATTTAAGAGTAATGATGGTAAAGAAGAATATTTGTTTTCAATAGGAAGAATCACCGAAGACAAAGGGCAGGACAAAGCTATTGAGATTGCGTTAAAGACAGGTTCGCGTCTTATTCTTGCTGGAAATGTTCAGAATAAAACAAAGGATCGAGAATTCTTTAAGAGATTAGAAAAATCAATTGATTTTGTGATTGATGCAGGAAAACCTTTTGCTGGAGATGATTATTATAAGAAAGTTATGAAGCCTATTTTGGATTCTGGCAAACAAATTATTTATATTGGAGAAATTAACGGTGATCAGAAAAAGCTATGGTATAGCCACGCACGGGCTACGCTTTTTCCGATTCAATGGGGTGAACCCTTTGGACTTGTTTTAATTGAATCGATGGCATGTGGTACTCCTGTGTTGGCATTTAATAAAGGCTCAGTGCCTGAAATCGTTATTCATGGCAAAACAGGTTTTGTTGTGGATTCGATTGATGAGATGATTGAATCTGTTAAGTTAATTCATTCAATAAAGTCTAGCGATTGTCGCAATCATATTAAAGAAAATTTCTCAATTTCAAGCATGTCTGAGAAATATGCGAGTTTGTACCAAAAAATTATAGACGAAAGGAACGCATGTTTAAAAATATCTTCTCAAGCAATCTTGGTGTAAGTTTTCAATCGGTTATGGACGTGCAGATATTAAACAATCGCATTGAAGAGTGGATAAAAGCTGCGGTGATTGCTTTGGCAATAATTCTTACAGGAAGGATTGTTCAGAGGCTATTGTCAGGATGTTTTGCCGAGTGGGCAAAGAAATCAAGAAATAATGTAGATGATTTTATTGTTGCCATGTTAGGAAAAATAAAATGGGAATGGTTTGTTGCTGGCATATTTGTTGCGACTAAGTATTTAGATCTAAGCAAGAGTTTTGATGTTTGTGTGACCTGGATATTTGTATTAGTCATGCTTAATCGGATTATTCGCGTTGTTAACTCTTCTGTGGATTATGTTACGACTAAAGTTTGCTTTGAAAAAGAGTCCGTTGGGACAGGCAGCAAGGGTGCCATTAAGCACATTGTTTTAATTCTTAAGATCGCAGTTAGCGGTGTTTTGATTGTAATCGCATTGGATAATCTTGGTTTTAAAATCAGCGCTGTGATAGCAGGTCTTGGAGTAAGCGGTATTATTATTGGTTTGGCTTTACAGAATATTATGGGAGATTTATTTAGTTCTTTTTGTATTGTTTTTGACAAGCCATTTGAAGTGGGAGATTTTATTATTGTTGGAGATTTTATGGGAGTTGTTGAAAATATAGGGATTAAGTCGACGCGGTTGACTTCTCTTGGCGGAGAACAGCTCGTATTTTCGAATAGTGACTTGACGGGAAGCCGGATTAGAAATTACAAGCGCATGGAAAAACGACGAGTGGTTTTCAGCTTGGGTGTTGAGTATGGCACTCAGGAGGAGAAGTTAAAATGTATTCCGGAGCTCTTAAAAACAATTATCTGTGGAATTGATGATGCTGCTTTTGATAGAGCACATTTTCAAAAATTTGGAGATTCTAGTCTTAATTTTGAAGTGGTTTATTACGTTTTAAGCCCTGATTATAATAAATATATGGATATTCAGCAGAAGATTAATTTTGAGATATTTTCTAAATTTAATAAAGAGGGTATTTCTTTTGCTTTTCCAACTCAAACATTGCATGTTCAAGGAGAGTTATGCCAAAAGACATCCCTGTAAGCAATGGGTCTCTTCTTTTAAACTTTGATTTGGATTATCAGATTCGTGATATTTATTATCCTTTTATCGGGCAAGAAAATCATTCGAGTGGACAGCCTTTTATATTTGGCCTATGGGTCGATGGACAATATTCAAAGATGGGCCCGGATTGGAAGAAAGATTTAAGGTATCATAACGATAGTCTTGTCACGGATGTTATTTTAAGAAACGATGCTTTAGAGTTAGAGCTTCGATGTTCGGATGTGGTGGATATGGATTTGAATATCTATATTAAAAAGATCGAAGTCATCAATCTTAAAGATGAGAATCGTCAAGTTCGACTTTTCTTTAGTCATGAATTTAATCTTTATGGAAATGGTATTGGGGGTACGGCGTATTTTGATCCACGAACGTGTTCTATTATTCATTACAAGGTTCATCGCTATTTTTTGATTAGCTGTTGGGCGCATGATCAGTGGGGTGTAAAACAATTTGCTTGTGGACGACGAGAATCTTCTGGGGAGTTAGAAACGCTAAAAGAAATTGAAAGTGGAGAACTTAGCAAAGAGGCTTGTGCATGGGGATCGCCTCATTCCACTATTGGTATTTGGCTAGAATTGCCTGCCAAGGGAAAAACAAATGCTTATTATTGGATGGCAGCGGGTACGTCTTATGCGGAAGTTGCAAAGCTTAATTTGGATGTTCATGAAATAATGCCGGAAGGACTTCTTAAGCGTTCATTAAAATATTGGAGAACGTGGATACGTCATGATTTGTTGCAAATTCAAAACTTGCCTAATTCTGTAGCTGATGTTTTCAATCGTAGCTTGCTTATACTAAGAACACAAATTGATAACCATGGCGCTATTGTTGCCGCTAATGATTCTGATATTATTCGTTTTGGAAAAGATACGTATTCGTATATGTGGGGACGAGATGGTGCTTTTGTTGCCGCTGCTTTAGCTAGGGCAGGATATTCGCATGCATGTATGAAATATTTTGATTTTTGCGTGGGTGCTTTAACTGATGAAGGTTATTTATTCCAACATTACAATCCAGATGGTTCTCTTGCTAGCAATTGGCATTCTTGGTTAGTTGACGGGAAAGAAGTTCTTCCTATCCAAGAAGATTCAACGGCTTTGACTCTTTGGGCCCTTTGGATTCATTATGAAAGTTTGAAAGATATAGAATATATCCGACCTCTTTATAACACTCTTATTAAAAAAGCTGCTGACTTTCTTGTAAGTTATCGAGATCCTGAAACACTGTTGCCTTTACCATCTTATGATCTTTGGGAAGAACGTTATGCGGTACACGCTTATACTGTTGCATCTGTGATTGCTGGATTGAGAGCTGCTGCAAATTTTGCGAGACTTTTTGAGGATGGTTCTTTAGCGGATAAGTATGTTTTAGCGGCTGATGAAATGACGCAAGGAATTAAGAAATATTTATATCACAATGGTTTAAAGCGATATGCTCGGTCAGGTTCAAGAACAGAAGAAGGTTATGACCTTGATGAAGTGATTGATATTAGTTTATTGAGCTTGGAAACTCTGGGCGTTTTAGATCCTAAGGATTCACGAATGGTTGAAACAGCTGATGCTGTACGTCAGCAGCTGTGGCTTAAAACTTCTGTTGAGGGTTGCGCGAGATATCAAGGAGACGTTTATCAACGTGCGGAAAATAGCCCAAAAGATATTCCTGGAAACCCATGGTTTATTTCAACACTTTGGTTGGCAGAATATTTTATAGATAAGGCTGATAATTTAGATCAGCTTCAAGCGGTTCTTCCATATTTCGAGTGGTGCGAAAAGAATGCACTTGCTTCGGGAGTGCTTGCTGAACAGGTTCATCCTGTAGACGGATCGCCCCTTTGCGTTTCGCCTTTGACTTGGAGTCACTCTGCTTTTGTTTGGACTGTTTTGAAATATGCCGATAAGGCTAATTCTTTCAAGACAGAATAAATATCCGCTGTACGGAAGTAAAAATTGTCACAAAGTTGTTATTAAATATAATGCGGTGAACCGTGTTTGGTGAATAAGCCTTTATTGCTTTCTACATATTTGCTGACATGAACATATTTTGGTGGTGGGGCTTTCATCAAGAATGTCCAAGCATTTTCGATATCTTCTGGTTTAAAGTATAGCGTTGGGGTTTCAGCAAAGATTGACTCTGTGATGATTTCGCTCATAACTTTTTCCCATGAATGAGCACCAATAATTGCAATGATCTGAATATCGTGAATATGTTTTCGTAAAAACTCAAATATCTCCCATTCTGACTTGATGTCTGCACTTTTCATCTTTGTAATATTAATTAAAAGTCTAAGTTTTCCGCGCGTATCATCAATAGCTTTTTCCATCTCAGGAAGAAAATCTTCAATTTCATTCGTAGCAAGTTTTTCTATGACTTCAAAGCCAAAAACATTTGTATTTTCATGATGAACTCTTTGTATGGCCATAGCAAGGTCTCCTTGTGATATTATATTTTATTGTTTAATAAGTTAATTGAGTATTCTATTAAACCTTATTTTCTTGGTCATGTCAAATGGATATGGATATCAGTTCATGAAATTACGTTATTTTGAGATTTGCTCTTGCCCTTTAGCAGTGGTAAGATATTTTAAAAGAAGGGGAGGTTAGTTTGAATAAAGCGTGGATAGGCATTAATCGAAAATTCTTCTCAATATGGTTTTTGGTTTTTTGTGTCATGATCAATTGTATGGGTTGTTCTCATACGCTTTATAAAAGAGATAGGAATAAGAACAAGCCAGACGATGTTGGCAGTGAAACAAAAATTCAACTTAGAGGACCTCGTGCGGTTCTTCAGCATAAATTTTAAGGGAGAAGAAATGAAGTTAATTTTATTTATTTTAGGTATTTTTATTTTTTTAAGCTTGTATTCATCACCTGTTCACGCGCAGGAATCAAATGATATTTATGAATTTGATGTTCAAGATATAGATGGAAATTCTGTTTCTTTAAGCGATCATGAAGGTAAAGTTCTCTTGATTGTTAACACAGCTTCACGCTGTGGCTTTACGCGTCAGTACAAGCCCTTAGAAGAACTTTATCAGAAATATAAAAATCAAGGATTTGTTGTGCTGGGTTTTCCAGCTAACAATTTTATGAATCAAGAACCAGGAACAAATGAAGAAATTAAAAACTTTTGTTCTCTTACTTACAAAACAACGTTTCCTTTATTTTCTAAAATTAGTGTAAAGGGTAAAGATATTCATCCTCTTTACCAATATTTAACGACTCAAGATAAATTTCCTGGAGATATCACGTGGAACTTTAATAAATTTTTAATTGGGAAAGATGGAAAGGTTGCAGGACGATTTAGTACTCGTACAGATCCATTAGATTCGAAGGTAGTTTTAGCTATTGAAAATCAATTATAAAAAAGGAGTTTTTATGTTTCAAGTGATTGAAGTTGTAGGGGTATCTGATCAAGGATTTAGTCAGGCAGTTGAGCAGGCCGTGGGTGACGTTGCTAAGACTAAAGAAAATATTCATTTCTTTGAAGTTATTGAGCAGCGAGGATGTGTGAGTGACGGAAAAATAAAAGAATATCAAGTGAAGATTAAGGTGGCTTTTGTAGAATAGTTTTTTAGGTTTCAGTTATGGCATCTGGATTTAATATTAAGATTATTTTATTAAGAATTTCTACAATCTTAAGATGGGAAAAGAAAATAATTGAACAAAGAGCAAGGATGACTTTTATATGATACGGTTTGGATTATGCTGTAAATTTGAGAAAGAGCCAATTAAGTTTTACACAACAACAGCGACCTTCTTAATGAAACTTAAGAAAAAAGATGCGTTGCGTAAGCTTTCAGATCTTTGTTTAAAGAACGCTCAATCTCTTGAGCGCGCATTAATTTATTGCGCTGAAAACAAAATTGGCTGCTTTAGGGTTAATAGCCAGATTTTGCCGCTTAAAACACATCCCCAGGCAGGCTATGAAGTGCAAGATCTACCCGACGGGGATGATATTATAAATACTTTTAAGCAATGTAAGACGCTGCTTAACAAACATAAGTTAAGGACAACTTTTCATCCTGATCAATTTATTTTATTAAGTTCGCCTAGCGACGATGTAAATCGTCGTTCAATAGCTGATTTAAAGTATCAAGCACAAGTGAGCCAATGGATTGGAGCTGATGCTATTAATATTCATGGAGGTGGAGGCTATGGGGATAAAGAGGCGGCTTTGGGGAGGTTGGCTTGCAATCTAAAGAAATTACCAAAAGCTGTGCGAAGTCTTTTAACTCTTGAGAATGACGATCGGACGTATACTCCACAGGATTTATTGCCATTTTGCGAAAAGCATAAAATTCCTTTTGTTTATGATGTTCATCATCATAGGTGCTTGCCTGACAATTTGAGCGTTGAAGAAGCTACTCAAAGGGCTATCAAAACATGGGATAGAGAACCGATTTTTCATCTTTCAAGTTCTCGAGAGGGATGGACGAGTCGAACGCCACAGTATCATCATGATTATATAAATATTAATGATTTTCCAGAGTGTTGGCGAAATTTAAATGTGACGATTGAAGTTGAAGCTAAAGCTAAAGAGTTAGCTGTTAAGAAATTGTTAAAGCAGCTATTAAAGAAAAAATATAATTAGATTAAAAAAGAAAAAAAATCCTGAAGAAAGGTATCCATGAGAAATGTTATTTATTATAATTCGAAATGTTCAAAGAGTAGAACTGTTTTGGCTATTTTGGAAGAGAAAAATATTGATATTGAAGTTTTCGAATATCTTAAAGATCTAATAGATATACAGGAGCTTAGCTTTATCGTAGAGAAAATGAATTATGATTGGAGCGTGATTATTCGTAGCAAGGAAGAGAGATTTAAAGAGCTGGGTTTATCGCTTGAAGATGCGAAAAAACCTGAAGAATGGGTTAAGATCTTGAGGGATAATCCAACTCTCCTGGAAAGGCCGATTGTTGCGTATAATGATAACGTTGGCATTTGTCGACCTACTGAAAATATTTTTGCTATTATAAATAGCAAAGCTTAAAAAACGCGTGTTAGATAGGGAGTAAGAAATGGATTTAAATGTTATTAAAGAAGCTATCGTGACGAAAGTGTATCATGTTAATGCAGAGACAAAAGTACCTTTGCACAAACATGATGATAAGGATGAGATATTTTATTGCATGAAAGGCTCTGGCTTTGGAGTTTTAGAAGGTGGGGAAGAGAAGCTGACTGCAGGAAAAGCATTTATTGTTTCTTCTGGGACAATGCATTCTCTTAGAAGTGAAGGAGATCTTTATGTTAGCTCTTTTCTTGTTCCTGTAGTGGACGATAGAGCGAAATAATTATTTTAAACTTTACACATTATTTTCTTATTAAAAGGGAGATTAATAAATGAGAATGTTGCATGTCATGATTAGAGTTTCAAATTTAGATAAATCTATAAGCTTTTATACAGATATTTTAAAAATGAAACTTTTAAGAAGAAATGATTTTCCCGAAGGTAAATTTACTTTGGCTTTCTTAGGGTATGGAGATGAATCGCAAACAACGGCTTTAGAGCTGACGCATAATTGGGATACGGATAAATACGATTTGGGTAATGCTTTTGGGCATTTGGCTATTGGTGTTGATGATGTTTATAAGGCGTGTGAAGATATCAAGAAAAGCGGAGGTAAGGTAATGCGCGAGCCTGGCCCGATGAAACATGGAACAACTATTTTAGCTTTTGTTGAAGACCTCGATGGATATAAAATTGAACTGTTGCAGGATTAATAAGATATTCTTTGAATGTAATTGTTAGGATTTTCTAGCTTTTGAGAGCATATCTTGGGCGTGACTAACAGAAACAGTATTCTTATTATTTCCACTCATCATTTCAGAAATTTCTTCAATTCTTGATTTTGAATCAAGATCAATAACTTTTGTTATTGTGCGATGATTAACAATTTCTTTGGTAACTTTAAAATGTGAATCTGCAAATGACGCAATTTGCGGAAGATGTGTAATTAGAATAACTTGCCGATCTTCGGATAATTCTTTGAGCTTGGTGCCAATAATGGTTCCAAGTCGCCCTCCAATTTGAGCATCAATCTCATCAAAAATTAATACAGGAATAGGATCAACTTTAGTTAAAGCTTTCTTGAGCGCTAACATAACTCTAGCGGCTTCTCCGGAAGATACAATTTCTGCCAAAGGTTTTAAATCTTCACCTGCATTAGGACTAATATAAAAAGAAACTCTATCGTGACCCCTTAGCTGTAGATCTGTTTCTGTAATGCGTACTTCAAAATTAACATGTTCAATGCCTAAGTCTTTAAGTTCTTTTTCGATAGTCTTTTTTAAAGTTTTAGAAGTTTTCTTTCGAATGAGAGTAAGTTCTTGTGCTAGCTTTCTTAAAGCGGTTTCCTTTTTTTGAAGCTCTTTTCGCAATTCGGCATCGCTGTTTTCAATATTGGAAAGAAGATCGTATTTTTCTTTTGCTTGAATATAGAATTCGCAAGCCTCTTTTATTGTTGGTCCGTATTTGCGTTTGATATTTTCATAAAGATCATATTTTTCATTGATCTCATGGGCTTCTTGAGGTTCAAAAGAGAGGCTAGCTAAATAATCTTTAAGTTCAATAATGAGACCGTCGCTATTTTCTTGGATATTAGAAAGATATTTTTCCAGATTAGATGTTTTATCATCTATTTGAACCAAAGCTTTTAAAGGACTAAATGTTTTTTGAATAGTATCAGAAATTCCAATTTCTGGATTTTCAAAAAGCTGTATCAAAGAAGCAGCAGACTCATGCAATTTCTCGATGTTGTTTATTTTAGCTTGATTCTGACAAGCTTCCTGATATGAATTCTCATCTAAGGGGACCTGAGAAAGTTCTTTGGTTTGATGTTCAAGCAAGTCTAAATCTCGATCTCGAGACTGAGACATGTTTTCAAGATCTTTTAATTGAGTTTTTAGTTCTTGATAATCTTGGTATAGTTTTTGATATCTTTTTTGATTGTCACCAAAGTTGATTAATTGATCTAGAAAATTGATATGAGATTCTTCAGAAAAAAGCATTTGATGATCATGAGGGCCATGCAAATCAATAAGATGGTTTCCTATAGATTTTAATTGAGCAATAGTAACAGAAGTTCCATTGATTTTAATTCTGCTTCGCCCATCGGCAAGGAGTTGACGATTAATAATTAAGGCAGAGTCTTCGTTTGAAATAAAATCACATAAATGCTCTTGTTTCTTAAAAATAGGATCTTTAAGTTCAAAAACCGCTTCTATGACACATGGTTTCTTATGGTCCCGAATTTGAGAAGATTTTATTCTTTCGCCAAGGGCAGAGCGCAAGCCTCCAATAATAATAGATTTTCCTGCTCCTGTTGATCCGGTAAGGATATTGAGCTTTTTAGAAAAATCAATATTAACTTTTTCAATGAGGCCAAAATTTTCGATATTTAACTGTGTTAGCATGAAAATATATTATCACAGAAACAACATAGCATCTACTTTTCGTTTGCCGGGAAGCATGCGAACATTCTTGGTTTGAAGATATATAAATGTAGTGCACTACAGAAATAGTGTTTGACATAAAAGAGTAGTATGCTATACTTTGTCTAGAAAGAAAGGGATTTCTAGAAAATGAGTCGATCAAAAAGAGATTTTACGCTTCGGGAAAAGAAATACGCAAAAACAAAGATTGCGATTATGAGAGAATTTATGAGTAAGCTTAAGGCAATGCGTTTTGCTGATATTTCTATAAAAGAAGTTTGCGAGACTGTTGAGGTTTCAGAGGGGACTTTTTATAATTATTTTCCTCGAAAAATAGACATTATTGAGTATTATTTTGCACTTGCATTCTTAAGAATTATCTGGGCTATTGAGATTAAAAAGATTGCAATAAGCTATCAGGAGAAAATTGAATACATTTTTGATGCCATGTCTGATGAAATTACAGAGCCATTCTTGTTTTACGAAATCATTTCAGTTAAAACTTCTGCAAAAAAGGATTGTCATAATAATTTAGATCTTACTGAGGCCGAGAAAGTTCTTGGAGTACCAGATTGCGATGGCATAGAGTGTGTGCAGTCAGTAACTATGGAGAGATATTTTACAAGAATTTTAAAAGATGCTAAAAAAGACAATCAATTGAAAATAAATTTTTCTGTTGATCAAGTTGTCATGGCTTTAATGTCGACAGCGATTGGTGTTCCTTTATCAATCGAGATTAAAGACTTCAGAAATTTAAAGAAGGCGTATAGAGCTCAGTTAGCTATTATTACAGAAGGTCTAGATTTTAAGAAAAGGAAATAGAGCTATGAGGATAAAAATATTAATTACTGTGTTTTGTATTTTTGCTATTGGATCAAATGTTGTTTTGGCTCAAGAGAGCGGAGAGGTGTTAAGCATTTCTTTACAAGATGCAATTTCAATGGCAATTGAATCAAGCGAAGATTTAAAGATACAGGGCAATCAAATTAAAAGAAGAAGTTCATTGAAGAAAGAAGAGAGGGCAGAGGTTCTTCCTCAGATTTCTGTTGCAGCTCAGTGGGCCAATAATTTTGAGTATCCAGCTGCAGCAGCAGTTGCCGGAACTCGAGATTATACGTTGGATGCCGGTGTAAGTGTCACTCAGTCGCTTTTTACTTTCGGACAGATTTCTAATACTATTACAGCAGCTCAAAAAGCGCTTGAGGCAAGCTCTTTCGACTATGAAGGGGAGAAGCAAAAGGTTATCTATGATACAAAGATTTCTTTTTATAGTGCTTGTCTTTCAATAAAAACTTTAGAGATAGCGGAAAAATCGCTTGATAATGCATTGGAGAATAAGAAAATATTGAAGGATCGATCATCAGGGGGGCGCGCTTCAAAATATGACAATATCAAAATATTGTCTGATGTCGCCGCGAGAAATCCTTCTGTTAATAATGCTCGAGCTGATTTTGTTTCATCTATTGAAGCTTTAAAGGTTGCCGTTGGAATTGAATCACAAAGATCTCTTAAGCTTTTGTCGGCGATGGAAGAGAGTTTTCCAGATTTTCAACGACAAGAGTTAGCGTTAACTCTGTATCATAACCAGCCAGCCATAAAGTCTTTGTCTAAAAGTGTTGAAGAAAAGGAATCTCTTGTTAGATCAAAAAAGGCAGCATTTATGCCAGAGATTTCTATTTTTGCGACATGGAATCATAAAGGCTCTAGTAATGATTCTTACATAGGAAGCGATAATTTAAATGATTATGGTGTTGCTGGATTAAAAGTGAGCATTCCTATTTGGCTTGGAGGAAAGAATTATGAGGCGCTAAGCCAGGCGCGGATAGATAAAAATGATGCTGAGCTTCAATATCAAAAAGGTAAAGAAGATTATTTGCTTTTATTAGATCAATCTTTAGGTGAATACAATGAGTATAAAAAGACGCTAGAAGCAAATAATAAATCTATAAGCTTGGCTAAGGAAGCGTTTGATTATAGTCAAAAACTTTTTGGTTCTGGTCAGATAAGTGTTTCTGATCTTAACGATGCTGAACTTCAACTGACTAGTGCAAAATTAAATAAAGAGCTTACACTTTTTAATTTAAATCGTATTTTGGCAATAATTGAAAGGCTGACTTTATTGGAGGAAAGTAATGAATAAGAAAAGAACATGGGGATATATCTTTTTCATTTTATTAAGTTTTGTTTTAATTGTTTGGAAGCAACATGCTGTCCTTTATGAAAGAGATCAGGTTGTTTTAAGTTCTGTTGGTGAGTGGGAGAAAAATGGTAAGCCGGTTGTTTTATATGAAGTTAAGAAAAGAGATGTTCCGGTTAACGTGAAGATGACAGTATCAAAAACTTTTGAAGATATTGTTGAAGGGTATGTTTCTGAAGATCTTAGAAATAAGATAAAAAAAGGACAAGAAATAACTTTTGACATTGGGAATAAAAAGCTTACGGGCGCGATCGCAGAGATTTCTGATGAAATTTCTTTTGACACAGGAATGTATAAAATTCAAGCTTTGTTTGATGATTTGACAGATTTAAAAGGGTGGGTTGTTGCCCACGTTTGTGTTGATTATTTAAAGAATGCAGTTTGCATTCCCAATGAAATTGTTAGTAAAGAAGACAGCAAGCTTTTTGTTTGGAAAATAGAGAATGAAAAAGCTGTTAAGCAGGAGGTTGACTTTAAGGGACGCGATGGTTATGGAATGGAGATAACCAAGGGATTGAAAGAAGGAGATTTTGTTGTTGTTGCAGGATCTTCGATATTGCTTGATGGCGATAAAGTTAATGTTTTGAAGAAGGTGTCTGCAAAGGAGATGAATGATGATTGATTTCTTTGTAAAAAGACCAGTAACAACAATTATGTTTGTTTTAGTTTTTGTTCTTTTAGGAATTGTTTCAATTTTTAGTTTGCGAGTTGAGAAAGAGCCTAAGATTGATTTCCCTATTGTTACGGCCACAGTAACTTATCCTGGAGCAACACCTATTGAAGTTGAGACATTAGTTATCAATAAAATAGAAGATGCTGTAGCGGAGCTGTCAGAAATAAAGAAGATGAATAGCTATTCTTATGAGAATTTTGGATATGTTTCTATTGAATTTCTTTTGTCTGCCGATGTTAATATTAAATTTATTGAAGTTAAGGATAAGGTCGATGCCATAATTAATGATCTTCCTGAAGATATTAAGAAGCCTGTCATTGAGAAGTTTGATCCTCTGATGGAGCCAGTTATGGATCTTGTCCTTTCGAGTACAACCCTTGATGGAAGAGATCTCTATGAGTTTGCTGATAAAAAGCTAAAGGATCGCTTTTCTTCGGTTGATGGTGTTGCGAACGTTGATCTTTATGGAGGCAAAGAAAGACAGATTAATGTTTTTGTAGACCCGATATTGATGAAGCAGCGCTATCTGACGATTGTAGATATCGTAAACAGCATAAAAGCAAAAAATAAAAATATTCCAGGTGGATTGCTTGAGAAGAAGAAGACTTCATTGAGTTTGCGTTTTTTGGGGGAATTCAAAAGTCCTTCTGATCTTGCTGAGATGATTATTGTTTCTCGTGAGGGCACGCATTTTCCTCTTAAAGAGATAGCGCGCGTTGAAGATAGCTTTAAAGAAGTTGAAACTATTGCGCGATATAATAGCAAAAATGTTGTAGGCCTATCCTTAAATAAAGTTTCGGATGGAAATGCTGTGGATATCTCAAAGGAGATTCAACGACGTCTTCCTGAATTCCGCAAGATGCTTCCTGATGGTGTTTCTTTAGAGATTGCAACAGATACGACAGATTTTATTGTTAGCGAAACGAATCAAACGTATTTAAACATTCTTATTGGTATTATTTTAACGATTTTTATTTTATATATTTTTACAGGACGGCCTAGGTTAACGTTTATTGCAGCTATCACAATTCCTTCTTCTGTTATATCGGCTTTGTTCTTGGTTAATGCTTCTGGACTTACGATTAATGCCATGACTCTTTTAGCGATTGCGACAGCGCTTGGAACCTTGATTGCAAATGCAATTATTATCGTAGAAAATGTTTTGGTGCATCTTGATAAGGGCGAGAGCCCTATTGATGCAGCTATTAAAGGAACTAAAGAAGTTGCTTCTGCTGTTTTAGCATCGACTGGAACCAATTTAGTTGTTTTTACCCCGATTGCTTCAATGGGGGGGATTGTTGGTCAATTTATGAGATCATTTGGCTTAACTGTTATATATGCGACAATCTTTTCTCTCATAGCTTCATTTAGTTTAACTCCAATGTTGTGTGGGCTTATTCTTAAACCGAACAAGGGAACAGAAAAGAAGAAATCACGATTCTTTAATCCTTTTAAATGGATTGCTCGAATGGCTGACATTGGGATAAAGAATTTTAAAGAGGAATATCATAAAATATTTAAATTGACATTTAGATTTCCTAAGCTGACTATTGTCTTGATGATTTTATGTTTCTTCTCGTTGAAATTTATTATTCCTTATGTTGGTAATGAATTTTATCCTGATTCTGATGAGAACATGATTACGGTAAGCGTTGAAATGCCGCAAGGATCTACTATTGATAGAACTTTGGAAACAACAGGTATTATTGAAAAAAGATTGAAGGAGATTCCAGAAATGGATTCAATTTTAACATCTATCGGAAGTAATGGTGTTGAAAATGCTGCAGTTGTTGTCAATCTTGTTTCTCTTGCTAAGCGAAAGAGAAGCGATGTGGAGATTATCCAGGAGCTTGTTCCTTTTATGGCACAGATTCCAGATGCTGAAATTAGTCTTGAGCGAGGTGAGGCCAGGGGCGGAGTTCAGGCAGACATGACAATTAATGTTCATGGTCGGGATTATCAGGAGATGATAGAAATTTCCAAGAAGATGAAAAAGATGATGGAAGGTACAGGGTATTTTCGTTCTGTCGAATCTTCTTATAAGACTCCGAAGAATGAGGTGCTTCTTGTTCCTGATCAAGAGAAATTAGTAGCTTCGGGATTGACGGATGTAGAAATCGGAGGAATTCTTCGAACATCTGTTTATGGTGACAATGATACAAATGTTTACAAAGAGGCAGGTGAAGAGTACGACATTAATGTTCAGCTGAGCAAGGAGTACACTCAGGATTTTGATGACATTGGTCAAATTAATGTTATTTCTAAGGAAGGTTTAAATCCAATTAGTAAGTTTGGAGAGATTACAGAGGATAAAGCTGTTCCGATGATTCAGCATCGTGACAAAAGTAGAATTATTGTTTTGTATGGAAATCTTGCAAAATCGAATACAGGGCATGTGGGTGGTATTTTAGATGAGGTGTTTAAGGGAATTAATTTTGAAGATGGTTACGGTTATATTTATGCTGGTAGCGCTGAATATCAAGAAGAGTCCGCAAGAGAAACGGGAAAGGCTTTTACTTTGGCTGTTATTTTGACGTTTATGCTTTTATGCGCGTTGATGAATTCTTTCTTTTATCCTTTGCCTATTTTATTGTCTGTTGTGACATCTTTTATTGGGGTTTTTTATGCACTCTTTTTCTTAGATCAGTCAATCAACGTAGCCTCAATGCTAGGGATGATTATGCTTGTTGGTCTTGTTGTTAACAATTCTATTCTTTTGTTGGATTACGCTTTGCAGAGAATGAAAGAAGGCGTTGATGTTGTTGATGCGTTATGGCTCGGGGCTTCTGAGAAATTTCGTGCAATCATTATGACGTCACTGGCTATTGTTTTGGGAGTTTTGCCTCAGCTATGGTCGGTTGTTCCTTTTAAGTCAGCGATGGGAGCCGTTATGATTGGAGGCATGTTGGCATCAATCGTGTTTACGTTTGTTTTTACCCCGGTTTCATTTTGGTATATTATTCGATTCCAGAATTTTTTAAAACGAATATTTAGTAAAGGAAATTAAAACAAATAAATAAATTTAATCATTCATGTGTTATTTTGAGACTTCTAGAAGTCATTTAAGTAAGGTGTAAAAAAGCCCGATTCTTTAAAGAATCGGGCTTTTATGCAATCATTTTGATTATTATTTATGCGCCTAAAAGAGCTCTAATGCTGGTGCGTGCAGTTTCCATGATACCCTTTGATTTGGCGCGAAGAGTGTCATATTCATTACTAAAAAGAGAATATTCTTCTTCGAAATCATCGGCAGTAGCGTCATCTTTTTTCCCTGGTTCTTTAATTTCTCGCCACAAAACAGAAAGCATTCTTTCAATTCTTTCAATTTGATCAACGCATGAGCGATAATCTCTAAAAGATTTATTATCAGAGAGACTTCCTAAGGGAGATACTGATACGTCGTATACCCATTTTGCTTGATCAAAATTCCAGCATTTAACAAGAAAATTTAGAGTTTGCTCGTAGGCAAAATTTCTATTTTTGATCAAAAGATCTTTTAAGACAGATGTTTTAATATTAAGAAATTCAGATCTTGGCCTATGAAGAGGCAGAGACCGGATGCCTTTAGAAATTTTTGGAAACCAGTTTGCTAAAAGAGAGTAGGTGCCGTAAGTATCAACAAGGCTTTTTGAGCTATATTTATCTCCTGTACCAAAATCTCCTATGACAATATCTGAACTTTCAGTCTCGATAAATCGTGTAAGATTACCGTAAAACTCAACATCATCATTGACATGATCCATGTCACCAGGAATTTGGACAATTCTTTCTACTTGGGGATAATTATCCAGAACATGCCCCCACCCCGTAAGCCACGTTTGACATGTATCAACAGACCACGTTTGTATAACTTCAAGATCTTTATAGCGTTCATCTTTTAGAAAAGAAACAGCATCTCCTCGGATGACAGTCGATCTTGGTAAGATAACAATAGGTTTTGAATCAATTTCTTTGCATCTATCAATTGTCCACCAAAAATACCACTCGCATTGCTTATTGTTTTCATATCCTCGATATGGAAAAATAATAATTGGTTTTGAATTTATAGATTTCTTATTGTGATGCTTTGTCATGTCTTTTGTTACGCCTTTCCACGTCTTTCCTCTAGTTTTGTTCGAACATTGCGAGCGTCTTTTTCTGTGAACTTGATTGTCCTAATAACAAAGATTGCAATTATAGACGCAATAATTGGAATGGCGACATCAAAAATTCTCAGCCAAAGTAAAGTGTCTAAGGACTGGC
>CAZYOA010000020.1:20742-22412 GCA_964648665.1 uncultured Planctomycetales bacterium | reverse complement strand
GGCTTAGAGCTTAGCTGATATTCAGCATTAGGAGCAAATTGAACTTTTTGTGTTCGGCTATTTTTATTTTGGATAGAAATAATAGGAAACTCTTTTGGAAACTGAAGAGAAATCTGAAGACGCCCTCTCCCTTTATTGTTAAGTTTAGAATTCATTTCAAGCGGACGCGCAAAATCATATTGATGAGATGCGATTATACTTTGAGATGGTAGACTTAAGAAGTTGTTTTGATCGACTGCTGCTTTAGAATTTAGAGGAATAAGTAACGATAGGATTAAAATTGTGCATATAGAAATTAAAATTCTAGGGAACAAAAAATATATTTGAGAAAACTTTTTCATATTTCTCCTTTTTCTTTTAGATGTTATTCTAAGGGTATGGTGAACAAAGATATCTATGTTTCCGTGGCGGGAACAGCTGCATTGTAGGACTATTTAAAGCAAAAGGTGTGAATATAATGAAAAATAATGAAAAAGAAAGCGCTTTCTTTCTCAAAGATAGCACCTGAAGAAGGTAATGTCAAGTTTTCCCAAAAAAGGAAAGAACATCGACAATACTGAGGAATATTGACTAGGGATTTAAGTTGTTTTGTTTCAGATACTTATAATTGTATTGATTATTCTTTGATGTAAATTTTGATAATTACTTGATCTTTAACCGGGTGATCTTGTGGGCCGGTTTCAGCATTTTCGATTTTCTCAACAACATCATATCCGCTTATAACTTCTCCAAAGATTGTGTGTTTTCCGTTAAGCCATGGAGCCGGTTTTGTTGTGATGAAAAATTGGCTGCCATTGGTGCTTGGTCCGGCATTAGCCATTGCCAAAAGTCCTTTGCGATCAAATCCAATGTTTTCGGTGACTTCATCTTGAAAAGGAAATCCCCAAAGGCTTTCGCCTCCTCTTCCGCTTCTAGTTGGGTCTCCTCCTTGAAGCATAAAATCTTTAATAACTCGATGGAAAATTGTGCCGTTGTAGTATCCTTTTTCGGCCAAGCCGATTATATTTTCACAGGCTTTTGGAGCTATATCTGGAAAGAGCTTCAGTTCGATATTGCCTTGACTTGTTTCAAGAATAATAATTTTATTGTCCATATGTTTGACTCCTTGTTGAGCGTAAATTTTTGTAGGAAGAATTAGTAATAATAGGAACGAAAGAAATAAAAGAAATCGTTTTGACATTTTGGTCCTTTTTTAATATAAGATTTTAAGTTTATTTTTTTATTCTTGTTTATTTTCTTCTTCGTTAGAATCGGCTTTGTTTGGATCTGTATGTTCCTCGTAAGAAGTTAGTTTTATTTCATCTGATTCGGTTTTATTCTGTTGCTGTGGTTCTGGTATTGATTCTGAGTCTTGCGCAGGTTCATTAATAGCTTCTGGTTCTGGTGCTGACTCTGTCTCTGGTGCTGGTTCGGAAATCGGTTCGGGTTCATCAAGGCGAAGCGTTCCAACGTTTTCATTCTGCAATTTAGGTTCTGGTGCAGGCTCACTTATAGCTTCTGGTTCTGGTGTTGGTTCAGAAATTGATTCTGGTTCATCAAGATGAAGCGTTCCAACGTTCTCACTCTGCAATGTAGATGCTGGTGTTAGTTCTGGTTTTTGTATAGGCTCGCTAACAGCTTTTGGTTCTGATGCTGGTTCGGAAATTGGTTCGGGTTCATCAAGGTTAAGC
>CAZYOA010000020.1:0-20642 GCA_964648665.1 uncultured Planctomycetales bacterium | reverse complement strand
GTTCCAACATTTTCGCTCTGCAATTTAGGTTCTGGTGCAGGTTCACTTATGGCTTTTGGTTCTGATGCTGGTTCGGAAATTGGTTCGGGTTCATCAAGGTTAAGCGTTCCAACATTTTCGCTCTGCAATTTAGGTTCTGGTGCAGGTTCACTTATGGCTTCTGGTTCTGGTGTTGGTTCAGAAATTGGTTCTGGTTCATCAAGACGAAGAGTTCCAGCGTTCTCATTCTGCAATGTAGATTCTGGTGTTAGTTCTTGTTTTTGTATAGGCTCGCTAACAGCTTTTGGTTCTGATGCTGGTTCGGAAATCGGTTCGGGTTCAAATTTTGTTATTACTGATTCCGACTTAAACTCTGATCGAGAAGAAAATGGCTTGGGTTGTGGATCAGGTTCATAAGCAGGTTCTACGTTTTTAGGTGTAAGATTAATTTCTTCATCCTGATTTGTTGATGAATTAGAAGATAAATCAATATCAGATTTTTCCTCAGTGATTTTTGGTTTTAATATTGACTGATAATCTTCAGTTTTTTCTTTTAAAGATTTTCGAGGTTTTTGAGAACTTTCTTCGATTTCTTTTGCAACATCGGCAGCTGTAATTGGTTTGTGATTAGATTGTTTAGCAGTGTCTTCAGATTTCCTTCGAGATTCTTTAGCTTTTGATTCAGCTATGCGTAAACGCTCTAAAAAGCTTGATCCTTCATTGTAATTTTTTTTAGTTTGATTTGAAGTATTTTCTTCAGTTGGCTCATCGATTTCAAGACTTTCAAGAAGTTCAGATGGTTTTGGTCTGCGATTTCTCTTATCGCTTAAAGCGATAAGAGTAATTGTAATGATGCCAACAATTAAAACTCCTAAATAAATTGTGAACACGAAAAGCTCCTTTCGTACTGCAAAATTAATTCTTGTTTGACAAAAGTCAAAGTTTTTTTATAATAAATCTATGGTTTCTTGCATTTTACTCTCAGCCGGATTAAGTTCACGTTTTGGTTCTCCAAAAGCGCTGGCTTTGATTAATCATGTCACTGTTATTGAGCGAACACAAAAAGCACTTATCGATTCAAGTGTCGATGAGATCATTATTGTTCTAGGTAGTGAATCTAAGCGAATTAAACCTTATATATTAAAGCATAAAAAGGTTAAGGTTGTCTATAACAAAGATTATAATTTAGGGCAGACATCTTCTTTTAAAATTGGACTTAATTTTGTAAATTCCGACGCTAAAGGTGTTATGCTTTTTCCTGTTGATTTTCCACTTGTTAAATCGGAAACACTTGATTCGCTGATTAATAAATTTTATTTACAAAATCCAGGAATTTTGATTCCTTCCTACCGAGATCGTAAAGGACATCCTCCGATCTTCAATGCTAAATTTAAAAATGAATTTCTAAGTCTTTCAGATGATCAGGGGCTTAACTTGATTCAGCACCAGTACTCAAAAGATGTTTTTCTTTTTGAGGTAATAGATTCTGGAGTTATTAGAACATTTAATACTTTGGAAGAACTAGATAAAATTAATCATGTTGCGATTTAAGCGCGGCAAGAACCTTATCTGGCGTGATTGGAAGATCTTTAATGCGCACACCAATTGCATCATAAACAGCGTTGGCAATCGCTGCTGCTGTTGGTAAAAGAGCTGCCTCTCCCATTCCTTTAGCGCCAAAAGGTCCTTCGGGGTCATTGGTTTCAATTAGGATTGATTCAACAGGACAAGCATTTGCGGAGCGAGGAAGTCGATAGTTTGCAAAATTGGCATTAACAACTCGTCCGTTCTTAAATTGTAGATTTTCTGATAAAGTATATCCAATTCCCATAAACAGAGATCCTTCAATTTGACCTCTAACAGATTGAGGATTAATGGCTTTTCCAATATCATGCGCATCCCACATTTTCAATACTTTAATTTCTCCTGTTTCGGTGTTGACTTCAACTTTAGCGATTTGTGCTTCAAATCCATAGCTTCCTGAAACATTGCCCTCTCCTGTTCTAAAATCAACTGGGGTTGTTTTTGGATTATAGCTGCCGCGACCTATGATTTGTTGGCCGTAATTAAATGAATAACAAAGTTCAATCGCTTTTTCAAATGTCATAAGTACAGAAGAATCTTTTTTGTTAATAACTTCTTCAGCGACGAGACTAAGATCGTTGATGGGAATATTTTTTTCTTGAGAAACAACTTTTAGAATTTGCATTTTGGCATCATGGGCTGCGAGCTTTGTCGCGTTGCCGGAGATGAATGTGACACGTGAGGCAAAACTTCCTGTATCAAATGGCGTGATGCCTGTATCGGCTGATGTAATTTTAATTCTTTCGTAACTAACGCCAAGTTCTTGCGCTGCAATTTGTGAAAGCGCTGTATTGGACCCTTGTCCAGTATCAGCCGCACCTGTCAAAAAACATATTGATGCATCTTCTTCAATCTTAATAATTGATCCGGCTGATTCGTGAGATTTATACATTTTTGATCCCATAACATCTGCAGCAATACCAATACCAAAACCTCGTTTAATATTCTTTTGTTTGCCTCTTTTATTCTTCCAGTCGCAGGCTTCGGCGGCTTTTTCTATGCATTCCTTTAAACCGTTGGTGGTTAAAAGCATTTTGTTTGCTGTAATCATGTTAGGCGTTGTAATATTCTTAAGTCTGAATTCAATTGGATCCATACCAATGCCTTCGGCTAGCATGTCGATATGCGATTCAACTGCGAATCCTGACTGAACTCCACCAAAGCCTCGAATAGCACCACTAATAGGGTTGTTCGTGTAGACGCGATAGCCGGTAATTTTCATATTTGTAATTTTATAAACCAACAAAATGCGCATCATTGCAGCTGCTAAAACAGTTGGTCCGTAGCTACAATATCCGCCGCCATCTGCATATACTTCGCCAGAAATAGCCATGAGGGTCCCGTCTTTTTTAACGCCAGATTTAAGCTTATAAATCATCGGGTGCTTGCGACGGGAAAAAGAAAATTCTTCTTCTCGTGAGTAAGTGATCTTAACTGGATATCCACCTGCTTTTTTTGATAAAAGACAAGATGCGAAATCCATTGGAAGCATTTCTAGCTTTCCACCGAAACCACCGCCTACGGCAAGTTTGATTACGCGCACATTATTAAGATTCATTTTCAAGCATTTCGCAAGTGTTTCGCGTACTTTAAATGGAGCTTGCGTTGAAGTCCAGAGGGTAATTTTGTCAGAAAAAGCTTCGAATTGGCCAATACAGACATGGGGTTCCATGCATGTGTGAGCAGCTGAAGGTAAATAAAAAGTATCTTCGCGCACATAATCTGATTCTCTAAGAGCACGCTCAGCATTGCCAAAATTAGTTGGCAGAATTAAGGCAATATTATTTCGTGCATTATGAATTTGAGGTGCAGTGGGTTTTATTGCTTCCATCATCTTGAAAACTGCAGGTAAGATTTCATATTTGACATCAATTAGCTTTAGCGCTTTTTCAGCGGTCTCTTCATCAGTGGCAGCTACGGCTCCGAGTTCGTCACCAATATATCGAACTTTATCGGATTCAAGAGCTTGTTGATCTGCTGTTTGCGGAAAAAAGAATTCATTGGATCCGAATTTAATGCCATAGGTATCTTTGGCGGTAATAATCGCTTTGACGCCGGGAAGTTTTTTCGCCTTAGAGGTATCGATACTAATGATTTTGGCATGAGGATGTGGGCTTCGTAACATCTTTCCGATGAGCATCCCAGGGAGCTTTAAGTCAAAGACATATTTGGTTTGTCCTGTAACTAGCCCTCTACCATCAATGCGAGGAACGCTTTTTCCTACGGGATTTAAAAAATCTTTATTTTTAAGTGTCATGATTGGTTATTTTTTTAGATGCATCTTTAACAGCATCGAATATTTTTAAGTAACCGCCACATCGACAGATATGTCCATCGAGTGATTTTTTTATTTCATCAAGATTAGGGCTTGGGTTTTTATCTAAAAGAGCTTTTGTTGATAAGATAAATCCAGGTGCGCAAAATCCACATTGTACAGCGCCGTTATCTAAGAATGCTTGTTGAATTACATGAAGATCTTCCTCGCTACTAAGTCCTTCAATGGTTGTGATTTCTTTTCCTTCAACATCTTTAGCAAGAGTGATGCAGGACAAAAAAGATTTCCCATCGATAAGAACTGTGCAAGAACCGCATTGAGCTTCATCACATGCAGTTTTTGTGCCTGTTAGCTTAAGGTTGTCACGCAGAACTTCTAGAAGAGTTTCGTTTCCATAAAGATCGAGATTATATGTTTTTTTGTTGATATTAAGTGTTGTCATGAATTTATTTCTTTAGTTTTTGAATTGCATATTTTATATGAGCCTTTAAAAGATCTTTTTTATAATCTGTATCTAGTGCGTATGAACTAAAATCGATGCTATTAATAGCTTTTTCTTCTAACTCTTGGATTGCGGCATCTTTAAGTGCAGATTCTACATTTAAATCTCTTTTTGAAAAAGATGATCCATCGTTAATAATAAAGAAAATATTTTTAATTTTTTTATTTTCAATTTGTGCTTTTATGCAAACTGTAAGCATTGGCACGTCAACACCAGATGTTTTCGAAGCACGCTGGTAAACAATATTTGCATTTTCTTGAAGATTGATTGATATTTTCGTTAGAATTCCTTTAGACTTTGCACTATTTTTATAAAAGTCTTCTGCTAAAACTTTTATCTCTTCCCCTTTTTCATGAAAACATAATGTTGCCTCTAGGGCAATTAAACAGCTTGCAAATTCTGCCCAGGTGTAGCGACAACAAACATTGCCGCCAATGGTTGCCATGTTTCGAATTTGTGTTGTGGCGATATTCTCAGCGACTTGTTTTAGGATAGGGTATTTTTGTTCAATATCTTTATTTTGAATAATTTGATCGAGGGTTGTCATCGAGCCAATATCTAATTTGTTTGATGATAGTTTTATCTCGTGAAGTCCGGAAATTTTTTTTAGGCTAACAATATGATCTGGTGTCGCAAGATTTCGTCGTTTTAATGATTTTAGGTTGTTAATCAAAAAGGTCCCACCTGCTAAGAAGCGAGCACGACTGAGTTGACCAAAAAGATTTGACGCTTCCTCGATGGTTTTAGGGCTGTGATATGTAAAAGGATTTAATAGCATTGTAATGTTGTAAATTTTTAATTGGTTGTATTTTTTATATCATCTACAGCTTGATTGATGATGATGGCATCCCATCCGCATGTTAAAAGATGATTTTTTATTTGTTCTATTGATTTCTGATCCCAGTTTTCAGAATCGTGTAAGAATGTTTTTAGAATTCTTAAGTTATATTCTTGATTAGGATCGAGCTTAAAAATATTTTTTTTAGTTTTTTTACGATTAATGAAAAATGCTGCAATGCCCCAAATGAACGGAAGAAGCAGTACCAAAAGACATGTTGCAAAATCAAACGGATGACTTTTCCCAAATATAAAACCTGATGCTCCCCAGAAGGCATCAAAAAGATAATGACAAATGATAACAGGAATAATTCCAAAACGGAGATAAATAAATGATAAAAAGAATCCTAGTAGAGACACTTCAAGGCCTCTAAACCATGCCGGAAAAATTGGATAATGTGTATGACCAAAACCCCAGATAATAGAAGATAAAATTGCTGCCACGATAACGTTTTTGAATATTTTTGTTCCAATGTGAATACCAAAGAATCGAAACATGATTTCTTCGCTTAATGAAGCGCGAACCGCAATAATAAATACAGTTAAAAATGGCCAAAAAGCTGATGAAAGTTGTGGTATCTGCATGCGCTCAGTCCAGACATTAAAGAACTGATGTCCAAAATAGAATGCAGTAGATTGAATGCCAAGCATAATTAAGGCAGATAAATATCCAAGGACAACTAAAGAGAAAACATCTTTAGATAAAAATTTCGATGAAATATAATCTAAAAACCCTTTTTGTTTTATTCCTTGATTTGATTCAGCAATTGCCTCTCCTGCTAGGCCAGGTTGAATAAGAGTAAAAGCAAAAAATGATGCGCTAATCAGTAAATAAAGAGATAATTCAAAGAAAAAGACTTTCAGAGTTGATGCTGTTGAATAGTCAAAGAGGAAGTTCTGAATATTGTTTAAGTTAAAAATGATCATTAAAATAAATACAAATCCGAGCATTTTTATATAGAATTTCTTTGTTGCATGCATAGCAGTGCTATTTTTTTGAATAATGACAAGATAGACAGACATCATTAACATTAAGAAGTAAAGCATGACAAAAAGCGCTGTAAGAATTCGTCCAGATTGCTTTGAATTCTCTATCATGCGTGAAAAACGATCAGGAATATCAAGTGTATTTCTTTGGAATGACAAGATTTCGTTACCAGAAACTGTAAGCTTTGTAATAAGTTTTGCAGTTCCAGAATCTTTTTCATTACTCCATGGAATTTCAATATTATTTTTCTGCCATGAAAAATAATAGTCTGTTCGATTATCGTATTTTTCAGTCGATTCTTCTTTAAGGGTATAATTCTTGAAATTAAAATTGAAAGTTTTTCTTAAAAATTGTTGAGCTAATTTTTTAGATGTTTCAAGATTAATGCTTGCCCTTTTGTCTGTATCTAAGATGACATGATTAAATAAAATAACTTCACCATTCTTAGGATTGATTCCTACGAAAAATTCTTCTTTTTGATTTTCTTTAAAGAAGCGAATTGCCCAATAAAAAAGATTGAAATCATTTTCTTTGATGAAATCAATTTCTTTATCAAAGCCAATTGTTCGCTGCAAGAAGCGATCAGCGTCATTGCGTGATCTTAAAATTACAGCATGAGTAAATTCGTCAGAATTTACATTATGCTTAGTGTGAATATAATTTTGTGCGATTGTGAGGGCTTGTTTTTTTGTAACGGAAAGATTTAGAAACGAGATTTGCTTATAGCTTGTTTCAAACCAAATAAACGAACCGATCATTGCAAAACATAAAAATCCGATCCATACGTTCTTTTTTATAATCATGATTTAAAGCCTTTTAAAATAGATGCAACGATTCAGGGGGAAGTCTTTTGAGCTCTTGTTTGCCCAAAATCTTCATTGACCAACGTAAAAGTTCAATTTTTTGCTTTAGTCTCTCGTCTGGTTTGTTTATGTTTCGAATTTTTTTTCTTGATAAAAATAATAATTTTCTAAGAGTGGTAAAAATAATCCGTGCTTCTCGTGGTCGATTTTGACCAGATTCGATAATTTGGTTGATATATTTAAACGCCAATGCATTGGCTGTACGATTATAATGGTCAAGATCGCGAATTAAATTTGGCATCATGGATTTAAAATATTTGTATCGATCCATTTCACAAAGTGTGCACATAATTTCAATGCGAATAAAAATAGAATTGGTTCGACTGAGTCGCCTGATAAGAGTTCGAATGGCAAGTTTTTTCTCTCTGGAAAAGATAATTTGAGCAAAATTCTCTCGAAAAACGCGAACAGCAGCTGCGACTTGATATTGAGAAATAGTTTCATCTGAAATCATTGCCAGAAGGACATCTTTTGGTTCATCGGTGTATTTCTTAGCATAACCGTCTAAAAGTTTTTGATCATCAAAGATCCCATGCTGAGAAGTTTGTCCTAAGGCTATGTTCGGAGAAAAAATATGCAAGGCAAGAATTAAAAGAGTGATAAAACAAATATTCTTTTTCATTATATTAAACAATCTCCATAGAAACATTAATTGATTTCTTTGTATGTGTTAATGCTCCAATAGAAATTCGTTCAACTCCTGTTTGTGCATAGGAGCGAACATTATGCAAATTAACTCCACCAGAAACTTCAAGTTCTGGATTTTTGCTTTTATGTTTATTTTTTTTGCAAAAGTGAACAATTTTTTTAATTTGAGCTAAATTCATGTTGTCGATTAAAATGATATCGGGTTTTGCAATCCAAGCTTCTTTGAAATGTTCAAAGTCTTCAACTTCAACGGTAATTATCTTTTTTGTTTTTTTTCTAGCTTTGATGAGCATATCTTTGATGGGCATTTTAGGGCATGCAATATGATGATTATCTTTAATTAGCACCATTTCGCTTAGATTTAATCGATGATTGGTCCCTCCAGCTTTTTTAACAGCTAATTTTTCTAGAAAACGCAAACCCGGTGTTGTTTTTCGAGTATCTAATATTTTTACTTTGTAAGGTTTAATGGCATTAACAAATTCGGCTGTATTTGTTGCAACAGCAGATAAATGGCTTAAGAAATTAAGAGCAATCCTTTCACCCGTTAAAAGAGCTCGTGTTTTTCCTTTTAACTTGATAATTCTTGTTTCTGGTTTAATGATATCGCCATCTTTAAAAAGTGATTTTATTTGTATGTTTTTGTCAAATCTTTTAAAAATGGATTTAACAATTTCGAATCCAACAAATGTTGCTTTTTGATGCGTTATAATATAAGCTTCAGAAATCATATCTTTTGGAATAAAAATAT
Source organism: uncultured Planctomycetales bacterium (assembly GCA_964648665.1). GTDB lineage: Bacteria > Omnitrophota > Gorgyraeia > Zapsychrales > Aceulaceae > Aceula. The sequence goes on along the minus strand of CAZYOA010000020.1, from coordinate 12,215 downwards.
CTGTTGTGATATCTTTTGTTCCAAGATCTTCATTGATTGTAAGATCGATAAGTTGTTTAATTTGTTTTTTGCTCATTTTTAAGCCAAATCCTTTATGATGGTTGTAAGTTCAGAAATATTGTTTTCAAGATCGTTAAGGCGCTGTGTTTCTTTCTCAATAACGTCTTTTGGTGCTTTTTTAAGAAAATCTTTATTCTTTAGGCGAGTAGAAAGCCCTGAAAGTGCTTTCTTATTTTGAGAAATCTGATCTTCAACCCTCTTCTTTTCTTTTTCTAAATCGATAATGCCGGAAAGAGGAATATGAAATTTTATTCTTCCAGAAATCCCGCACGCGAAATCTTTTAATGAAATAGATTCTTTTTTAAAGTTAAGATTGGTAATTTGTGCAAGTAACTTTATGATTTCAGAGTTTTCTTTTAGGTTTTGGCAAACTTTATCTGATCCATCGACAATACAATCAATTTTTGTTGAAGATTGAATTCGCCATTGAGCTCGAACATTTCGAATGCATGTAATGAGATCAAAAACTTCAGTCATGTTTGATTCAATGGAATAACTGATAAAGTTTTTATTTATTTCTGGCCAAGATTGTTTTGAAATAGAATTGCTTTCAGGATAAATGTTGCTCCAGATTTCTTCGCTGACAAAAGGCATAAATGGGTGAATCATTTTTATAATTTGCTCTAGAACAAAAATTGTCACTTCCTTAACTTCTTTTTGATCAAGATTGTTTTTAATCATTTCAAGATACCAGTCGCAGAAACTCTTCCAGATGAAATCATAGACAAGGTTTTCGGCTTCTGAAAATCGATATCGTTCAAGAGCATCCTCAAGATCTATAAGCGTTGTTTGCATTTTTGAAAGAATCCATCGGCAAGGCATAGGAATGTCTTTATTTTGAAAACTTCTATCCATCGCACTCAGATCAACATCAGATGTATGCATAAAAACAAATCGAGATGCATTCCATATTTTATTTGCAAAATTTCTTCCAACTTCAAATTTTTCTTTTGATATGAATAAATCCTGTCCAGAATTCATAATAAGGCTGAAGCGAAGTGCATCGGCGCCGTATTGATCAATGATTTCAAGTGGATCAAGCGCATTGCCAAGAGATTTTGACATCTTTCTTCCCTCTGCATCGCGTACTGTTCCATGAAGATAAACATCTGAGAACGGAATGTCTCCTGTAAATTCAATGCCTGCCATGATCATGCGAGCAACCCAGAAGAAGATAATTTCTGGAGCTGTAAATAAAGATTGTGTTGGATAAAAATATTTTAGATCTTTATTTTCTTCTGGCCAGCCTAAAGTAGCAAACGGCCATAGCCAAGAAGAAAACCATGTGTCTAAAACATCTTCGTCTTGATATAGATCTTTTCCTTTGCACTCAGGACAACAGCTCGGTTTCTCCTCGGTAACAATAAATTTTTCTTCACCGCATGATTTACAATACCAGACTGGAATGCGATGACCCCACCAGATTTGTCTAGAAATGCACCAGTCTCGAATATTTTCCATCCAATTTGTATAAACTTTAGTCCAACGTTCTGGATGAAACTTAATCTTTCCTTCTTGAACAACTTTTAGTGCAGGCTCGGCTAGCGGTTTCATTTTAACAAACCATTGTTTTGATAGATATGGCTCAACAATAGTGTGACATCGATAACAGTGTCCGACAGCATGAGAATGCGGATCAATTTTAAGAAAAAGATCTTTCTTTTTAAGCTCATCAATAACACGCTTACGCGCTTCAAATCGATCCAGGCCTTCAAATTCATTAACGTTACTGTTTAAACTTGCATCTGGATTAAGAATATTGATAAAGTCAAGATTGTGACGTCGTCCAATTTCAAAGTCATTAGGATCATGTGCAGGTGTTACTTTAACAGCACCTGTACCAAATTCAGGATCAACAAAATCATCAGCAATAATTTTTATTTCTCTGTTCATCAACGGCAAAATAAGAGTTTTTCCGACTAGGTCTTTATATCTCTTATCTTTTGGATTAACGGCAACAGCCGTATCTCCCAGCATGGTTTCAGGTCGCGTAGTGGCAACAACAATATATTGATCTGGATTATCTTTAAAAGGATATTTGATGTGATAAAGAGATCCCTTGATGTCTTGATGCTCAGCTTCTTCATCAGAAAGTGCTGTATGGCATCTAGGACACCAGTTGATGATATATTGACCTCTGTAGATAAGGCCTTTTTCAAAAAGTTTAACAAAAACAGATTTAACAGATTTTGAATATTTCTCATCCATGGTAAAGCGTGTACGTTGCCAATCGCAAGAAGAACCAATCCTTTTAAGCTGGTGGATAATGGTATCTCCGTATTGCTTTTTCCAGGACCAAAGTCTTTCGAGAAAGTTTTCACGGCTAACATCATGTCGTGTTTTGTTTTCTTTGGCAAGTTGCCTTTCAACTACGTTTTGTGTTGCAATGCCAGCGTGATCTGTTCCTGGCATCCAAAGAGTTTCAAAGCCTTTCATTCGCTTGTATCGAATAATAATATCCTGAAGCGTATTGTTAAGCGCATGACCCATGTGTAAGATGCCGGTAACGTTTGGAGGCGGAATAACAATAGAATATGGTTTTTTTTCTGAATTTTCCTGGGCATGGAAAATATTATTATCTTCCCAGCTTTGGCACCATTTGTCTTCTACCTCTTTTGGCGTATAGCGTGGCGGTAAATCTTTCATTATTTCTTAGAATCTTTCAGTAATTTATATTCAATGCTATCGATTAGAGCTTCCCAGCTAGCTTCGATGATATTTTCATGAACACCAACAGTTGTCCAACAGTCGGTTTCGTCTTGAGATTCAATTAGAACGCGTACTTTGGCCGCGGTAGCTGATTTTGAATCAATAACGCGTACTTTGTAATCGGTTAAACGCATTTTAGAAAGCTCAGGATAAAATTTTGTTAAAATTTTACGTAAAGCACAATCAAGCGCATCAACTGGACCATCACCATCAGAAGCACTAAAAACTTCCTCTCCCTTTACTTTAATTCGAACAGAAGCTTCAGCGAACACTCTGCCATCGTATCGTTTTTCTGTTGTAACCTTAAATCCTTCAAGACTAAAAAATGGTGTGTATTTTTTTAGTTCGCGTTTCATAAAAACTTCAAAGGAAGCGTCAGCAGCTTCAAATTGATAGCCTTTGTGTTCTTTGGCCTGTAAACTTTTGAGCATTTTCTTTGCCGCAGGAGATTTTTTATCTAAAGTGACGTTCATAGATTCAGCTTTGATAATAATTGGCATTTTTCCTGCAAGTTCAGATGTAACAAAACGTCTACGGTTTCCAACAACCGCAGGATCAATATGTTCATATGCTGATTTATTTTTTAACATAGCATCGATATGAACACCACCTTTATGAGCAAAAGCAGAATGACCAACAAAGGCATGATTGTCGGGAAGTTTTACATTGCTCATTTCGCTGATAAAATATGAAGCCTCTGTTAAATGTTTCATTTTAGATGTTGGAATTGATTTGTGTTTTGTCTTTGTATGTAAAATTCCCGTAATTGTTGTTAAGTCTGCGTTGCCGCAGCGCTCTCCAAGACCGTTAAAGGTTCCTTGAATTTGCGTACAACCACAATCAACAGCTACAAGACTATTTGCTACAGCTAAATCAAGATCATTGTGACAATGAATTCCTAAGGGAATTTTAATCTCTTTTTTAATTGTAGTGATGATTTCTTTGATTTCTTCAGGAAGTGTTCCGCCATTAGTATCACAAAGAATAATACAATCAGCTTTAGCTGCTTGTGCAGCTAATAATGTTTTAAGCGCATATTTCGGATTTCTTTTGTAAGCATCAAAGAAATGTTCAGCATCGTAAAAGACTTCTCTTTTCTTTTTCTTCAAGAATTGAATAGAGTCTGAGATCATATTTAGATTTTCTTCCAAAGTTGTTTTTAGAACATCTAAAACATGGAAGTCTGAGCTTTTTCCGAAGATTGTAATTGTTTTGGCTTGAGATTTAACCAGTTCCTTTAGATTATTATCTTCAGATGGCTTAATCTTAGCGCGACGTGTTGATCCAAAAGCAGCTATAACTGAATTCTTTAGTTTCTTTGTTTTCATAATCTTAAAGAATTCTTTATCCTTTGGATTAGATCCAGGCCAGCCACCCTCGATATAATGTACGCCAAGCTCATCAAGTTTTTCTGCAATTCTTACTTTATCGTTGACGGAGAAAGAAACGCCTTCAGTTTGTGAGCCATCTCGTAATGTCGTATCATAAATTGTGATAGTAGACATATTATTTGGTCCCTTCTAAATTAAATTCTTTATGTAGAATGCGAACAGCTTTATCGGCAAATTTACGATCTATAATACAAGAAACGCTAATTTCAGATGTTGTAATCATGTCGATATTGACTTTATTGTCTGCAAGAGTTTTAAACATTGTTGCCGCAACGCCTCTATGTGAGCGCATTCCAGAGCCAACAATGGAAACGCGAGCGATATCTTTATCAGAAAGAACATTGTCCATTTTTATTGTTTCTGATAATTTCTTTACAGTTTTGAGTGCTTTGCTAAGCTCTACTTTTGGAACGGTAAAAGAGATATCGGTTTGCCGTGTGTGACTAACATTTTGGACAATAGTGTCAACGTTAACGCCTGCTTTTGAGATTTCTGTAAATATTCTTGCTGCAACACCTGGCTTATCTGCAACATTGCAGATTGTTACTTTGGCTTCAGATTTGTTGCACGTAACGCCTCTAACTGAGACGCTTTCCATTTTTTCATCTTTTTTAATAATCATGGTTCCTTCCTCCTTGGAAAAGCTAGATCGAACATGCATTGGAATATTATATTTTTTAGCTAATTCAATGGAGCGTGATTGCATGACTTGTGCTCCCAATGCTGCCATTTCAAGCATTTCTTCATAGGTAATTTTTGAAATCTTTTTTGCTTTCTTTTCAATTCTTGGATCAGTGGTATAAATACCTTTTACATCTGTATAAATTTCACAAACATCAGCATTTAAGGCTTTCGCAAGAGCAACAGCAGTTAAATCTGAACCGCCACGCCCTAAGGTTGTAATTTTAAGGTCCGAAGTAATACCCTGGAAGCCTGCAACAATGACAATTTTTCTTTTTTCTAAAGCTTTTTGAATTCTTCTAGCATCAATGTTAATAATTTTTGCTTTAGTGTGAGATTTATCTGTTTTGATTCCAGCTTGACCACCTGTAAGAGAAATAGCATCTTGTCCTAGCTTTTTAACCGCCATTGCTAAAAGTGCACAAGAGATTTGTTCTCCTGTGGACATTAGCATGTCCATTTCACGTTCAGGAGGTGTTTTATCGATCGAAAATGCTAAATTCTCAAGTTCATCTGTTGTTTTTCCTAAGGCAGAAACAACAACTACAACATCTTGATGATGTTTTTTATAGGAAACAACCCTTTTGGCAACTTCTTTGATCCGATCGGTGTTGGCAACAGATGATCCACCAAATTTTTGTACAATAAGTTTTTTACTCATCTTATTCCCTCATTTTATGTTTAAAATCATTCAAATTTTTAAGTCAAAGTAGAATTTTTATTATAAGAAGTATATAGATAAATACAAGTAAAATTTATATAGATAATGGCTTAAAACTATGCACTTAAATGTCTTTGGATGAAGTAATCCATTAGTTTTTCGCCTGTTTCGAACGAAAGTCCAGACTTCTCAGCTTTTTTTTCGCCAAAGCTTGTATGATTTTCTTTTGGAATACCTTTGCCAAACATTTCGAAACAAACAGGTTCGCTTGTGTGTGTTCTTTTTTCAACCGGGGTTCGATGATCAGGCAGAATTAAAATACGAAAATCATCACTAGATCCAAAATGATTTAAAATTGTTCCAATGACTTCCTTGTCGATTCGTTCAAGTGATTCAATCTTCATCTTCAAGTCTCCATTGTGGCTTGCTTCATCAGGCGCTTCAATATGAATAAAAACAAAATCTTTAATTTTTAATGATTCAAGCGCGTATTCGGCTTTTCCAATAAAGTTTGTATCGTAATATCCGGTTACATTTGGAACGCTAATAACATCAAGACCAGCAAGCTTTCCGATACCGTTAACTAAATCAACCGCAGAAATAACTGATCCTGTTAATCCAAATTTATCTTTAAACAATGGCAAATTTGGGCGCGTACCTTGACCCCAAAGCCAAATGTTATTTGCTGGGTTTTGGCTTAAATCAATGCGCACTTGATTTGTGTGATGATCTGAGAGAACTTTTTTAGCCTTTTCCATGACAGCTAAAAGAATTTGTGATTCTATTCCGGCTGGTAAATATGATTGTATATTTTTATTTAAAATGTCGTGTGGAGGCGTGCATTGAATAGCTGAAAGAGTTTTTGGATCTCGACATTTAATAACTAAAAGATGCCGATAGCTTTTTCCAGGATAAAATTTAATGCCTGGAATATTAATTTGCTCGTTTAAAGAGGAAATAAGTGTGTGAGCTTCTTCGGAGGTAATATGCCCAGCACTATAATCAATCATGTTTTCATTCTCGATTGTAACAAGATTGCATCGAAATGCGATTTCGTCTTCTTTTAGATCGATGCCAAGGTTGGCAGCTTCCAGCGGAGCTCGTCCAGAGAATATTTTTCTCGGATCGTATCCAAGAGCTGAAAGATTTCCAACATCAGATCCTGCCGGCAAGCCCTTAGGAATTGTGTTAACAAATCCAATGAGCCCATTTTGAGCAATAAAATCCATATTAGAAGTATTGGCATATTCCAAAGGTGTTTTATTGTTGAGCTCTTTGATTGGGTAATCTGCCATTCCATCAGGTACGACAACAATATATTTCATATTTTTTTTCCTATCATTTCAACAAGACTTTTAGCCATTTGTTCTTTTGAATTCTTTTGTGAAAAGATTTTTCCATTGCGATCAACAATAAAACCTTTATAATTTTTTTCTGATGAAATATTAGCAACCACAAGATCGCATTTCGTTTTTTGAATGAGTGCTTTGGCGCGTTTAACTAAGAATTCTTGTTTTGTATCAGCTTCTAATTTGAATCCTACTAAAAAAGTATTTGGAGAAATCTTTTTAATTCGTTCAATAAGTTTTTTTGTTGGAATTAAATCGAGCTTAAATTCAGAAATATTTGAGCTAAGTTTTTTGGCGTAGGGTTTTCGAAGCTTGTAGTCAGAAACAGCAGCTGAATGGATTACAACATCGTAAGACGTTGTTTTTAATTCAGAAAGAAAAATTTTAGAAAGCTCTTCAAAGAATTGAAATTTTAAAACTTTTTCAGGAAGATGTCTTAGCGAATGTGTAACTGGACCCTGAATGAGAGTTACCTTTGCTCCTTCTCGACATAAAAGATGAGAAATACGATGACCCATTTCCCCTGTTGAGGAATTGCTTATAACTCGTATTTGGTCGATCGGAATCCATGTAGGTCCGCAGGTAACGAGTACTTTTAAATTTTGTAGGGGTCTATTTAAAGCCAATTTTTTCCAAGACGGTTTTTAAGTCGGGTTCAATAACCGACGGTTTTTTGATATTTTGTATTGCTAAATTTGGATCCTTGAGACCATGACCAGTTAGAGTACAAACAATATTTCCTTTTTGATTTTCAAAAAAACCTTGTTTTTGTAATTTTAAAATTCCAGCAACTGAAGCCGCTGATGCAGGTTCTGCAAAGATGCCCTCTTTTTGAGCTAAGATTTTATATGCTTCTAAGATTTCATCATCAGTAACCTTGTCGATAAGTCCACCAGATTCATCTCTTGCCGCTTCGGCTGTTTTCCAGCTTGCAGGATTTCCGATGCGAATAGCAGTTGCTAGTGTTTCTGGATTCTCAATAATATGTCCATCAACAATTGGTGCTGATTTTGCTGCTTGAAATCCTAGCATTTTAGGGAGACGAGTTGTTTTTCCTGCGCCCTTATATTCTTTATAGGCTTTCCAATATGCTGTGATGTTTCCAGCATTGCCAACAGGAATAGAATGAAACATAGGCGAATTATTAAGAAAATCGCAGATTTCAAAGGCTGCTGACTTTTGTCCTTCTATGCGAAACGGATTAAGAGAATTTACAAGTTCAATTGGATACTTTGATGTGATTTCTTTAACAAGTGTCAATGCTTGGTCAAAATTACCGTTGATAGCAATAACGTGCGCATTGTGAATCATAGCCTGAGCAAGCTTTCCTAAAGCAATATTGCCCTCAGGAATTAGAACGATACATTTTAAGCCGCATTGTGCGGAATATGCTGCGGCAGAGGCTGATGTATTTCCAGTTGACGCACACATAACAGCCGTAGCATTATTTTCCTTTGCTTTTGATATGGCCATGGTCATACCGCGATCCTTGAAGGATCCGGTTGGATTTGCACCGTCATATTTTAGGTAAACATCTAAGCCAATAATTTTAGTTAAGTAGTTAGAGAGAATTAACGGCGTGTTGCCTTCTTGCAAAGTTACAATTGGTGTTTTATCTGTAACTGGTAAGAAATCACGATATCTTTTTATAATACCTTCCCATTTCATTTTAGAGATTCTCCATTCGAATAGCTACAGGTTTGCTTTTGACAAGTGATAATTTTGAAATTTTTTCAAGAGCAATGCGAAATTTCTTCTCTTTTGCTGAATGCGTTAACATAACAAGTGGAATAGCCGATGATTTTATTTGCGTTTTTTGATTAACAGAATCAATGCTAATGCCATGCTTGCCAAGAATTCCTGAAATCTTTGATAAGACGCCTGGTTGATCGCTGACAAGTAAACGAATATAAAATTTTGTTTCAATTTCATCAATTTTTCTTAATTTGATTGACTTATTTTCGTAAACAATATTTTTCATTCGAGTAGAAGCAATATTTTTACCTTTGGTGGCGAGATTGACTAAATCGCTAACAACTCCAGAAGCGGCAGCAAGCTGACCAGCGCCTTCCCCGTAAAGTAGAATATCACCTAAGGGATCAGTCTCAAGGAATATAGCGTTAAAAACGCCGTTGACTGATGCTAAGGGGTGATTTTTATCGATAAGTGTAGGATGCACGCGTAGTTCCAGTGCTCCATTGGCATTTTTTGCAATAGCTAAAGGTTTGATGGTGAGTCCTAGGTCTTTGGCATATTTTATATCATCATGTGAAATTTGCGCGATTCCTTCGACATGAATATTTTTAACATCAACGATTTTTCCAAAAGCCAAACGAGTTAAGATGCTTAATTTGTGTGCGGCATCCATTCCGTTTACATCAAGCGTCGGATTGCTTTCTGCGTATCCATTTTTCTGTGCCTTCTTTAGGGCGTCAGAAAAATTGCAGGAGCTCTGCGTCATTTCGCTTAAGATAAAATTGGAAGTCCCGTTTATGATTCCGTAGAGACTTGAAAAATTATTAGCGGATAGCCCATCTGTGATTGCATTAATAATAGGAACGCCGGCTCCAACAGAAGATTCAAAATAGATATTTTTATTCTGCTTAATAGCTTCTTTAAAAAGTTCAGAACCGCATTTTGAAATCACAGCTTTATTGGCCGTGATAACATGTTTTTTTGATTTTAAGGCTTGCAAGATAAATTCTTTGGCAGGATGAATTCCGCCGATAAGTTCAACAACGACATCAATAGATTTATCGTTAAGAATATCATTTGCGTTTGAAGTGTAAAGATTTTTTGCCAGCTTTGATTTTTTAAAAACAGCAGGATTTTTATCGCAGATTTTTTTAATTATAAACTCTGTTTGAAACTTTTTTATAAATAAATTATTTTGTTTTTTAAGAATTTTAACAACACCGGCACCAACAGTGCCGTAACCAATTAAACCAAGTTGAATTTTATTCATGTTAATAAATCCTTTATAAATTAATAATTTTGTTTAGATTCTAAAAAGCTTTGTTCTATTTTCTTTAAAATTAATTCTGCTTCAATATTCAAATCAACAATCTGGACACGTATCTCATAAATAACATTTTGAATCTTTTCGACACAATCTAAAACAATTCCTTTGACTTTTAAGTTTGCTGAAATGTACGGAGTTTTAATAACAAGCTGAAGCTTATGGCCTTGAGGGTACATGAAATTACTTGAAAATAAAAGTCCGCCACGGCTTATGTTCTTTATTTGAGAAATGTTATGGTCAGCATCTGGTTTATCTGCATCAAAAAAAGTTACAATAAAATGTTTTTCTATTCGTATGTGTTTTCGGCGCTCAGGTTGTTGAGCTAAATTTTCAGAATCATTATTCATTATCTTGTCCTTCTTCTAAGATTGGTTGGAGCGGTGAGGTTCGAACTTGCGACTTCTCAAACCCTATTCAAGTACGCTCATCCAGATTGTGCTACGCTCCGAAATCTTTATTCTGATTTCATTCTTCGACTCATCAAGTCTTTGACTGCAAGTGAAGGTTTTTTATTTCTATATATAATTTTGTAAACTTCAGTTGCAATTGGCATGGAGATATTGTGTTTTACGCTTAAGCGATAAATTCCCTTAGCTGTTGGAACACCCTCAGCAACCATGGACATAGATGACATAATTTTCTTTAAACTTATTCCTTTTCCAAGTTGTTCACCAACAAAGCGATTTCGACTTTTTGGGCTAAAACACGTTGTAACGAGATCGCCTAATCCGCTTAAGCCCGAAAGTGTTTTTGTTTTTCCTCCAAGAACTTTTGCAAGTCTTGACATTTCAATAAGACCACGAGATACGATTGCTGCCTTTGTGTTTGTGCCAAAGCCCAATCCATCACAAACGCCACAGGCAATGGCAATAATGTTTTTAATGCTTCCTCCAAGCTCGACTCCTACAATGTCAGAGTTTGTGTAAATTCGAAAGGTTGTAGAGTTAAAAATACTTTGTATATTTTTTGCTAGCTTAGTATTATGCGAAGCAATAACAGCGGTTGAAGGGATGCCTTTGGCAACTTCAATTGCAATTGTTGGACCAGATAAAACTGCTAATTTAACAGATCCGAGCTCTTTATAAATTAATTCAGACATTCTTTCAAGCGATGATGTATCAACTCCTTTAACAACGCTTAAGAATGTTTTTTGGGAGATATTGGTTTTTTTGATTTTCTTTAAAATTGATTTTAAATATTGCGAAGGAACGGCTAAAACGATTAAATCAGAGAAAGCAATCGCCTCTTTAAGAGATTCATGTAAAACAAGATTGTTTGGAATTTTAATGCCAGGAAGGAACTTTTGATTAATTTTAGTTTTCTTTATTTCTTTTATATTCTCCGGAAAAGCACCCCAAAGAGAAGCTAAGTGACCTTTTTTGCATAGATGAACCGCTAGGGTTGTTCCCCAGCCACCATCACCAATAATCGAAATTCTTTCTTGTTTCATAATTATCTTTATTAATATTAATATATTTAAGTATTATATAATATTCTTATATGGTTGCAAGAGAAATGTCTTGAATCTTAATGGTAGGAAATAGATAAAAAAGAAGGATTTAGTTATTTCCAGAAAAAGATTTCTCTGAAAACTTCAAACATGTAGGCTGAACCCCATCGAATAATTTGGAGTTTGCGTTCTCCTCCTTCTCTGGCAGGTTCATCCCCTGGAACATCTGCAACTTTTAATTTTCTTTTTGCTGCACGAATTGATAAAAGAGGTTCCCAGCTGATATCGGTATGAAATAATCTTTCTTCAGTTTCATAACTGCTATGCTTATGAAGATCAAGGTCATAAATAAGCTTTGTTTTATAAGCACGAAACATAACCATTGCATCAGTATAATGACCACCATGAAAGAAATTGATAAATGTTGTGAACATTTTATTTCCGAACGCTGTTACGATATCGTCATCGTAACTTTTTGCATTTCCTGCATAGCGTGAGACAATAACCATGTCATTGCCTTCTTTCATTTTGCTGATACAGTCTGGAATGAGCTCTGGGATGCTGTTGCCATCTGGGCTAAAGGTAAGAATAACGTCACCTTCAATGTGCGGTAATGCCTCTATGTAAGCGTGCCTTAGGCCTTTTGTCTTTTGAACAATTATAGGCCATCCTTGCTCTCTTGCGTATTCGATGGTTCCATCTGTGGATTGGCCGTCAACGATTAAAAGTTGATCGTACCATTCTTTCTTAATCCGCGGCATAATTGCTTTCATGCCTTGAATTTCATTGAGCGTTGGGATAAATAAGGTGACTTTCATTAGGTTATGAGCTCCTTTTAAAAAATGGAGCGAGAGAAGGGAATCGAACCCTCGCTATCAGCTTGGAAGGCTGA
>CAZYOA010000019.1:0-23149 GCA_964648665.1 uncultured Planctomycetales bacterium | reverse complement strand
AAAGCAAATAAAATAAACAATAAGCACAATAAATTCGTCATAGCCACAAGAAAGCTAATGGATAGCAAGCTTGCAAACGGTAATAACAATAACGGAAACAACATCCCGCCAACACAAGCTCCCAAACAATCCACTCCGATAACTCTATTGTAAATATTTTTATCAGCTGGCTTCTGAGTCGCCATCCTAATAAACAATGGAATTTCCATGCCTGTCAGCATCCCAATTCCGATAATTATTAAAAAACAAAACAACAAAAATCCTGTACGAAAAAAGAAAAAACTAAAAGATTCGGTATACTGGGTTGTTATAAAATATTGCACTAAAATAAATCCAGCATGTATCAATAAAACTGATAGCCCTCCGAGTATTCCGAGAAAAATTTCTGTCTGATATAATAAATCAATGGCATTCCGTCGATTGCCGCGAAGATGATATATCATCGCCCCAATACCCATAGCCCCAATATAAACCCCAACAACCAAGCTATACCAAATAACCGAGTTTAGCATAAACCAGGAAATAGTTTGTGCGATCAGCAACTCATACAAAATGCTGCAAGCCCCAGTAATAAAAGCAGCAACGTAGATGAATACCATCTGCTTATTCTTAAAGAATTCTATCAAAATCAGAATCCCCGTCTTATAACTTTCTTGATTATTCGCTCTGCACAAAATCCTAGCCTTACCACTTCGATAGCGACTTCACAATCCATTTCTCCGCAGGTAAAAATGTCGAAAGCTGCATATCGATCTTCAGGCCATGTATGCACAGAAAGATGGGATTCTCTGATAAAAATGCCTCCTGTAACTCCAACAGGATCAAATTGAAAGAAATGCGAGTCTATGATATTCGCCTTACTTTTTTTGGCCGCATCCAAAAACACTTTCTTTACATCCTTTAGATACATTAATTTAGAGCTATCGCAATTGATTAGCTCAACCAAATAGTGTCTTCCAAATTCATTATTAATATCCTTCATAAACCTACACCCCTTATGATAAATATAAACGTATTAAATAAGTATTGATCTCCGCAGTATGCATCAGGCAAAAAACGATAACAGCCAACAAAAAGCTTTGCAATCCGAAACAAGCAAAACTACTTCTTAAAGTAACCTTTTGAGACCTTGCCCGCTCTAAGAATAAAATCACCCCGCAAACAGCATTAAGCATGCCAGCAAAAAGAGCCGTCGGGACTAATCCGATTTTAGGATAAAAAACAAACGCAAACATAACAGACCCTGCAAAAGCTCCTGTATAATCAAAGGCAAGAACGATTCCTTCAAAATTTCTACGTTCGCGACTTACACGCTCGATTAAAAGCGGCACTTCAAAACCAGTCAAAATTCCTATAGTAATAATTAAAAAATGTGATCCCAACAAAAATAATATTCTAGAGAAACTTAAAGCATCCATCAAGAAAAACCAAGCTAAAGAGAACCCCCCAAAGAATGTCAAAAGAACCTCAACCCACAACAAAGTCTTAATAGAATCTTTGAAAAGTTTCCTCTCGGCTAATAACGCCCCTATTCCTATGCAGAATAGATACAGTCCGATTGTAATGCTATAGCGTAATACTGTATTTTCTAAAAAGGCTGACAAAGCCTGGGCTAACACCAGTTCATAAACGATGCTGCAAAATGCTAAGATAAATTTAATTGATAAAAAAAAGTTAATTTTCTTCATAAAATTAATTATGGCTAAAAGACATCTGGAATATAAACGGGATAAGGACTAGACACAATCTTACTTTGCTTTTCTGCTCCCCTATTTTCTCGCAAACTTGTATTGGTGGTCAAATACGCCCTTGTTGAATATCTACCCGCAGCATAATTAGGATAGTCTCTATGGTAAAACTTCGAAGAACCTGTGATGAACTTTCCTGGAACAAGAAGAACATTACTTGTTACATCCGAAATTTCTTTCTGTTGAGATGTTCCTAATTTTCTTGGAATAAGAATTTTATCTCCTTGAGGGCTGATCATTTCAAAGAATAAATTCTTTCCTTCTATAATATTGTGATCAAAAAAAACTTCTTTTTGTCCTATATTTGCTACCCTGTACTGAAATTCTAAATATTCTCCTTTTGCATTCTCGTCAAAACCAGCGTACACTATACTTAATTCTAAAATTTCTTTTTTGCTTTGATCTCCTTCAATCTCCTGCTCTTGATACACCTTCTTTTTGTCTATAAACTCCTTCTTTTCGGCTCGCTTCCCGATAGAAGAAACTAAGAATAATATTGCTCCTATGATAAGAACGATTCCAATTACCTCTTCTATTGCAAACGCATTATTTCTTCGCATCATAATTTCCCTCCTTAAGTGATATATAACAATCCTATGGTTTATTAAAATTTCTAGATGTTCTTTTCAATAACTCTATTTCTCGCCTCAAGAAGAAATTGCTTATATCCCTCAAGGTCGCCGCGCAACGATAACGCTTCTTGACTAAAAGTCATGCAATGAGAACATGACGGGCAATCCCCCTCACATCTTCCTTCCAGAAAGAAATCAATAAAACCTTCCAGTTTCTTATTATCAATATAAATTTCAGGGGAATACTTTGGATAGCCATAAAAGATTGGATTAAGAAAATCCAATAAATTTCCATCGTAGCATCGATCCGCATAAATTTTCACCCTCTGAACAATCCATTCTGTTTTCTTTTCCCTACCGCTAATTTTAAAATTATGAATTCCGATATCTTCATACTTCTCTACATCCTCAGGTCTTATCCAGGGAGATTTAATAAATTCAATCGGATCTTTCATTTTCTCAGAAGTACACCACATGATTGAGAAATCATCAAATCTTTTAGTAGTAGGGCCCTCTTCTTGAGAGCTGTGCCCCAGCACACAACCGTGATACACAGCTAAAGGACAATCCAGTAAACACAGATTATTTAAAAGGATCTCTACTTTTTTTCCAGTAGACACTATTCTCTTAAGCATCTTAAGATCCCTATTTATTGTGTCAGGAATAGTGACCACATCAACCTTGTCGATAAAAAACTTCAATTTTTGCCACGAGGTAACGTCAGCTACTAATGAAAGCTTGATTTTTAAATCAGGAAAATATTTTCTAGAGAAATCAATCAAAAAAGGATTAGATAAAACAACACAATCTGCACCCATACTCTGTATTGACAAGAAAAAATCAAACAATTCTTTCTTTTGAAAATATTCTTTATTGCCCAGACATAAACTATTTGCAACATAACTAAAAGAGGCACCTAGCTTGTGTATTGCCTTAATGTGCTCCTGAGCTACCGCGTGGTCCACCTGAGGAACAGATTCAGGATGTCGCATGCTACCGCAAAAGCTAGAGGCAAAAGAAGCATAAAACTCACCAATATCTTTCTGAAACGGCTTAAGGGCTTCAAGCAAATTAAGATCCCAATTGTAAGGAACGTTTAATATCATCGTTAATTAATAACCCGTGGTGTTTTCCAAGATTTTTCTTTGATCATAATATAGAGCAATCCAACAATATAGCTTAAAGCAAGATTTATTAAGACACAAACAAAAAGAGAAATCCCATCGCTGCCTTTTCCTTTTAGATAGTTAGAAAAATGATACCCGAAAATAATGTGGAAAATATAAACAAAGAAAATTCCCCTGCTATAAACATTAAAAAGATTATATCGGGATAGCTTCATTGAAGAAAAATACCTGTCCCCTAAAAAAACAAATAACGAAAAAACACCTGTTGCACCCAAAAACAAACCTTTAGGTGCAAACGCAATACTGCCCCACCAATTTTGCGTATCAAACGTAAAAAAATTAAACGTAGATATAAAATATATTATAGAGAAAAACACGCCATAGCTTAAGGTTATTCGATAAAATTTCTGTTTATTCTCTTTAGTTTGATCATATAAATATCCAATGATGAATCCAAAAACAAACAAAATATAAAAACGTAGAAACGGAAGGTATACGAATCCTCCGCCAAAAAGAACTTCATATAAATACGTTGTTTGAAATGGCAAGAAAATACCTCGCAACAAATCAACTGAAAAGAATAAAATTAAAGATAAAAAACACCAAAATTCTAATTTTATTAATTTCAGCATAACCAATGAAAAAAATAACGAAACCCCAATAAACTGAAGAGCATCCCATGCAAAAAGATCTTCCGGTCCAAAAGCAAGGATATTCATTAAAAATCCACAAACAATCAAAAAAATTGCCCGGAAAAAGGTTGTTCTTAAAAATGGAAACTTTCCAACAATAAAAGATCTCTTGTTACGATCAAATCCTTTTTGCGAAAAAAACCAAAAAGCCATCCCAGCGGTTATCGGAATGCATATAGAGAATACCCCGAATGTCTTTAAAAAAATGTTTAAGGTTTCTGCGGAAACCCCTGAACCAGCTGCCAAGACAGCATCTTCTTCTAAATACCACCACACAACAACGTGCGAAAAGACCATAACAAAGATCGCAATTCCTTTGATGAGATCAAGAACCAACCATCTCTTATTTTCTATGAGCGCGCCTGGATCTTTCATTCCGAAACAACTCTCTGGGCTTTACCTTTATGCCGAGGAAGATCTCCTTGATTTAGCATGACAACTTCACAAGAAATATTAAAACGTTCTTTTAGTGCATCACTGATTTCTGTCTTAAATTTAACAGGACCTTCAACTTTTAAGACCAATCCACTTTCCTTCTTCACTATCAAGTAATTCGCTGGAATATTAAAAATAGAAGAAATAATTTGCTCAATATCAGATGGAAAAATTGGTGAAGCTCCGCTACTCAGCTTTTCGCGTTCTCGTCCTTTAACTTTAATATAAAACGTTCCATCCTTTTTCTGATCAACAACTTCAATAAAATCTCCTGTTTTATACCGAACAAGAGGCATTGCCTCTTTACGATAAGTCGTACATACCAATTCACCATCAATGATTTCAATAAAAGAATCCGGCGCCACTTTTAGTCGACCAGGTTCTCCGGAAGCGATATAATGAAAATCTGCAGAACCATAGAGATCCGTAATCTTCACTGCGAGTTCTTGTTGAATATAGTGAGCAATAAAATCAGAATACGTTTCTCCTGCCAACAAAACATAATTTAAACCAAAATCTTTTGGATTTAATCCCTTAGCCTTGATCAAGAAAATAAGCTGAATTATTGTACTAGGAAGACCCAGAATTCCTTTTATTTCGAGATTTTCTAAAAAAGAAACAAAAAGATCTGGAATTTTACTTGGTGGTAAAAAAATAAATCGAGTGTTTGCTTCCAAAAGGCCAAAAAAAGGAGTCATTCCGACCCATCCGACATGGGGAATCAAAGAAAGACAAATCCCCTGCCCTGTGTCAACTCCATTTAAGAATTCTGTATCGGTCAAACGGTAGTAATCATTCTGAGATAGCGCCCATAATCCTTTATTCGACGAAGAATGTATATGAAAGATTTCAGAGGGGTCAGTAGCAAGCAACTTATAGAAATTCTTTAAGTCTTTTACTTCAGCTGGATAGGTAAAAGGAAATTTCTCTATGTCTTCAAGGCATGATAATTGAGCAGGGCAATGCTTAAATTTCTCTTTGTAGAATTCAGAATTTCGAGCTTTTTCGATAGAAATATTTAATCGACTTAGGTCTTCATTTAAACAGGTTTTCATGACAACTCCTAAAACTTTCTTTTAGCTAGTCGCTAAAAATGTTAATATTCACCAACTCAAAAACAAATCTTTTAGAAATCCTTTTTTAAAAAGAATTGCTTAATTCCAAATTTATAAATAGTATACACCATCTTATATCTTTTTAAAACAATTCTATGTTAATAGTATTTCTTTGTATCTTCTTCTCTAGGCTATCACTGATTTTACTTTCTCTAAATCTCGCCCGCCCATGAAAATATTAATTTTAACCATGCTCTCCCCATCAACAGGTCAAGAATTTTGAGTTAAAATAAAGCCTCATCCAGAAACAACACAAAAATATTCGCACTAACTATTTAAAACGACAAGACATAAAAATAGCCCTGGATAGCTTGACTAAGCAAGACCACTAGTATCTCTCTATTTAAATTTAGAGAGATTAAACTGGCTCCCCCGGAGATGTCTAACTGCTAATTACATCTCTGAAATGGATATTTTTCTCTCAAAGCCATAAGTGCTACCGTACGACCTTGAGCTGAACGGTCCTTATAATTATTTTGAAAATATAAAATAATTGCATCCACTGCTTCACTTGCAGGAGCTCCTTCTTGGGCAAAACGTATCTTGCCGTGGTTCTCTTTTTTGTTAAAACTATCAATTGGAGACATTAACTTTTGACGTTACACTAAATTTCTTGAGCGAGATACGTGCCTCTATGAGATTGAGCAATAACATTTTGTTTTATTTTTGTAGATGATGTTTTTGGGTTATAGGAAACTTGAATAACTTTACCGCCCTCTGCGTGTAAATACGATTCGACATCAATATTATACGATTGATCCCCCCAATCTTCACCAATAACAAAAATATCAGGCTTCA
This sequence comes from uncultured Planctomycetales bacterium, assembly GCA_964648665.1. Taxonomy (GTDB): domain Bacteria; phylum Omnitrophota; class Gorgyraeia; order Zapsychrales; family Aceulaceae; genus Aceula. The sequence goes on along the minus strand of CAZYOA010000019.1, from coordinate 16,662 downwards.
ATTCTTTACAGGCCGATATATATTCAAGTTCGTGGTAAGGGCGCACAATATCAACACACCGTAAAGCTTTTAGCATCTCCATTCGCTCTTCAAGTGGAATGACAGGCACATTAGGTTTGTAAGAACCTACCACACTGTCAGCAGCAACACCAACTGCCACTACATCACCCAATGTTTTGCAATATTCTAATAAAGCAAGATGTCCTACATGTAACAGGTCAAATGTACCTACCGTATATATAACCATTTTAATCATTCTCCTATCATTTTTAAATTATAAGTTTTTATAATCGCATTATTTATAAAAGTTTCCACCAGTAAATTCCAGTTATCGCAAGAGTATAGATAGCAAGAGCAAAAACATTAATTGGATTTCCAGAAAGTTTTGGTGTTTTTATTTTTGATACATTCAAAGCGGCGAGCCCTAAACAAGAAATATAAAGAATAATAGAGAAGCTACCAACACTAAAAACACCTTCAAATAAGAATATGAAGACGAGTATTATATTGTTGTTATCAAGTGCCAAGCCTATGTATTCCTTCCCACCAACAAGACCGAATACGCTAAAATAACTCAACCTTAATGCACTTGCAGCGAGCATTAAAAAAGCACCAATTAAAAAAATAGGCTCGAATTTTCCATAACTTAACAAAAGAATGGCAGGAGTGACACCATAGCTTATAATATCTATTAGCACATCAAGTTGTCCACCGAAAGCACGATCACCATCTACCCGTCCTTTCATTCTTCGTGCAATTAATCCATCAGCCCAATCAAAAGCAACAGCCCATATCATACCAATCATAGCTGCGTAATAAACACCCAAAATACTGAAATAAATTGCTAAAACTGTGCAAGCTAAACCTGCTAATGAACATATGTTTGGAATATCTTTTACATAAGAAAGAATTGTAGGCTGTGCTTGTTGGGATACTGCATTGTCTTTATTCATAGTAAACCTCGAAATTTAAATACCAATAGTTTATGTTTAAATGTACTGTCGCAAATTATCATATTTGTAATAAAACATTATCCAAGCTATGCCGTGATTTAGGAAGCTTTGCATTAAAGTCATCTTCTGGATGATGATAGCCAATAGCCAAAGCTACATCACACTGATAAATACCTAGTTCTTTTTTAAACTCCTTATTTACTAAATCAGTATCAATACCTTCCATAGGCGTAGAATCTATTTTAAGACGAGCTAAGGTATGCAATGTATTTCCAAGAGCAAGATAAGTTTGTGCTTTTGTCCAACTACTCGTATCTCCATTTTTATCAGTATTAAGTTCTGCAAATACAAAGACACCAAAGGCATTCTCTCGTTCTTCTGATTTGACTCTTTGATCGTCAATACCCTTATCGATCACTATAGCATAATCATCATATGTGTAGTGTGGGTTGTAAGCAAAAAGAATGATTTGCGAACTGTCGAAAACATGAGACTGATTATATTGATGTTTTTTAGCAAAGGTTTTACTCATACGCTCTTTTGCTTCGTCACTCTCAATAACCACAAATTTCCATGGTTGTGAATTAATGGATGATGGAGAAAGGCGCATTGATTCAAAAATCACATCCAGATCCTCTTGAGGAACTTTTTTTCTGATGTCATATTTTTTGGTAGCATGCCTCCAAAGAAGGTCTTTTATAATCGGGTGAACCACATATACTCCTAATCAAAGTTAAGTTTATTTGTTTTTTAGGTATAACAATCAATATACGACTGTTGTTTTTTCTGGAAATCGTATATCTTGGTTAATAAAATACTCACCATAACCCTACTCCTAATCTTTCAAATCCTTACCAATCTTATCGCCAACTGAAGATCTCAAAATATCACGAATATGCTTATGCCTTCTCCCTGAAAGACGAACTCGATCATCGCCTGTAAGAAGATCTTCTTTTAGTAAGAGAATAAGGTTCATGTAAGACTCTTTTAGAAAATATGGTTATTGTGACGACCGTGGGTTTTTATCATTTTCAGGCTAACCCATGATCTTCAATGCAAAGCATGGAACAATATTCAACACTATTATAGAAATCTTATATTGTCCTAAAAATGCATAACTTTTTTTGCTATTATATCATGAAAGAGAAAAGCCTCTGCAGTTTATTTATCATAGAGACCTTCATCGCGTCCTTCGATGACAATACAAAAATATATGCCTAACCATTTGACACAACAAGACATAAAAATATCCCTGAATAAATTAACTACTCAGGGCTATTAGTATCTCTCTATTTAAATTTAAAGAAATTAAACTGGCTCCCCCAAGTGAACGAGTTTTGCAACTGGCTTAACTCAAATCTCGAATTAATTTCGCTGGATTTCCCCCAACCATAACACTAGGTGAAACATTCTTGGTGACAACAGCTCCAGCAGCAATAATACTCTTTTCACCTATAGTAACCCCAGGACACAAAATAGCACCCCCTCCAATCCAAACATTATCACCAATAGCAATAGGCTTACCAAATTCTTGCCCACTATTTCGTTCATCAACATTAATGGGATGACTAGCCGTATAAATCTGGACATTCGGACCGATTAAAACATTTGAGCCAATGATTACTTTTGCTACGTCTAATACAACACAGTTGAAATTGAAATAAACATTGGTTCCAACTTCAATATTTTTCCCATAGTCACAATAAAAAGGTGGCTGCAACCATAGCCCATCACCGACTTTAGCAAAAAGTTTATGACACAACGCTAATCGCTCTCCGTCTTTTACATCCTGCACAGATCGATTAAGCTCATCAAGAAAACCTCTAGCCTCTTGACGCATCTTGATCAACTCGACATCAGTTGCATCATACAAATCTCCTGCAATCATTTTGTCATACTCTCTCATATAAACTCCCCTTTCGTCACGCTTAACCATTTCATATTACAATAAACAAAAAGACGTTGCAACTATATACAAATAGTTACAACGCCTTATGATGCAAATGGCTCCCCAAGTGAACGAGTTTTGCAACTATCTTATGTATGAAAATAACTTTAAAGTACTATTTTAATTCAATCTAACAGAGGAAAAATTAATATCTCCACTTTTCATTTCAACTTCTTTTTTACTAAGACCGCTCATGCCTCTTCCCGATAGGATATAAATAACTTCCTCGGCATCCTTATAGACATGCTTTTTATGCGTTTACGTTTTCACCTCAAATTTGCAATACGCAAATATTATATCTTTTGCGCCGACAGTTTCTTCATCAAACAGAACAACCCGTGTTGCATTATCAAGACTTTTGATCAATTCATTTCAACAATCTCCTGAACGAAGCAAATATTTCACATCACCCTTCTTATTATTATATAAAGATCATTACTCTAACTTCTTTAATTATCAAGTTATGACATGCAGTTTTCTTAAAAACTTCGCCTTAGCTAGCAACGCGTGATGCCTTTTTTCGTTCATGTTCTGTCAGCAATTTTTTCCGTACACGAATCGATAAAGGTGTAACTTCAACCAACTCATCATCATCGATAAATTCTAGTGCTTGCTCCAATGAGTACTTGATGTGTGGTGACAGCGTTAATGATTCATCCGTACCCGATGTACGAACATTGCTTAATTTCTTAGGATTGGTTGGGTTAACCACCAGATCATTCTCACGTGTATGAATACCGACAATCTGACCTTCGTAAACTTCATCTCCGTTTCCCACCAACAACTTACCACGCACCTGCAATGGATACAATGAATAGGATACTGCCTTACCTCTTGCTTTAGCAATCAACACGCCATTTGTACGCTGACCAATACCATCCGTAACAATTGGACCGTAATGGTCAAACACGCTATACAACAAACCAGTACCACGTGTCATGGAAAGATAGTCAGTCCTAAAACCGATTAGACCACGTGCGGGGATTATAAAATCGAGCCTAACTCGACCTTTGTCATCTTGAACCATGTCTTTAAGTTCTGCCTTACGAATACTCAACGCTTCCATCACTGCGCCTTGATTCTCGATCTCAACATCAGCTATTAGCTCTTCATAAGGCTCATGTTTAGCGCCATCGACTTCACGGATAATCACTTCTGGACGACCAACCGCCAATTCAAAATTTTCACGACGCATGGTTTCGATCAACACAGAAAGATGTAATTCACCACGACCTGATACTTTGTATTTGTCACCTTCTAGCCGATCTACACGAAGCGCAACATTATGCTTTAATTCCTGCTGCAAACGATCCCAAATATTTCGACCAGTTACATATTTGCCTTCCTGACCTGAAAATGGCGAAGTGTTTATCTGAAACGTCATGCTGATAGTCGGCTCATCGACTGTCAGCGCAGGCAGTGCTTCGACTTCATTTTCATCACAAACCGTATCGGAGATAGAGAGTGGATCGATACCGGTAATCGCAACGATATTACCCGCTTCGGCTTCCTCGATTTCCACTCTTTCTAGGCCGTGAAAACTTAATAACTGATCAATGCGACCAATGCGTTCTACGCCATCAGAACCAATAATTTTAACCGCTACATTAGCTTTAGCGACACCACGCTTGATACGGCCGATACCAATAACACCAACATAACTGTTGTAGTCCAGTGTCGAAATCTGTAACTGCAAAGGGCCATTCAGATCAACATCCGGTGCATGCACATGTTTGACAATCGCTTCGAACAAAGGCGTCATATCACCATTGGTAACCTCTGCTTCATTTCCGGCATAACCATTAACGGCAGAGGCATAAATTACGGGGAAATCGAGTTGCTCATCGGTTGCACCGAGTTTATCGAATAAATCGAACGTCAAATCTAATGCATGATGCGGGTCGGCCCCTTCACGGTCAATTTTATTAATTACTACAATCGGTTTAAATCCCATAGCAAAAGCTTTTTGAGTAACAAAACGGGTTTGCGGCATAGGGCCTTCGACAGCATCAACCAGCAATAAAACCGAATCGACCATCGAGAGTACGCGTTCAACCTCACCACCAAAATCAGCATGCCCCGGGGTATCGACGATATTGATGTGATAATCATTCCAATTGATTGCAGCATTTTTCGAAGTGATCGTAATACCACGCTCTTTTTCCTGATCATTAGAATCCATCATGCACTCAGTCAGCACTTTACGCTCATCAAACGTACCAGATTGCTGTAGCAACTTATCAACTAATGTGGTTTTGCCATGGTCTACGTGGGCGATGATGGCGATATTTCTAATTTGTTTGGTCACGGCTATTCTCTCTAAGTTATTCTATATGTATAGATGGATTATTTATGGCAAAGCCAGTTATCATAGCGCCTACATAGTACTCGACGCTAAGCAATATCATGCTTTATTAAACTTACGATCGATACGAATAGCCCTATCTCAGAACACTATTCGTTGATTACTTAACCCTTTGTTATAACGATGATCACCATGGAGCTAGGATTATTCAATATTCCTTACTGCTTATTGCTTCATTCATTTCTGGCGCACCTATGATAGCGCGAAAAAAGCAATTTGCAAGGCATTGCATAACAGAAAGAATTGGGGACATGTACCTACTTTGCTAAAAAGTATAAAAAGAGCCCGTAAGAACTCTAGTGCTCTCATTCTAATTCAACACCATTTCCTCACTTGCCATTAACTAATCGGTTGCAAACTCGGTCAGAACTTCGGCATCGTGCCTCCAGGTATCAACCTTTAGAAAAATCTATTTAATAAAAAAGGACGCTGCAAATGCAGCGCCCTTTTTTATTAAATGGCTCCCCGGGGGTGTATAGGTCCTAACTGTATCTCACTGTCAGATGCGCCTTACTATGATAGCAGAAAGCAAAAATGTCAATTATATAGCCGATTCAGAGATAAAGTTAGTTAAAAAATGTCCGTTTTGTCCACTATTTTCAGCCCGGAATATACATAACTATTTGATATATAATCAATTAACAAATGTCCACCCCGTCGAGGTGGACATTTGTGATAATCTGTTGACCTTCAGGTTACGAACCTGCGTCACTATTGATTTAAATTGTTATTTATGAGTATTTTACGAATTTAGATATTTTCAATATGCCGAATTTGTAGCAAAGTTAAAATAATTAAATTAAGTCTGTGATTCATGTATTTCTATAATCTTCTCTCTAACAAATGGACTTAAAAAATATGATATTATTCCTAAGATCAAACCAAAGATTAACCCCACTAAGCCTCCTCCGACCGCACCTATAAAAACTGCTACAAGTGTAATAATAATTACTATCCATTTTAGTATTGGATTTTCATTATAATACTCTTTGCGAGTTTTTAGTAACACTCCTCCGGCATCGGAAACTAAAACTAATTCCTCCACCTCCACTCTTTGATCTTTTTTTAAACTACCACAATATGGACATGGAGCTTGGGAATTAGAAACTAATTGTTTCTTGCAACCATTACAATAAGTGCTTGATTTAACATCGGACATAGCAACCTTCCCTTTTTATGAAAGAATTAAGAACTGTAATAGATTTATAACAATTATTCTTATTTTCTATTCTTCTAATTCGATTCTAAATCTTACTACCCTTTAACAAAAAACTATATGGTAATGGCTTTGTTGCAGTATCAACTCTATAGCCAACAAGTTGAATGCCAATCTGTTTGCTATACGCATCTTTTCTTATTTCAATACCGCCTAAAAAAATAAGCCCTGATATTATTCTATACTTTTTTTTACCTAAAAGGGTGGACAGTTTTTCTTTTACTATAGGATCTTCTAGCCAGTCTGCCCATCCTAGATTTTCACTATTATGAACCACAATTACTGCAGGATTTTCTTTTGTTTTTCGTCCCTGAAGACTCTTTAGACCTTTAGCTACCAACCTAAACGCCCCTTCTGTTGTCGGAGATTCGTTCCTAAACTTTACTTCAAAATCTACTTCAAAACTACCTACTTTATCAGTAACCCTTAAATCTGGAGGATCTTTTGCTATAGGAGATAACCACTGTACCGCATAACCTCTTTTGAGATACTCCATTACAACCACTGCCTCAATACACAGGGAATCAATCATGTTCTTGTCTAAAAACATCCTAATTGGCTTCCCTTTTGGCAAAGTTATTTTTAATGTAACAATGCTAAGAACTTCATTAAAGCTTTCAAAAAGATTTTCGGGCAAAGTTATCTGCTTTTTATCTCTATTCTCCCAATAAAACTTAAAAAGCTTATAAAACCTATGCTTCTTTGAAATAGGATTATTTTTGGTATTTTTTTTACCAACAATCTTTAGAAATTCTAGCAATACAAAAGGAACGTCACTTGGTTTTATCTCTATGTTTACCATTCTTTTTATTATACAATAACAACAAATCCAGTTGATCTACCTGCTCTTTCTAGATAAGAATTTAGCGACCTTCAGGTCTCTACTTGCACTGTGCCAGTTTAATCCATCCTAAAAATACTTCACTCCATCACATGTTATTTTTTTCTTATTTTACCTCACCCTAAAATCAACGAAAGAACTTCTTCCGTATGTGTCTACAACAATAATCTTGTGTTTGCCTTCTTCTATGTTCCAAAAAAGCCTTTTTCCTACATCATTATCCAGCCATATCTCAAGAACTTTTTCTGTGTATTTTCTCCCCTTCAGGAAATTAAATAAATTTTCTTTGTTAAATAGTTTTCTTTTTATCTGCTTGAAATCCAATTTCCCAAAAATACATATCAACTAGCTTCATGGCAGGATAAAGAATTTTATTCTTTTTATAAATCGCTTGCTGCGCTTTTTCAAATTCTGCCTCATGATCGTTATAATATTTAGCTATAGCTTTTAAGTTTAGCCTACTAAACTTTGAATACTTTATGCCAGACTTTCGCATTCCTTCTATAAAATAACGATCATAAGCAGGAACACAGCCAAGCGTTCCAAGTATTATTTTCGTAACAAGAGTATCAGTAACATTAACGATCTTTCTCTTCCCATTTACATTCTTTACGTTGTCTCTATACCATTGTTTTATCCATTTAGATAACTCAACAATCCTATCTAGCTCAACATCCCCAATTGATAAGAAATCTAATCGTTGTAATTCTTTGTTTTCAAGCAATTTTTTCACAACACTTATATGGATCTGGTAATCTTTCCACAGTAAAAAACTTGACCCTCTGTACATGCCCCAGCTAGCCAAATAAAAAGATAAATGCAAACACGCATTGTCAATATTCTTAACCAAATCATCTCTCATAAAGAATGAATAACAATGTTCCCAAGACTTATATCTATGATTCTTATCCTCAAGCAACAAGTTATGAAAATTAATTATTTTTTTATATATATCATTATTCATTCTTTTCCCAATTCTTACAGTATATTTATATTAATATATTCGCTATTATTCTAAGTATTAAAACGCTTCTACCTCACTCTAAAATTAACAACAGAACTTCTTCCTATTTTATTTCTCTTTAAAATAATCAATTCGACTCTTCGTAAAGATCTGACCGGGCAACCTTAATTCTTCTTACAACACTAAATGCTTCACCGCTAGCATTAATTGCCAAAGCACGACTTATTTCAGATTTCGCTTCTTCCCATCTATCTAAATCACATAAAGCAGCCGCTCTTGTAGTATGTAACGCACTGCTATTTCTACTTTTATAAGGAGCTGTAGCTTCTAATGCTTCTAGAGGTCTTCCTCTCTCCCTCAACATTGAACTTTTTATAATCATTAATCCTATATGATTCGGATCTAATTCTAAAGCTTGATCAAGCAATCTCCAGGAACGCGCCTTATAACCCGCATTTCTAGACTTCTGAATTAAATCAATCAATTTGTCTAGATTTTTAATCTCTTTGTCCGCTTCAATCAACTCATCATGAATAATCTTATCAAGATTACAAGCCACTGAAGTTTCTACCTTCATATAGCCTGAATCATACCAGTTTGATCCATCCCAAAGATACTCCCTTCCATTATATATTATTTCTTTTTTCATTCTCCACTCCTAGCTATCTTCCTCGTTTTATCTAACCCTAAAATTAACAGAAGAACTTCTTCCGTATTTATCTGCACAAACTAACTCGTATTCCCCTGGCTTCATATTCCAAAACATCTTTTCCCTAGAATCAAGCCGACTTAAAAACTGTCCATTAAGAAACCAAAACACTTCACCCACCGTTGGCATAGGTTGAACTACAAACGGAATTTCTGGCAAAAACCCTTCTGGACCTGAAATGAAATATTCTGTCCCGCTAGCTGGAGAGATAATCTTAGGTCGATCAGAATCTTTAATAATATCATCAACAAAGTCAATACTGCTTGCATTCTTAACAAACAAATCAATATCATTTCTAACACCAACGGTTTCCGGCATTGCATACCAAGGAAAACTTTTTTCTGTATAAAGCCAATCAAACATTTCTACTGCTAAAGGAGTTGCTGCCTCTATCCCCACAAGCGCTTTAGATGGCCTTGCCATAAAATCCCCCAACCAAACGCCTATTGTGTATTCAGGATTATAAGCAAACGTCCAGGCATCTCTATTTCCAAAAGATGTCCCTGTCTTAAAAGCAATCTTAGGATGCATTTTATTATTATGATAAATTCCAATAGCAGCAAGGCGCTCGTCATCAGACAAGATATCAGCAACTAAATAAGCTGCTGCTTGGTCAACGACTCTTCTCGCTAAGAAACTTTGTCCATCCTCAACAATTTTATAAGGCTTATAAGCCCCGAGTCTGGCAAGAGACGCATAAGCATTAGTTAATTCTAAGAGACGAACACCACAAGACCCGAGCGTTAAAGACAGCCCATAGCGGCCAGGACCTCCGGTAAGCGTTGTTATCCCACTTGAACGAAGTAAATCATAAAGCTTTGAATATCCAACACGATCGAGAACCTCAACCGCTGGAATATTCAGAGAATTAACAAGTGCCTCCCGCACAGACACAGGCCCATGGAACTTTTTATCATAATTACTTGGCAAATAATCATTATAACGAGATGGTGCATCATTAATTGTTACTTCTGTTGAATAGAAACCATTTTCAAATCCAAGAGCATATGTAAACGGTTTTAAAGCAGAACCTGGGCTACGCAAAGCTTTTGCCCCGTCAACTTGCCCCTTGTCTTCTATTGAGAAAAAATCTGCTGATCCCACATAAGCCCTAACGTTTCCAGTCTTATTTTCAATAACAACGATCGCACCGTTTGTTACGCCAAATCTACGATACTTATCAACAGCTTTTTGAATAACACTTTCTGCAAACTTTTGAATCTGAGGATCAATAGTTGTCTTAATTTCATTTGCCTTAATTGTGCTTCTAACAAAACGAGCGAAATGTGGAGCCTCAAAAGGAAAAGAATAAACCTTGGCGTTGATAGGCTCGTTATTTGTTAGAGCATATTGCTCTGCATCGATAAAGCCTTCGTCAAGCATGCATGACAAAACTCTGCATCTTCTTTTCTTGGCACGCTCAGGATAACGATTGGGACGCAAGCGCGCAGGCGATTGAGGAATGCCTGCTAATAAAGCACTTTCAGCTAAACTTAAATCTTTTGGCGACTTCTTAAAATACCTCCATGCTGCTGCTCTTACTCCGTGAATATTGCCTCCATATGGAGCAAGTTCAAAATATAACTTTAAAATATCTTTCTTTGAATAAATTGTTTCAAGCTTAAGCGCATGAACCGCCTCAACCATCTTGTTAGACAAAGTCCTTGGCTTTGGATCTAACAGCCGGACAACCTGCATGCTAATGGTTGAAGCACCAGAGATAACACGCAAATTCTTGATGTTTTGAAACGCTGCCCTAGCGATCGCTTTTACATCCACGCCAGGATGATCCCAAAACCGCCTATCTTCAATAGCGATTGTTGCCTTTACAAAATCATCGCTAATCTCATAATCTCCCAAAGGCAAATACCATCGTCCATCATTATTTGTATAAGCTCTTAAGATATCGCCATTCTTATCATAAATAATTGTTGAATAAGGAATCTGACTTACTGCTTTCACTGGAAATGGCGCAAAATGCAATATCGCAAAATATGAAATTACGAACATAAAAAAAGCTATGCCCACAAAGACAAATAACTGTTTTATAAAACTTTTAAATCTCTTGTTTATCATTCTTTAATTTTAAAACCTTTAATATTTCTTTGTTTCCATTTTCTTCTGCAATGTCCAATGGTGTCTTGCCGTCATTATTCTTTGCATCCATATTATTTCCAGAAACAAAATACTCAATAACTTCTTTGTTTCCACCCATAACAGCTAAATGTAATGCGGAGTTCCCGCTTTCATCCTTCTGGGTCAACCGAACAAGAAGAATACCTCCCTTTTCTCTGGGCAAAGACATTATTTCCTTAACTAATTTAATATCACCCTTCACTGCAGCCTCTAAAAGCTTATGTCCATAATAATCTGCAAACTTTATATCATTAGCAGCTTCCATGCCTGTATAAACTTCATCCCAAAGGCTATCTTCTATATCATCTTCATCATCAATCATAGCTTTCTCCTATCTATTTAATAATCACCTCACCTTGTGAACTTACGCTATATATCGACGGAGCATACATAAGCTCTCCTCTAATAGCCGGAAGAACAAACGTTCCCGGATTTACGGCTCTTACTGCATATTGAAAACGAGACTTGCCTTTGACGTCTACAAAAAGTACAAGACGATCATCGCGCATATCAATGCGCTCCGGATCTGAAACTTTTTCACCATGAGATAACACAGCTTCCGATGTTTTTAATCTTGGATTAAGAATTTCAAATCCTGCAGGTAAAAGATCTTCAATAACCATATTGCGAGCTTCACCATTGGGCTCTACAAGAATTTCTCCGATTAAAACATCCCCTTGTTTGATTGTAGCCAAATCAACAGGCTCACCTTTTTTGTCAATAAAGGTCCGTCTTATTTTTATTCCAGAATCTTTCTCTTCGGATTTATTAGAAAGCGGAACACCTTGCACACTCCAATAAAAATAAGCTGATCCCTCTCCCTCAATTTTAATAACCACTTCTTTCCCTAAAAGACTTAAGTCTGATAAATTTAAATCTTGTGTTTCATCAAACTCTGCAATCTTTTCTCCATCAGCTATTACTGTTCCTTTATATTTCTGAACAATCCCTTCTTTCATCTTGATGTATTTACCTAAAGCAATGAGCGCAGCTGCATTTTCCTGAGTCGTTGCCCATCGACCATTTTTCATCGCATCATTGATACGATTAACCAAAATAGGAACGATAGGGCTATCAGGTGCTGCATCAAGATAAATAGATAAAGCTGATGCCTGTTTTCTAACGTATGAGTCAAGGCTGTCGTCTTGCTCTGGGTCAAAAGAAGCGTCGCTGACACCCTGAGCAAAGATATTATCCGCAGACTTGCGATCGCCCATAACAGCAAGAGCTCCTGCTACATAAAATCTCGAAGATCCAGGTAACTCATCTAACCTTTCCTGAAATCTCCTAATCCATGATGCCTTTATACGTCCAGCCTTTGCCAAGACATACGCACTATAAACTTTAGTTTGAATAGAATAATCTTTTTCCTTGCCAGATAATATTCTCTCAAGAAAATTTAATCCGGCTGACTTAGCGCTCATAGGAACCGAATAACCAGCTTTTTCTGCATCAAGCAGGAAATCAACAGCATAAACGCTTCCCCATGGATAAACTTCTCGATATCCAGCCCACCAACCGAATCCTCCAGAGAATGTCTGAATAGCAAGAACCTTTTCTATCCCCGACTGAACCAACAAGCGAATGGCTTCAGGAGAATAACGTTCAGGATCAACCTGTGAAGCAAGATTACGCAAATAAAGCAATGGATAAGCACCTGACACTGTTTGCTCAACACATCCATAAGGATATTTTAAAAGATAATTTAATCCTCCTAAAAGTTTTACAGACGGCAAAGATGCAATGGATAAAGAAACTTTTTCCGTTCCTTTAAGCCATTGACCAGGAATCTTAAAAGATACCTCTTGTCCAGCTTTTGCCTCCCCACTTCCTGCTACTGTTGTCCAAGCAACTGCAGGCCTGACAGGAACTTCAAAGCTCATCGATGTATTTTCATTTCCTGCTACAGCAGAAACTTTGATACTTCCCTTTTGCGGGATAGAAGGTGCCTTTATCTTAAAAGAAATAAAACCCTCTTGTTCATTCTTCAAGAATACTTCTTTCTTTGCTTCATCTAAAACTTTAAAACTATCGAGAACATCAACTGAAACAAGGATAGTGTCGTCTTTCCCTGTCATATTAAAAACGCTAGTGCTTACAACAAACTCATCATTCATTGCCAGAAATCGAGGAACTGTAGGCGTTAGAATAATTGGAGAGATTGCCTTTATATCTCCAGATGCACTTCCAAAGCTATCCTCTCCTGAAGCAACAACCATATATTTTAAAGTGCCGTTAAACTCAGGTAAGCTAAACTCTACTCTTGCCTTGCCTTGATTATCAGTAAGAACATTTGTTTTCCAAATAGCTAAAGGTTTCACCCTTTTGGCACTAACCGGATTTGAACGCTTAGGATTATAGGCTTTCCCTCCAGATGGAGCAGAATCTCCCCCAACTTTATCTTCTGAAAATTCAGGCATAAGAAGAGAATAAACATCTGAGGTTTCGATACCATTCGCCCGAACCCCATAAAAGAAGTCAAACGGATCAGGTGTTTTAAAACCTGTTAATCTTAAAATCCCGTCATCAACAAGAGCAACTGTTAAATTCAAAGGTTCAGATGTCCCCTGCTGAGTAATATCAACAACTACTTTATCTTTCGAAGAAACTTTAGACGGAGCCGTAATTGAAAGATTAATTTTCTTATCATTATGGTCTACCACTAAAGGTATGATGCCATAAGCTCTATGTGCACTCCATTTCTCTTCAGCTTTAACAGGACGAATAACAGATACAGCACAATAAGCATTTGGATCAAACTCATCAAGAACAGGAATATCAACAGTTTTAGAAAGTGAGTCTATCTCGACAACATCCGTGTAGATATTCTTATCTGTTGAACAACTAATGATAGCCTTTCCCTTAAAAGGTGATTTAATTAATAGTTTTGCTATTTCACCTTTTGCATAACTCTTTTTATCAAGCTGCAATTCAATGCGATCTGGCCTTTCCATAGCCCAAGGCTGAGAACTCCAATAACCAGAAGCATGAAACTTTATGCTTGCTGTATGTGAATTTTCTTCTATCCCCGAGATTCGAACAATATAATCACCCCATTTAGCAGGTGTAAAAGAAAACTCTCCTTTAGAAGCTGCAGCATCAATAGGCTTATCCAGAATAACTTCTTCACGGCTTTCAGTCGTGTAGCGATATCTTCCTTTTTTGTCTTTTTTCAGAATACTATTCCATATAACTTTGCTAACTTTGACATTAAGCTTTAAAGGAACAATTTCTTTTCCTGTCGCATCAACCGTAACAAAATCAAAATTAACTGGCTGACCAGTAGAACCAAAACCTTCTACTTGCTTGCGAATTCCGATAAAGAACGGATAAGGATATACATCTCGCTGCTCATAATTAGCAACAGCCCTCCCTCCAAGCTCCTTAGCAACCGCACCAATATCTATTACTAAAGAAGAAGGTACTTTAATATTTTTAGGCAGATCTAAAGAAAACAATGCCTTCCCCTCGATGTCTGTTCCTAAAAATCCTATATTCTCTTTTTTGAAATTAAAAGAAATTGTTTTATCAACAAAAGTGAAATCTTCACAACCCTTTGGCTTAAATATTTTTGATTTTAAACGATATGATAACTCCACATTCTTATCAACGGCTGGAGCGCCAAAAGATTCTTCAACACCAACATTTATGTTTACCTTATCAGAAAGAAAATAACTTGGCTTATCTGTTTTAACGGAAACTTTTAAATTATCTGGAATAAACTCCTCAATATTAAAAGACATGCTACCAATAACATCTTCGCTTCCGGGGATTGAAACCTCAGCAGTATAAACTCCTGTTAATGCGTAATCAGGAAAATCAGCCTCAACATCAGCGATGCCAAAAGCATTTAAAATACTAATTATTTTCTTAAACTCTCGTCCATCCGGTCGCTTAATAACAATATTAACCGGAAAGCTATCTGGAACATTAACGCCTTTACCGCGGACAACAGATCGTAAATACACTCTTTCTCCTGGACGATAAACTCCTCTATCTGAATAAACAAACGATTCATATCCACCAGAAAGGTACGGGCGTCCACCAATATCAAAAGCGGTCTCATCGATAACGCATGTTTCTACTTCAAGAAAAGATAAATCGCCTCCTAAAGAAGCTGTTATGACATACGGTTTCTGTTCTTTTTTAAGATCAATATTTTCAAAATGAACAAAGCCCTTCTCATCACTTATTCCTTCATATAAAAGCTGATTTGTTTTGCTGAAAACTTTTACGTCTGCGCCTGAAACAGAATTTGCCTCAGATAAAGAATTAAGCCACACCAAAAGATCAGCATCTCCCTGTCGCGCCAAAATACCGATATCAGTCGTTAAGAGAAGTTTTGAGGAACCCCTATAGTAGTAATCATCATTAACAGGAGAAATGGTCAAATAATAAACGCCTCTATCTTTTTCTGAAAGAATATCACGAAAATTCAAATAACTTGTTCGAAGCTGATTAAGTTCGCCAGAAACATCTATTTCCTTCTCTAGCATATCTTCCCCTAAATCATTTGGTATTCCTCGATAAGAAGACTTATTAAGAAGATAAACAATGTTATTGTCATGGACTTTGTGAACTTTTAAATTAACTTTCTCAAGATTGACATGACTAAAAGCAATATTCTGTTCACCCTTTAAAGAAAGATACATCCCCGGTGATTCAAAATCAACATCCGGATTAAGATCAGGGATAACAACGGATGCTGTAAAATCTTTTGCAAGTTTTACGCCGTCCTTTGTAGGCATTCCTTTTGCAGCCCTTACCTTGTAGATCTTGCCTGGCTTAAAATCACCATAAAGCTTAATTCCCCAATAATTTGCCTCAATATAAAAATCAACTCCTGGGTCAACTGTAATATACCCTTTAATCTCATCAAGATTAACATTCGACCGAGTGTCAAGCTTAATAGATCCCTGATTTCCATATGTTTGCCCTGTGGCTTCGCTAATAATAAATTCTGATACATAAATCTTTTTCTTAACTTCCTTAGCGATCCTGGAAACAGGATGAAAATATCCGCTTATTCTCTCCTGAGCCACCCTCACAAGGCTCGCGCCAGACCTCCCGTCTACAATCAAAGAAATCTTAAGAAGCCCTACGATGTTAATAATCACAAATAAAGCTACTATCCAAAGCCATCTTTTTTTGAATATTTTAAACATTTTATACCTCCAGTAAATTTATTTATTAAAATCTTGTAAATAGTTATCAATATTAAATGATGAAAAAGGAGCATCGCTTCTTAAGTATAGCGGATGGTGTGGATGTCCTTTGGCCAGCAACTTTCCCTTATGAACCCATTTTGCAGAATAAGGCTTTACAATATTAGCAATATCTTTTAAGCATTGTTTTAAGAATATTCGGCTTTCAATCAAGCCACCCCATGCCGCCCACACCGTCGCCTTCGGGTTATTCTGAAAAACTTCTTTAATGTATTTAAGATTCTTTTTGTGCAAGCTAACATTAAAATCTTGATGTATATTCTCAGGCTTAGTGGCCCTCTGAGGGTACAAATTAAGCATAATCC
>CAZYOA010000018.1:5020-26238 GCA_964648665.1 uncultured Planctomycetales bacterium | reverse complement strand
CACCTAAAACAATAAGTCGCATTATTGATGTTTTTCCTCAGAAACAAAAAAATCAGATTCGAGAAATTTTGGCCAATACATTAAAAGCTGTTATTTCTCAGCAACTTGTACGCAGTGCCGATGAAAAGCGACGATGGGTGGCATGCGAAATTCTTACCAGAACGTCTGCCTTGGCTTCAATTATCCGAAGAGGAGAAACTGACAGGTTGGATAATGAAATTCAAATGAATCGCGCAAGCGGCATGATTACGATGGACAGCTACCTTTTAGATCTTGTTAAGAGTGGTAAAATTACCAACGATGAAGCGTACATCAAAGCTATTAATAAAACAGCATTCAGAAAGAATGATGTGTTCGAGCCTGAAGAAGAAATAGAGCAGAGCCTCTAAGTCGGAGCTAATTCGACGCTGCATGCTCATATTCTCCCAATCTTTTTAATTCCCTCACCGACAGCCTAACTTTATTATCTTTCGCTTTACGTCTAACAAGTATGTCAATATATCCATCCCTAGCCTTTAGACTTCCTATATTTCCAGATATTGGTACCGGTATTTGCAAAGAAAACTTATCAACGATCATCGCTGGCCTAATTTACAATCCTCCTTTATTTACTCTCACGCCCTGGAATCAAGGCACGTTTTGAATAATCTAAAAAATACAATAGACTTCGCCCGAAGGGAACGAAGTCTATTGATGATGTAAATGGCGGAGAAAAAAAGATTCAATTAACTTATTTATCCTAACTCCTTTAATTTCAAAGTTTCTGTCTATTCACCATCGAGAATCTAACTTGTGAAATTTATTAAGACAAACAAAAAGAGACTTTATTTCTCAATGGATAAAGTTCCTGAAGAAGGATTCAGGCTATACTGTAAATAATCAAACAAAGCATCTGCTATAATTCTATGACCATTTTCATTTGGATGTATTATGTCCACTTCTACATCCTTGAGCTCACCTGAGCTCTTGAAATTACTTAATAAATCTAAATACGGGATATTATTCTTTTTAGCAATTCTTTTCCCTAGCCTATGATGCAAAGCTGCTTCGTTTTCATATTCTTTTAAACATTGCAATACAAGCAATGACAAATATAATTTTAAATAGTCCATTCTTCCACATCACACTCCTCCATTTTAAAATTAAATTCATTTCAATTACTCTATCACTGCCGAGGGACAGAGGCAAATCCCCGAGTACCCGATCCTTTATTATGAAAATAGTTTTATCGCTCCATGAATTCCCGTTATGAGCATCTGTATTCCTATAACAGCTAATATCATTCCCATCAACCGAGTGATGGCTTTCACGGCATTTTCCCCGATATGCTGAATAAATTTCTCTCCCGATACAAATACATAATATGTAATGAGACAAATCAACCCGTAAGCAAAAACAATAATCAAAAGTTTGACAAAACTAACATCTGCCGCATAGCTCATTGCCGTTGCAATAACCCCGGGGCCGGCTAATATCGGAATAGCTAAAGGACTGATCGCAATGCTTAGTTTTGCGTCTAAACTTTTCTCCTGATCTTCCTTATTGGGAGTGTGAACGATGGACGGTTCCCCTTGCAACATATGAAATCCAATGATAAATACAAGTATCCCGCCGGCAATACGGAATGCCGGCAAGGAAATTCCGAACATTTTAAAGATCACATTCCCCGAAAAAATGAAAACAAACGTGATCAAAAAAGCTCCAAATAAAGCCTTTTTAGCAATCATCTGGGCCGTCTTTTTATCATCGCCTTCTGTTAGCCCTAAGAACACGGCCAAGTTAGCAAACGGATTCATAATGGCAAAAAAACCCATAAAAACAACAAGTCCAAAAGTAAATAAACTTTCCATTTTTCCTCTTTCTACGTTATGTTAATTGTTCCTGGGAATTCCAAACAAGTTATTAATGTGAAACGAGGTCGAAGAATAGAGTGAACCTCTCTTTCTTGATTTTCTCTTATTTGTATTCTTTATTTCAATATAAAATATGCAATAACTCCTTCTCTCTGAAAAGATTTATCTTTACTAGAAATATCACCACTGTTACGCTAATCAATGATGCTGCATACTTTTTTATCTCCACAGCCCTCTCTTATTCTCTCGTGCTTCTTTATAAAGCCTTTGAAATAAATCAGCATGCCTAACGTTTGGAGAAATTGTCATAGGCGAGGCGTAGCCTACTTTGATAATAGTGGCGTTTAAAAAACACATCCATTTACCGTCATAATAATCAAAGTGATAATCTGAGTGATGCTTAAACCCAAACTCTTCCCCTTCTTTTATCTCTGTATCAATAAAAACATATGCCAATTGTCTACCATACTTATCTCGCTTTTCAACATCAAATTCTAAAACTATATTCCAGTCTTTATAAAGAGTGAGGATTCTTTTAACAAGCTCAGTAGCTTTCTTGCCCTCTTCTGTGTCTATCTCAGGACAATCAATTCCTATCAGGCGAACTGTTTCACCGTTAGTAAGTTTTAAAATATCGCCATCAATGACTCGCTCGACTGTGTAAGCTTGAGCGAAACAAAGTGTTGATAGAAGTAGTAAAACCAAAACAATTAAAAAAATTTTCATTATGCCTCCGCAGAGTAGAATTAGTTTCTTCATTTATTCTCTTTAAAGACTGCCACTTAATTAATCCTTTTTAAGCATTCTAATACGAGAAAGGGGAACCGTTTTAAAAAGATTACTGCATTATTCACTTGATATAAGATTTCCTTGCTTATCATAAATCTTTTCACTTATCTTCTTCCCGTTTTTATACACCATTTCTATATGTGGCTGTCCGTTTTCATAAAGAATCTTATGCAATCCTTCTTTTTTCCCGTTCTTAAAAAAACTTTCTTCTCCAAATTCTCCGCTGAGATGATAACTCCTAGAAAACCCTTCCAGCTTATCATCCTTATAGAAACCTTCTGTCAGCAACTGTCCATCTTTATAATAAAGCTTATACGGACCTTCGAGTTTTCCATTCTTGTAGAGATATTCTGTCCTCACCTGCCCATTTTCATAATATTTCTTATACTGACCTTCAAGTTTATCATCCTTATAAAAACGCTCATCCAAGACCTGTCCGCTGGGATAATAAGCTTTACGTAACTCTTGTCCCATTGCACTCCCGTAAGATAAAGCTAATCCTATAACAATCATTCCTAATAAAGCAAATTTTCTTTTTCCCATCACACCCCTCCATTTAAATTCCAGTCAAATCATCTTTTAAATATTTTAGCACATCATCAAAGCAAGTTTTAAAAGTTATTAAACGATTTGCAACGGGCTCTGTTTGGGCACCAATCATTCCTTAAAATAAAAAAGGCCCACAACTTATTGATAAACAATATGTTATGAGCCCTAATTTAAATGGCGGAGAAAGAAGGATTCGAACCCTCGGAGGCGTTAACCTCAACGGTTTTCAAGACCGCCGCATTCAACCGCTCTGCCATTTCTCCAAAATCTAACTATATGCTAAGAAGAAAATGTGCGTACAAATTCCTCTAAAAAATTTAAATTCTAATAAGAACGAAAATTAACTATATCAGATTTCTTTATCACTGTAAAGAAAGAAGCTCTGATATCTTTATAAAGCTCTCCGCTTATTACGTTTTAATCAAATAATAAAAATATTATACTTAAAAAAACAACAATAACCTAATAATTTCTCATGAACACAGTGTTAGCACGGGAATTAATTATTCATCCCAACCAACACCCTCTGCCTGATCTTTAGCAGAATCGCTCGCGCTTGACTGCTGTCCGGAAGAATCATCTCCCTTTCTAGGCATAAAATGAACACTATTCGCCGAAATCCTCACGCGACTTCTTTTGTTTCCATCCTGTTCCCAGCGGTCCTGCTTTAGCCGACCCTCAACAATTATTCCACTTCCTTTTGTCAAATATTTTGCGCAATTTTCAGCCGCTGCTCCCCAGACTTCAACATCAAAATAAGATACTTCTTTTACCTTTTCTTCACCTTTTGAATAAACACGGTTATTAGCAATAGAGATGCTACAAACTGCTTTCCCAGACGGAATATACTTCAATTCCGGGTCTCTCGTCAAATTTCCCATAATATTTACACTATTTAAACTCATTTACGATTCTCCTTTTTAATTATTCCCGAGTTCTAACCTATTAATAACATGCTGCTTACCAATCTTCTCAGATTTTATAAAATCCACCAAATCCTTCGGACCACTTCTTGTCGAGCGACATTAAGGATTTCTGCAACTTCTAATACACTATATGATACTTTTATCTCGTCCATTATAGCTTGCGAACAATTACTCAGCATCTTTTTCAACAGCAAAACTAAAAATATTACTTCCGGCAATCAAAATGCGCATCAATTCCCCAAAGCTTCGAATCGAAAATAATCTTCTTAAAAGATAAGATAGGCGAAAATAAAATATTCGATAAGCCCTCTTAACCCATAATTCAAGCTCCTGCTTTTTTAACGACGTAAAGCTTTCATTAAAAAATCCCTTAACATGTAGCTTTTCCATACTTGCATCGCTTCCATCCTTAATTTCAGGATGATCGCAAGCAACCTTTTCAAAAAGTTCAGTTCCTGGGTATGGCGTATGAATCCCGAAAGATACAAATGTTGGATCAAGATCTTTTACAAATCTTAAAGTTTCTTTTATAGTCTCATTTGTTTCACCAGGACATCCCAACATAACATGAGCATGAGTATCGATTTTAAGATCATGACAAATTTCAAAAGCTTTCGAAGTCTGCGAAAGGTTAATACCTTTCTTAATATTCTCTAAAATCTTCTGATTTCCTGATTCAACGCCAAACTTAATCAGATGGCAACCTGCCTTCTTCATCAACTCTAAGCTTTCCTTATCAACCATATCAACGCGAGCATTGCAAATCCACGTAAGATCCAATTTCTTTTCAATGATGCCCTGACAGATCTTTACATTTCTATCTTTGTACACGCTAAAAGTTTCATCACGAAAAAAAACTTCTTTATATCCTTGATGACTCAAAAGCTCTAATTCCCTTAATACACTCTCTGCGCTACGGCAGCGAATTTTCTTTCCATAAAATGACGGAACAGTGCAAAAATTACAACTTGCTGGACATCCTCGCGATGTTTGCATCGTTGCATATGGCATGCGCTTAACAACAGGATTAAAATAATCAATATTTTCTGGAAGAAATCCTCGATCAGGAATCGGAAGTTGATCTAAATCTTCAATAAAAGGATGCAGATCAGTAAAAACAAACTTTTCATCTTCTCGATACCCAATCCCCTGAACTTGCCCCCAATCTTCGCTTTGCTCAATCGCATTTGCTAAATTCTTTAAAATAAATTCTGGCTCTCGACGAACAATAATATCAACTGTTGACTCTCTCAAACAATGCTCGGGCATAAAACTCGGATGCGAGCCAAACAAAACAGAAACAATCTCTGGATTTATCTTTTTTATCTCTTTTAAAAAATCAACATCTAAACGAAAACTATTCGTTGATGAAAGCATAGCAACCATTTGAAATTCCTTAAACTTACCCTTTGCCTCCTCATATCCATCATCATCAACACCCCCATCAACAAGAACAATTTGATGTCCAGCTTGCTTTAAAACACTAGCAGAATATAAAAGATTTAAAGGCGGGGTTTGCATACCGCCAATACGTCTGCCAGCACACCAGCATCCATAAATCAAATCTCTGACAACATTTTTAATCTTTTTGCTTGGAGGATTTATGATAAGAATATTCATTTTATTTCTTTAAAAATGGGGCCAACAAAACATTTCGTGCAAATATCCACGAGTTTTACATAAAGACTTTCAGTCCTGCACGCTTAAAATTATACCAAATTCGCCTTGGCGAAAAATAAAACATTCAAAAAGCTTTGCGCTGTAAATTGATTAATTTCTCTCAGATTAAATCATTAATCTCAACAATAGAATCTCCATATCTTTGATATTCAAAAAAGTCATCTGTTAAAAGCTTCAGCCATGCTGTCCACTTTTCGCCATCTCGTAAAGCTCTGTTCCCGAACATGAAGTCTCGATGTTAATATCAATGAATAAAATAAGTGTCCATGATTTTCGAAAATTACAACCAAACAACATAAGCCTAAAAGAGAATAGTTGTTTCCATATTTTACAGCATTTTTGTATACCCTATAAGCATTCACCCATAGAGGTTAAATAAAAAGAGTTTTCATGAATCTTGAATCTCATCAACAAAATCACTAGCCTTAAATGTACTTTTGTGATTCGTATACAAAATCAAGTCTGCAATGATCCCAAAAAGAATCACTTGAACAGCAAATCCAAGAAAAAAGATTGAAATCGCTAATGATGGACGATTTCCTGTCTGACCAAATAAAAACTTCATACAAAAAACATAAGTCAATAATCCACTTCCAATCAGGAATGATGTCAAGCTTATTCGACCTAAAAAATGCATTGGCTTTCGTAAATATCCGGTTACAAAAATAACACTTAAAAAATCAAAAAAACCAGCAAGATAGCGACTAGCCCCATATTTACTTTTTCCAAATTGACGCTTTCGATGATGAATAGAAATTTCTTTAATTTTAAATCCATAGCTCTGAACTAAAGCCGGAATAAACCGATGAAACTCTCCATACATATGGATCGTTTTAACAACTTTCTTGCGATACGCCTTAAAACCACAATTAAAATCATGCAATTTCAAACCCGTCATCATGCTGACTATCGAATTGAAGAAAGCTGATGCAACTCTTTTTTCCAAGGGGTCTTTCCTCTTTTTCTTCCAGCCGCAAACCAAATCAGCACCTTGATCAATAACCTCTAAAAAAGCCGGGATTTCCTTTGGATCATCCTGAAGGTCTGCATCCATCGTAAAGATAATATCACCTTTTGCTCGCTCAAAACCTACGGAAAGCGCAACCGATTTACCAAAATTTTTTCTAAATCGGATAAGCTTAACACGAGAATCTTTTGTCTCTATATCCTTTAATATTTCTTCAGTTTGATCTGTCGATCCATCATTAATAAACCATATCTCATAATCATTTTCTAGATTTTGACACACTGCAACTATCTCTTGATAAAGCTTTAAGATGCTCTCAGATTCATTAAATACTGGAATAACAAATGATATTAATTTCATAATAAAACCTATTTTAATATTTCTTGATTAAACTTTTAATTTTATTTCTTTGGATTCAAAAACTCTTTTAAATCAAAGATTTTCGCCTTACCATCAAAAATCACAATAACATTGTTAACATACGATAACAGCATGAGATCAGGATACCGAAAATTTCTAGAAATCTTTTCGAGATCTTCAGGTGTAGTAAAAACTTGCTGAACCATATAAATCGGTATTGCGTTTGGAAAATCAATCGACATTCTACGATAATCAAAAATTTTGCTTAAAACAACCACTTCTTTATCTTTTGGAATAAATTTATCTAAGATGATTTTTGCCCCAACTTGTCGATGATCAAGACTCTTTAAATATTTATAATTATTTCTAGCAACGACAAAGCTCATCATAAAAAAACAAACAACAAAAAAGATTATAACCCCTTTAACAAAACTTAAAACTTTTCTGCTTGTCGACACGTTTAAAAAACCTTGTACCAACAAAAGAAACATAAACGGAATCAAATAAGCCATCATGCGAATTCCCGTCCAATCCGCAGCATTAAACAAAACTAACAAAGAAGTATATTGTATCACAAAGATAATAAAAACAATCTTATAAAGCTTTTTACCAGAATCTAAAAGAAATCGATAACTCGACGCTGCAAGACCAACAATCACCCAAAATGATACTTTAGCATAGCTATAATATATCGTTGGCCACTCAGTAAAAAATAACTTTAAATTATTTAAAAAATTCTTCGAAAGAACACCTACAGCCTTTGACCAAGAACCTTCTTGAATAAATGTCAAAGCACACCCATAAGGAACATAAAAATAAACTGTTTTAAATCGCTCAATAAACCAATAAATCAAGAAAAAGCTTGCAAGAAATAATCCTAAATAAATAAGAACTTTTTTAAAACCCTTGATCTTAAAAATATAAACAAAGAAAACAGGTAAAATAAAAACAGCTGTTTGACGTGATAAATAGCAAATCCAAAACAATAAAACAACCATCAGAGGATACCATTTTTTTAGATTCTTAGGAGGATCATAAAAAAACATTAACCAAATCAATAAAAAGAAAAGAAAAATAATCAAAATATCTGCCATCAGTAGACGCATCAAAAGATTAATCAAAGGAAAACTTATCAACAACAAAACGGCAAGCCAACATTCCCTCTTAAGATTAATCTTTTTTACACCAAACTGATAAAAACAAAACAAAAATATAGAAAAAAGTAAGAAATTTAAATATAAATACAATCCTTCATGAAAACCGAAAATTTTATAAACGGTTCCAAGCAAAACAACATAAGCAATATGTCTTGCAGGTAATAATGGCGGCTTTTGTTTTAAGAGACTTTCATAAATATAAAAATCTGTAACCAAAGATGATTTTTCAGAAAAATGATACGCCTGAGCAACATATGTACATTCATCATTATAAGCTGCCTTTTTCAAAGAATAAGACGACAACAAATAAAACCATGAACTCAAAGAAATGACCATCAATGTGACTAAAAGAATTAGTTTCTTATTATTTTGGAAAAAAGAGATCAAAGATATATCTTTCTGATGTTCAATAATTTATTTTGGTTATCATACCAAATACCATTAAACATGTAAACAGTTGCTATTGCTAATTCTACATCTTTTCTTATCCTTACTTCTAAGGAATGGATCCTGAATGGCACGCTATCGGATACCCTCTTAGCGAACCATTAAATATTGTACAAATCTTTTCTGACAAAGAAACAAAACTTAGCATCATTAAATATCAAAATAGATCTTCTTACTAGCCAAATTACAATTTAAATCAGATTAAAAGCATAAAATCTGAAAAGAGATATCAAATGAAAATATTACAAACAATGAATCTAGATCTTTTTAAAAATGGACTTATTAATCCAGTAAATATTAATAATAAAAAAAATAATGTATTACTTAGAAAAAATTGTACCGTGATCTAAGAATTTAAATTACGGCACAAAGAGCTGATGGAATATTGTGTAGTAAATAGATCTAGAGATTTGCGAAACATCTCTAAAGAATTCAATAAACGAGAATGTTGGAAAAATTAGATTTAACATTAACGCAATAATAACCACATTAATCACGTAAACTAACGTAATTGAAAAGAAATAATCCGGCTTAAAAGCTGTTTGATCTTGAGCGCGTAACTCTCGAGCAATAAAAATCATGTGCATCGAGAAAGTAAAGCTAATTAAAAAAAGATAATAATGTGCCAAATTAATATTCTTGAAGAAAAAAGAAGTGAAATAAAACAAAACAAGAAAAACAATTGAATAAATCGGAAGCACAACAGGAGCTAATTTAACTAAAGGACTTAAGAATTGGAACAAGTCGGCGACCAATGTCTTTCCGTATTGATAAATAGGTTCCGGCTCATAAATAAAAATATGCAAAATTAGATACGAAAGCATTCCCCAAATAAAATATTGATACTGACCTCTTGTCAACTCTGCTAATTCATGAATAAAGCCAGTTGTCAAAGCCACAATCAAAGGAATTAAAACTAAAAAGAATATAAACTTAAAAACCTGTACAAGTCTAGTTCCCAATTTTTTCTTGGCCTCCCATATACGGTCTTAATACTTTAGGAATAACAACTTCCCCCTCTTTTGTTTGACAATTCTCTAGAATTGCTATCATCGTACGTGCAAGCGCGACTCCTGATCCATTAAGCGTGTGAACAAAAGATGTCTTTTTATTTTCTTTTCCCTTAAAGCGAATATTGGCACGCCGAGCTTGAAAATCTTCAAAATTCGAACAACTTGAAACCTCTAGCCATTTATCCAAACCACAAGCATAAGCTTCAATATCATAACATTTCGCTGCTGCAAAACTAAGATCACCTGTAGCAAGAATAAGTACGCGATACGGAATTTCTAAAAGCTGCAAAACTTTCTCAGCATTACCTAAAAGCTTTTCGAGCTCATCATATGAATTTTCAGGCTTAACAAATTTAACGAGTTCAACTTTATCAAATTGATGTACTCGCATCAATCCTTTTGTATCTTTCCCATAAGATCCGGCTTCTCGTCGAAAACAAGCCGTATATCCGGTATAATAAATTGGAAGTTCTTGTTCAGCTAAAATTTCATCACGATGTAAATTTGTAATCGGCACTTCAGCCGTTGGAATCAAGAATAAATCTTCGTCGCAAACCTTGTACATATCATCTTCCATCTTAGGAAGCTGTCCGGTACCTACCATAGAAGCTCGATTAACTAGAAACGGTGAGAAAATTTCTGTAAACCCATGCTCTCTAGAATGCAAATCAATCATAAAATTTAGAAGCGCTCGCTCAAGTCGTGCGCCATCACCTTTATAAACAATAAAATTTGATCCAGAAATTTTTGCTGCACGCTTAAAATCAATAATATCTAAATTCTCAGCAATCTCGATATGTGTCTTTGGCTTAAACTTAAGATTAACCTTATCACCCCATGTCTTTATTTCCTTATTCTTTTCAGGAGTACCTACAGGAACGGAAAGGTGTGGAATGTTTGGAATACGCATCACAATTTCTTTAAGTTGAGCATCAAAATCACGCGCCTCTACCTCAAGCAAACTAATCTCAGATGAAATTTCTTTCATACCTGAAATCTTATCTTTTGGATCCTTCTTCTCTTTTAATAAAACAAAAATTTCGTCATTCGTCTTATTCTTTTTTTCTCTTAAAGCATCCAATCTTGTTAAAACTTTTCTTCTCTTCTCATCTAGATCAATCAATTCATCTAAATTAATTTTATATCCGCCACGTGCGGCTAAAGCGCTACGAACAGCATCATCATGTGTTCGAATAAATCTTAAATCCAGCATAATGTGTACCTTTTTCTATTTCTCAAATGTAATCGTAATTTGTGTAATTAGCTCTCGAGCATCAATCGGCTTGGTCAGATGCATATCAGCCCCAAGATCAAAATGATCAACGATATCATGAGGTGAATCCGATGCGGTTAAAAAGATGATCGGAATCTTTTTTGTGCTTTCATCCTCCTTAAGTTGTCGACAAACTTCATTGCCATCAACTTTAGGCATGACAACATCTAGCAAAATTAAATCTGGTTTTCGTGATCTTGCCAAAGCTAGCCCTTCGGCTCCATCTTCAGCTAAAAGTAAATCATATCCCTCTTTTTCCAGAATTCTTTGAATTGTTAAACGCTGCCCTGCATCATCTTCAACAACTAAAATATTCTTATTTTTTTTTGCAGATAAAACTTCTTTTCGATTAAAAAACTTTTTCAAAAATTTCATTCTTTCTCCTATTTATAAGATCGTATTTCTCTAAATATAATGTCATTATATTAGGAATTCATTCAATGCGCCAGAGGATTTTTAATAGTTTTTTTGCCCACTCTCTTGCTTTTAGCACGCTTGCTTGTTTAATTTTCAACGGATCAATAAAATCTATTTGACCAATAATTTCATTCTTTTTAAGACTCTCTTTCATTTTCTCTAATGCTCTTCCCTTAATCCCCTGACAACAACAAAAAATCGCAATTTTCTTATCAGCCAAATGTATTTTCTCAAAAAAACTTTTTAGCGCAGGCGCATAAGAAAAAGCCCAAACAGGAGTCCCAATAAAAAGAATATCGTAATCTTGAGGATTAACATCAAAGCTTTCTAGCTTAGGCGTCGCCTTCATCACAACTTGCCGTCCTCCCCAAAAATATTTCATAAAACCCTTAGATTTCACATCCTTTTTAGGCCTAAGCTCTAAAAGGTCAGCGTCAATTTCTTGTGCAATATTCTCAGCAATAAAACGTGTATTTCCTTCGAAAGAATAAAAAACAACTAATTTCTTCATTTCCTTCCTTTTCCAATCTGGTATGTTTTAGGATAAAACCAAATATATATGCCAAAAACTCGAACAATACTCCAGTCTTCAAATTTAGACTTGTACGCCCAAGGTAAACTTAAAAAAGAAAACTTTGAGTCTCTCCCTGTTTTTGGGAAAAAAAGTTTTATCTTCATGATTCCTTCTGGTCTCTCATCATTGAAATAATTTCTTTAAGCCGATGATGATAAGTATGTTTTTTCTGAACCAAATCAAAACCATTCTTAGCAATAATCCAAGCTTCCTTTGGATGCTCTAGGTAATATCGAACTTTTTCTTCAAACTTACACGTTGTAATATCATCATAGGTGATTATGTTTTTCTGGTCTTCAAATAATTCTAAGAATCCATTATCTTTAATTTGATTTGTTACGACAAGAGCTCCTGCGCCCATTGCCTCAAAAATACGCATATTAATATCATTATTAATTGAATAATTAATCGCAATGCGCGACTGACCATAATAATCTTGAAGATCATTAAAATGTGCAGGCCCCATATAATGATTAGAAAAGTTAATCTTCGCTTTTTCTAGCATA
The DNA here is from genome assembly GCA_964648665.1 of uncultured Planctomycetales bacterium. Taxonomy (GTDB): domain Bacteria; phylum Omnitrophota; class Gorgyraeia; order Zapsychrales; family Aceulaceae; genus Aceula. The sequence goes on along the minus strand of CAZYOA010000018.1, from coordinate 13,727 downwards.
ACTTTACGCAATGAAAACTTTCCAGTTGTTCCAACAAAACACACATCCCTTTTTCTCTGCTCATATTCTACTAAATCAAAACTTTCAGAAGCTTGATCACAGGCCGCTGGCAACCAATCAACATTTGAAAATCCTAACGCTTTAAGCTTTTCAACACCTTCTTTTTGAAAACACAGAAGATAATCACAATCTCTTCCATTTGCTTTAATTTTCTTAAATGAATGTTTAATGTGAGTATCTGGAACCCACCAGACGTAAGAATGAAGGTCTAAGGGAAACTCTCTACCGTAATCAACATCATCTAAACGCAAATAAAGATCAAAATCTCTAGGAATGCTCTTAAGCTGTTCAAAAGAAAAACACTCAACATCAACGTCGAAATCTCTAGAAAGGATTGGAAAACATCGATCACCAATGCCCCCTCTTTCATTTTGTGTAAAAATTAATGCAATTTTCATATAGAATAATTTTAAATAACTTTATTTGGATAAACGACCACTGCGCTTTTTTAAGTTATAATCAACATAACCGCACAAGACCTCTTGAACTTTTGTAGATGGCGGGACAACAAAATAATGCGATATAATCGCATGTGCAATTTCATGACCTAGCATTCCCAAAGTTGTATCTTCTAGAGAAATGTAGATTGTATTTTGATCAAAGAAATAAAATGATCTTTCATGCATGCGATATCCTGAATATTTTGAGAAAATACTCTCAACAGATTGAGCATTTGGCAAAAACTTAATCTTCCCTCGGAAGCTATAACTATGAATATCTAAGATATCAGATGTCTCAAGATAAACAGCATCGAGAACATCCGGCAAAGATTGATTAATGTTATCAGATTTTGGATCTAAAACTTGTTCTGGTCGCAAAGAGAAGAAATCAATCTTTTCTAAAATCTGATAAGCATCAGATTGCGAAGGAGCATAAATCTCAAAATATTTACCAGTTGCAATCTTAGTCAAGGATTGTTCTTGTGCATCCAGTCGAGTTGCACAAAATAGACTAAGAAAACACATAAAAGAAACTAGGGCAATAAAACCTGTAGATTTTTTAAACATGTATTTTTAAGATGTTTTAAATTTATTAAGTTTATCATCTAAAGACGCTAAAGAAAAATCCAGCTTTGATTTTTCTTCGTTAGATATCTTCATTTTAGATTCATTTAAAAAAGTTTTTAGCAAAGATAGCTCATTCTTTATATCTTTAATCTCTTGATCAAGAAATGACGTCATCTTTCTCAAATGCTCTGGAAGCGATTGCAACTGATCATGATCACGAATTCGAAATGAACAAGTCAGATCTCCAGATTCGACTTCTTTAACTTCTTTAGCTAATCTAAATAAAGGTCCTGAGATCTTATGAGAAACAAAAAGCGTCAACGCTCCCACAGAAATACCAGAGAATAGAAAACCAATAAAAATCGTTTGCATCGTCAGCGGAAACATAAAATCAGCTGTTGTTTTTGCAATCACACGCGTATTTTCAATCATAACCGTATTGGAATCACGCAAAAAGAACAAAAGAATCATCATCATCAAGAAAGACGAAACAACCGCAATAATACAAAATATTAGAATAAACTTTGTCTGAAATTTCTTATCAATAAAATAATTTCTTCGTTTATAATTATTTTCCATCGCTTTCTCCTACTGTTGGACTATTAATCTCAAGAAGTTCATAATCAACATCAATAGCGCTCTTTTTAGAAAGATCATCAATCCACTGCTCAACTAGTCTTTGCTGTTTGCTCCTAAACAAAAGCTTATACAGCTGATCCTTGACTTCATCAAACGTTTTGCCCTGAAATTCTTTATCCTTGTGTGCCTCGTATAAAGCCTTCATCTCTTCGTCGCTAACCTGTGGTTGAAATGCTGGCTCAGCACCTTTCTTTGCTAAAATACTCTTAAGAAGTGATTGCTCCCAAAAAAGCTGAATATCATCTAAAAACTTTTGGTCTTTATCAAGATTCATTTCTTCAGCCTGCTTTAGCATTAATTTTCTTGCAATGAAGACATCCAAAAATGCCTGCCTTCCTCCTTGAGGAGCTTGAACAAACAAAGAGTTCTCAAACGCCTTACTATATTCATCTTTTGTAAAACTCATCTTATCAATCTTAACTGCAGTCTTCAATCCATCATCTGCTTTTCCACATCCAATAATAAATAGAACAACAATAATTAATGCAAATATTCTTTTCATAAACCTACCCTTTCTTAATTTATTAATATATTAATTATTTTACTGTAATATAAAGTTATTTCAACTTAAAAATAAAAAAACGGGAAATTTTATAAATTTCCCGTTTTCTATAAAGCTATACTCTCAAATTATATAAGATCTTGATTAACATCCTGACCATCAAGCCAACCAAAATAAGGATCCAAATCCTTCTTTAAATTAATCTTTTCCTCAATAAATTCATATGCATCAGCATCTAAGTTAATATCCTCAAAAGCCTCTTCATCTGTTTCATTTAAAGGATGATAAAGATAGAAAACTGGTGTTGATTGCGAAAATGATGCATAGCGATATGGATCTAGTATCTCCCAATAAGCTTTATCAATTTTCTCAGTAGAAGCCAATATTCTTCCAGCTCCACTAGCATTCTGTGCACCCAACGGCCAAATCTCAATTGAATTAAAAAAGATATACCCAGAAGGATCGCCAATGAAAGGATTGTTCGGGCTTACTTTTGATCCAGGAAGAATATAATAATTACCTCCTATATTTCCTGCCAAAGCGCCACTCACACCTAAAGACCCAACTGATCCTGTTGCTTGTACTCCAGACTTCTTGCCGATCTTAAGATACAAATCTCCACCAACGTCCACCGTTAATGGTTCATATGGTGCCCAACTGCCAATGATGTCCCCTGCTGTCAAATGCGTATCACCAGATGAAATGATATTATAACCAGTTCCTTGTTCTCCCAAAATCGATCCATCAGATTCGATAAAAACATCTCCGCCTAAACTCTCTGCTAAATTCTTAACTGAATAGCCTAAACCAGAAAGATCCGACAAAGTCAAATCTCCTTGATTGTTGATTTCAATATTGCCAGAACTTTTAACATTGCCAGCAGGATCAGGATCGGAGGAATAATCTATATTAGTAGCCTGGAGATAAGACACCTCTGTTTCTAAGGCATTACCAGAACCGATACCAGTTACAGCGCTTAAAATTAAATTTTCCGCTGTGATATTATTGTCAGAACCATTATAGTCGATAATAGAACCTCTGGTAGATTCCAGATAAACGTCATTTTTACTTTTGACAGTGCCGACGAACATATCTTTATTCGGATCGTAATAACATGGATTATATTCACCGGCAGCACCATTAGCTATTAAATAAACAGAACCATCTAAACTATTGTTAATAACAGAATCAACGTAAAAATTACCATTAATATCCTTGATGCGAATATCTCCTAAAGTTGAATTCTCCGCTGTAAGATTATTCGTATAAACTTCAAGCATATCATTAGACCCAATTCCATTAACAGCATTCAAAACAATATTCTTAGCGTTAATATTCCAATTATCACCATTACCATCAATAATCGCACCAGTATCCGATGTTAAGCGCGCTGTTCCTTGGGGTATAGTAATTCCAAATCCCCCAAGTGTAAGATTTCCAGCAGATGCAATATCAATATCTCCTGACAATGTCTCTGCGCCTATCACATTTAAATCACCGGCGACGTCTCTAATATTAATTCCATTAAATACATTGCTTGCAATAACATGATTAACATCAGTTAAAAGCCCAGAACCTCCGGATAGCAGTCCAACACCAATACCATTTATTGCAATAAGTTTTAAAGCATCAGCTTTAATAACCTGAGAAGACATTCCTGGAACATATGAAGCAATAGAATCGATCGTATCAGCGGTAAGTACAACTTCATCGTTGCCTTCGATTTGCCTGACAGTCATTGCGTCAGACGCTGTTAGCTTAATATCGCCTGAAGCTGAATTGAGCACCTGAAAAACCTCCAAGTCTCCACTCAAATCTGTAATCTCGATGTTTCCATTAACATTATATGCTCTTAAAATATTAATATCCGTTTCAATAGCATTACCAGAACCAATACCGTTCGCAGCGCTTAAAAGAGCCCTATCAGCGATAATGTTTGTAGCGCCTTCATTATTGTCACTAATAGCGCCTCCGGCATCAATAATAACCAGATTGTCAGCTTGAACTAATCCAAGCTTCACATCATTACCGGCATTAATCGTTGTGAAAACATTTGAAGAAACGCTTGCAGTATCGGACATGTTCATATCATTTCCAACTATAATGTTTGATGAATGAACAGAATCAATGCTAGCGTTTCCGGACATGTTCATGTCTTGACCAGCAGTAATATTAGCGATGTATCCTGAATCAACAATAGCGTTACCGCTCATGTTAATATTGTTTCCTGCATGAAAGTCAATGATGCTGCCGGAAAGAACAGAAGCATCGTCAAGTAAATTAATATCGTTTTGAGCCGCGAGCGAAACATAATATGCTGCATCCACTAAAGCATCGCCACTTAAATTGATATCGTTGTCAGCTAAAAGCGTAATCCACCAGCTAGAAACAACGTCGTTGTTTACATTTAAATCCCCGCTGGAGTTGATTGTGATATCTCCGTTAAAATTTTTGACCGCATATCCTAAGCCGGATAAATCAGTCAAGGCCAAATTACCACTATTGTTAATATCAATGTTTCCTAATAAGGTGTTCGTTGCTTGCAAGCTCGAAATCGTGGTCTCAAGAGCATTGCCAGAACCAATACCGTTCGCAGCGCTTAAAAGAGCCCTATCAGCGATAATGTTTGTAGCGCCTCCGTTATTGTCACTAATAGCACCTCCGGCATCAATAATAAGCAGATTGCCAGCTTGAGCTAAGCCAAGCTTCACATCGTTGCCAGCATCAATTGTTGCAAAATTATCAGAATGAATACTCGTGTTGCTTTCCATATTCATATTATTTCCGATTTTCAAGGACACGGAATCAATAGCAGAAACGCTAGAATCATCTGCCATGTTCATATTATGATCAGCAGTAATATTTGCGACAAGTCCGGCATCGACAGAAGCGTTGCCAGTCATATTAATATCGTTTTCGGCAAAAATACTAATGGCTGATCCAGAAACAGAGGCATCGTCTAAACTAATATCATTTTGAGCCCATAGCGAAGCTAAGCTTCCCGCGGCCACTGAAGCACCACCACTTAAATTAATATTATTCTCTGCCCATATCCAAGTCGTATCTGCAGAAATAGACGCATTGCTTATATTTAAATCTCCTGAAGTCGCCTCAACAAAAACATCTCCGCTTCCTGCATTAACAAGCGCAGTTAAATCAACATCTGCGCCAACAAGCGTAATATTGCCACCATTAGACTCAAGACCATTACCAGAACCTAAAGAAATAGTTCCTTCTCCATTTGGAGTAACATGATGTAAAATTCCTGTGCTCCATTCAAAAAACCATCCATCAACATTATCTGTATAAAAAGCAATATCTCCACCTGCCGTACGAACACTGTCATCGTTCATATAAATATTATTACCTGCTGATAATTGGAAAATTTCTCCGTATCCCAGATTATACAAATCAAGCAGATTGTCTCCTGAAAGGTCAAAAGAAATATTATTTCCAGCCTCGAGTATAACAGAGCCGCCCCAAAGATTCCAAAGGAACTCATCTAAGTTAGAAATAGAAATGTTCCATGGATCTAAAAAAAGAATTCCAGTCTGACCAGATTCAAGTGTTCCATTAAGATAATCAAGTGTTCCACCGCTTAGCTCAATAAATCCGCCCTGTGCCCCTGTCTCAGATGGACTAACATCAATAGTTCCTGTATTCGAAACAACAGAGTTCTCGCCTTTAGCAATAAGGTAAACAGAGCCTTCATTATCCATAAGACTACGTGCTTCAATAATGCCTTCATTATTAACAACGTTTGTAAACAATCCATTTAATGCCTCAGCCGTTAAAACAACTCTTCCGCCTTCAGCTGAAATTGTTCCTGTGTTTCGAACTGCGTCTGTTGCAGATGCAACATTTTGAGTAACCCCTTCATCAATAACAATGCTAACAAGACCTTGAGGATCCAAGCTCATTGTAATTTCTTCACCAGCCGCAAGAGTAACAGTACCAAGCTCTGATACAATCGTTCCAGAGTTATCTACGCTTGTTCCAAGAAGTGTAACGTATCCGCCAGGAGCAAGAATTAACCCTTGATTAATAACCGAACTACCTTGTCCTAAAAATGTATAATTTCCATTTAGAAAGTCTTGATTAGAAATGCCTAAGGTTGATGCAACAACACCTGGTGCGTTAACATAAGAAGAAGCCCCAAACAAAATACCATTAGGATTCACAAGAAAAACTTGACCATTCGAAAGAAGATTTCCCATAATCACAGAAGGATCTGCGCCAGTTACTCTATTTAAGGAAACAGACGAAGCGCCCGGTTGATTAATGTTGACAGTATATCCTTGAGATATACAAAAACTCAACCATTCGATAATGGCCTGAGAACTCATTTGATTAATGTTCATGACCTGCCCATTAACCGTAATAGTTCCATCACCATTAACAAAGTTTCCGCCTTGCGGTAACACATCAGCATACCCACATGGCGGCATCACAGTCATCAGCACAAATAGTAAAACAACAAACATTGAGATAATTTTTCTCATCATATCCTTATCCTTTTTCTTGAAAAGATTTTGGTTAATTGTAGATAAATCTTATGTAAAAAACCTAGAAAATTTTTAAGCTATAAATGCGCTTGGAGTAAAAGCTTGTAAGAATTGCGTATAAAGTATAGCATATAAAACTCAAAAAACAAGTTTTTAAAATCTCCTATCTACTTACATACCAACTACTTACAATCTACTTAAAACTTTGTTGTGATTTCAAACCATTTCTGCACATTTCTGCCATCTGAAGTATCCGGCCCATTTAAAGGATATCCAATTTCGATACGAGCAAAAAAATTCTCACCCAAATTAAGTCTAAATCCAAATCCAGCAGATCTCAGCGTTCGTGTTTCTTTTTCGCCAGCTGTTGTTTTATTGATACGAATATTTCCCCAATCGTAGAATGTTACGACTCTCACAGAATCGAATATCGTGCGATTTTTCATAAAAGGAACTTTCATATTGCGTCCCAAGAAATACGGAGGAAAAGACCATTCCACACTTGAATAAAGTCCCCTGTCTCCAGCATATTCAGCTATAGGATAACCGCGAACACTTCCAGGACCACCGATTTGAAACTGCTCACCAGCAACAAGATTATAATTAGAATATTGTGCAGAATTTTTCCATAAAATTTCAGAAGAAAATGGACCAGGCTGAAGTCTAAAATAATTCAATGTCACCTTTTGAAACTTTCCACCAGAGCCTACTCCGCCTCTTGAAGAAAGTGGATCTTTAGATTTCATGCCTCCCATAAACTGAGGAATACCTACATCGTATTGCGTAGTCAAAATATTTCGTGCCCAGCGATCATTAAAATCAAAATCAAGACCCGTCTTAAAAGCGCGCACCTCATCTTTAGAACTTTGATATCCTAAAAGATAATTTTTAGTATTCTTATAATCAAATCCCGTATTCCACCAAATATCAAAGTTTTCTGTATCTTTTAATACTTTGTTTGCAAAAATACCGACGAGAAGACTCTCGCCTCTTAAATTTAAAACTTTAAACTCGCGACCCAACTCAGATGTACTATTAGCAATATACGCGCCAACTTCTAACCCAGGTAAGACAGGATACGTATACTGACCTTGCTGAAAACAAAGCGAATCATCGCGCGTTCTTCGATATTCAAAATAAAGCTTATCATCTTGACCAAGAAAATTATTATGCTCAATATATCCTGTTGTACGTCTTTCTCCTAAATAACGAGAAGCATAATTATCATAATTAAATCCAACGTGAATCGGAAGACGATCTTGAACTTCAACGATAATATCTGTTGTTCCTGGTTCTTTTCCTGGAACCAAAACCGCCTTGGCTGTTCGATCTGGATGCTCATTAACACGTGTTAGCGATTTTTGAAGTTCTAAAAAATCAAAATAACCTTTTGGTCTTAAATTAATCTTTTTCTGAAGAAGTGAAGTTCTAAAATGTTTATTTCCTCGAATTTCAAGATCTCCCATTCTTCCTTCAATAACACGTAAAATAAGAGTTGAATCCTTCATCGTTTGAGGTGGAAGATATGCACGTGAAGTCACCTATCCATTTTTTCGATATTCATCCGTTAAAAGATCTGCGATAACCTGCATTTGCTTTAAAGAAAGTTTTTCATTTTCAAAAGGCTTAATAATTTTTTTAATTGTGGCATCATCTAATAAAGTTGACCCTTCGACAACAATTTTCTTAATTAAAACTTTTTGCCCATCATCATCAGGGATCATTTCCGGCGTAATAATATCATCTTGCTTTGATTTCTCAGCATCAATTTTGCGCTCAAGATTCTTTTGTTTATTCATCTGAAGATCTTGCTGCATCAGACCACCTGCTGTTTGTGTTGACGGAGGATTTGCTGCAATAGAAATACCTACAAAAACAAATCCAACAAACAATCCAACCAAGAATAAGATTTTTCTTTTCATAAAACTTTGTCCTTTCAAAAAGAGTTTTGACTATTTTTCTTCTAGAGCTAAAAGATGTTTAATATTAACAAC
>CAZYOA010000018.1:0-4920 GCA_964648665.1 uncultured Planctomycetales bacterium | reverse complement strand
ACATATCACTGTAAATTGGAACAAGAACCGCCCATCCCGAATAACCCACATTGCTATAAATAATCCAAATAGTACTAAAAGTTATCAAAAAAAGAATCAGGTAATGTCAATATTGATAGAAATGCTTTAGAAAAACTTAACAGACATGCTTGGACATTCATTGTTTGGACATTGTTTGTTTGGACATTATTAAAAGAATGTTTCTTAAAGCCTATCAGTACTTTATCTTCTTGATTCACCTTGTCCCCAGAATTCCGGAAGAATTCCGGGGGGACACGCATCTAATTATTTCTTGCTTAAAACTTCCAATCATCTATTCTTATTCTAACTAACTAAGATTTATGTCTCCTACATGCATCACTGGATCATATGTGGACTTACCAAATGCTAAAATAGGATAAAATATAATCGATAAAAACATTAGCCCAAACCCAAAGCCGACACTTTTACCAAAATTCTTAGCAATCCCAATGGATACAGCTATCCACACAAAAAAGCTCACGATAGGAACAAAAAACAACAACACCCACCATCCAGGCTTTCCAGCTATTTTTACACTAACATATACATTGTAAATTGGAACAAGAACCGCCCATCCAGGATATCCTGCTTTTTTATTAATAATCCAAAGAGAAACAATCATAAAGATAAAAAAAAATAAGGCAAACGTAGTCTTAAATATAACCTCGTTAGATGAAACAGGATCTAAAGAACAGGTTCGATTAGACTGTGTTTTTTGTCTTTCTCTTTCTATGGATTGTTGAAAAAAAGCCGAAAATTTCTGAAATTTACTCTTTTCCTGAACAACAAAATCTACCCCTGGCTCAACAAGATCATCTTCTAGAACAGCAGGGTCCTCATCAATACTATCAATTTTATCCAAAGCAAATTTTACATCAATTCCCCTAAAATCAACCTTAACATATTCATCCGTCTTCTCGATAATTTGACAATCGACAACCATCCCCGTCTTCAATTTAATCTTTGCCGCATAAACATTTTCCGCATAAGCACTTACCATAATGCAGAGTATAATTAAAAGAAATAAAAACTTTTTCACATCCACCTCGCTTTTGTTTAAATAATGAAATACAACCCTTATTTGCACTCTCATATGTATATTATAGATACATATTAATTTATTTGACCTTTTTCTTCATAAATTTCCTCTTATTCACCAACTAACTAATACTTTGTATCAGTAGATTTGCCTTCCTGCTATTTACTTAATTCAATACGTGTCTCCGAAACTTCGGAGCTTGCCCCGGAACTTTTATTTACTATTTTAACTAAAAACGATCTAAATTATTTTACTTAAAATACGAGCTAGCACGAGTTACTTTCCCAGAATTAAACTTAACAAAATGGGTGGAGCCAAAGAAATTTTTGTACCACCAATCTTCCCCATCTTTGTCATACCTCTCAGCATACGGACCTTTACTAGAATCTTCTGCAACTGACGGCTTGCCCCACGTTGCTATAACTTGCTCCCTTGTCATACCTTCGACAATCCGACCCTCTAACATTGCTTGACTTACACCTTCAGAAAGCCCCGGATTCGCCTGAACATATTTCTGTCTCGAGCTAAGGCTAGGCACTCCAAAAGGTCTTGTGGAAGCACAACCTAAAAATGCAAAAAGAAACAAAAAAATTAATAATTTTTTAATAGCCATATGTCCTCATTATTTCAAATTGTTGATATGACGACTGACTATTAGGTCCTATTCCATGCCATCCCTAATACCCAGCCTGATTAAACACGAATTCCGAACGAATTCCAATATTCCGGGGACACGTACTTGTTGGGTTGCCTTCCCTATTTCATTAATTAAGTACGTGTCCCCGGAATTTGCGCATAAGATCTTTTTTTAAGAAATAATCTAAATCGCTAAAGAATTAAAAAGAAAAAAAGGGGGAAAAAAGGGGGGACAGTCCCCTTCCCTTCCCTTTAATTAAAAGGTCTTCCAAAAACTTTACAATCTTTTACAATTCCGTCATTTAAATAAAAAATTATACTATAAGAATTCTTATTAATCATCAACACACCCTTCTCATAAGTATAAACAATTTCCTCTTCATACTTTACGCTTACCTTTATTATTTTATTATATTTAAAAACATCATAATTTACTGAGTCTGGCTTTCCGTAATGAGATTCAAGAGTGCCTTTAGTTTTTCCTAAAAATTTCTTTGCCTCTTCTTCTTCTTTAAAAACATCCTCTTCATAACCCTGCCAGTATTGTTCACGTTTTTCCTTTGATAAATCTGTTGCCGTATTTCCTCCCAACATGTCAAGAGGCGAACATCCAAAAGAAAGAATTAAACAAAATAACAAACAAAATGGTTTTACAAATTTTAATATATTCATATAATCTCCAAGTTTTTATATATCACTGACAAGCTGCTGCATATATCTCTGGTCCTCGTCCATGAGCATTCAATCCACCAAACCAACTCAAAGTACCGCCTGCTCCACCAACAAAATTGATTGGATTCGAGTAAGAAGTAAGAAGAAAGAAGGGACTAAGAAAAGAAAAAAGAAGGAAAAGAAAAAGAAGGGGACAGTCCCCGAAAAGAAGGGGACAGTCCCCAAAAAGAAGGGGACAGTCCCCAAAAAGGAACAGCTCTCTTCAACTCCTCCTACTTAACCGATTCTTTTAATTGAAATCTAAAAAAACTAGATCCAATGCCAAGCCCCTTTTCAAATAACGCATCATCAAAAACATCTACATCTTTTGGCGCTCGCGGTAAAGCATGATTCTCATAGTCATCGATAAGATCATTCTTTCGACCTTCTACATAATGCGCGGATGAACTATATTTCCAATCTCGACTCTGTTTAACAAGGTCAATTTTCAAAGGATTATTTTCAATGTATTGTCCACAAGCATAAACATAATCCTCACTTTCAATAAGCATGCTTCGAAACCTACCCCTCCATATCGGCCCAACAGCCTTATACTTTGTATGATATTGATAAGTATACAAACTTTTTAATTTCTGAATGGCTTTTGAAAATAATTCCCTTCTTGACATCTTAACTGCTAAATGAAAATGAGTATGCATTAAACAGTAATGAAAAATCTTAAATTTGTTTTCTCTTTTAACATTCAACAATAATTTAGAAAATAATTCGAAGTCATCCTGATCTTTAAATATTTTATTCTTAGCAATTGACCTCGACATTACATGTGCATAACATCCATCATATAATAATTGACTTCTTGTGAGACGTGCCATTCTGAATCACTATTTTAATCCTTTCTAATATTTCTTCTACCGTGTCCCTGAACAGAGGCTGTCCCCTTCGTCCTTCTACCCTTCATGCTGCTGTGTCCCTAGGCAAGGACTGTCCCCTTTGTCTTTTTTAAATTTGTTTTCTCTTTTAACGTTCCTTCTACTGTGTCCCTACACAGGGACTGTCCCTTTTATCAAAAATATCGCAACCTTCTTTCATTTATATTTCCATGGGAACACGTACTCATTGGGTTGCCTCCCTGTTTCATTATTAAGTACGTGTCCCCGGAATCTTATTCATATATTTATTCTTCGAACTTTCCTTAATTCTTAATTCTTAATTCTTACAACTTTATCATCGACAATATAAAAAACTATGCTTTGAATCTCTCTTATCTCTACACAGAGAGCGTCCCCATTCATCTACTCGTTGACCAATTCTTCCCAATCTGGATAAGAATAAACTCCAAACTTGTTGCTAAGTTCCATCTCTGCTTTAATTTCATCTAATAAGCTTCGAGCTCTCCATCTTATTTTCATATTAGAAGAATGCATTCTTAAATAATTTAGAAAATTCCAAGCCTTTTTATAATCTTGTTCTACACCTTCACCTCGATAGTAATTAACCCCTAGATTTAATTGAGCAATAGCATGGCCTTGCTCTGCAGCCTTCAAATACCATTTATTAGCTTCTTCGTTATCCTCAGGAATATCAACACCTTCATCATACAAAATGGCAAGATTAAACTGAGCCTGAGCATTTTCCTGATTAGCAGCTTTAACATAAAAATCAATTGCTTTCTGAATATCTTTTCTAACATACTGCCCATTTTGATAAAACCAGCCTAAATCAATCATTGAGCCAACATGTCCATTTTCTGCAGCCATACGATACCACTTGAGCGCCAAACCAATATTCTGTTTAATTCCTTTTCCATTTTCATACTTTAAACCTAATTCATATTGCGCTTGAGCATCCCCTTGCTCAGCTCGCTTTATCACTTTATCCGTTTTATTGTTTGCAAATGCTGAAGTACTGCCCGCAATCAATACTAAAGCAAATACTCCAAAACAAAATACTCGCTTCATAATCCCTTCCTTCCTAATTCTATTCCGTGCATCAATCATTTCTGTTGTATTCCCCATAAACTATAGCTGACGCTGCATATGCTGCTCGAGGCATAACTGATGATGCAACTATTGGAGTTGCGATCACCACATTTAAAGGATTTGTTAAGGTATTAGTACATTGCTCCACCAGATTTAGACTTCTAAGATTCCCTGCCGAATCATAAGTCCAACCATTCAACCAATCATGTGGACCCGCGTATGCCTCAAAAACGCGATCTATGCTAGACCCGGCCTGATAATCAAATCCAAATATCTTACCTTGCCCTCCTTGATCTCCTCCTAAAGGAGCTGGCCATGCATCTGGATTCTCAGGATTAAATCGAGCTCCTGCATACTTTTTACCGTCTCCATTAAAACCAACACTTTTACCGCTTGTATTTCGTCCAAGCGGATCTAAGCTAGACGACCTTGCCGTTTCAGCACGCATTAAAAGAGCAACATCTCTACCTAATGAAAATCCTCCTGCGATAAGGCCACCCATTAAAGCCGTATTACCAACATCGGCACCAGTTACTCCAGCTACAGCTGCCCCCGAGGCTCCTCCTGCTAAAA
>CAZYOA010000017.1:25092-28189 GCA_964648665.1 uncultured Planctomycetales bacterium | reverse complement strand
ATGAAGCAAATACATCAAAATATGGATCGCCAGAATTAACAAAAGTTAATATTGGCGTTGGAAAGAATCCTGGAATATTGATTTCCGGTCATGATATGAAGGACATGGAAGAACTTTTGAAACAAACTGAAAATACAGGAGTTGATGTTTATACGCATAGCGAGATGCTTCCAGCTAATTATTATCCTGAATTTAAAAAGTATGGTCATTTTGTTGGAAATTACGGAAGCTCTTGGTGGAATCAAAATAAAGAATTCGCATCTTTTAATGGACCAATTTTAATGACAACAAATTGTATCACACCTGTTCAGGAATCTTATAAAGATCGAATTTTTACAACAGGAATGGCTGGATATCCAGGCGTAACACATATTGAAAATAGGGAAGACAATGGTAAGAAAGATTTTTCTGCTGTTGTTGAGCTAGCAAAGAAATGTGAGTCACCTGTTGAGCTAGAACAAGGAGAGATCATTGGCGGATTTGCGCATAAACAAATTTTAGCGCTCGCAGATAAAGTTGTTGAAGCTATTAAAACTGGAAAAATTAAACGTTTTGTTGTTATGGCTGGCTGTGATGGTCGACAGGGTTCAAGAAGTTATTTCACAGATGTTGCTGAAAAGCTTCCAGGGGACACAGTTATTTTGACAGCTGGATGTGCAAAGTATCGATACAATAAGCTCAACTTAGGAGATATTGATGGAATTCCACGTGTTTTGGATGCGGGTCAATGTAATGATTCGTATTCATTGGCTGTTGTTGCGTTAAAGCTCAAGGAAGTTTTTGAACTTGACGATATCAATGATCTTCCGATTTCATACGACATTGCTTGGTATGAACAAAAAGCTGTATGTGTTCTTTTAGCTTTATTGTTTTTGGGTGTAAAGAAGATTCGCTTAGGACCAACGATCCCAGCATTCTTATCGCCAAATGTTGTGAATGTCTTGGTTGAGAATTTTGGTATTAAGCCAATCTCAAATGCCGAAGAGGATATTGAAGCGATGATGGCGGGAAATTAATATAATTTAAAATCAAATAAGATTATTGATTTTAAAAATTTGTATTGCTATACTGAGGTGCCTGAAAATTAGGCACCTCAGTTTTTATATTACCCGAAAGTTTTAAAAGGAGATTTTATGAGCGGAATCGCTGGTGTTGTTTCAAAAAAAGATTGCGTGCAGACGTTATTTTATGCAACGGATTATCACTCTCATCTTGGAACAGAATATGGTGGGATGGCTGTTTTTGGAGAAAAAGGATTTACTAGACGTATTCATAATATTAGCGAGAGCCAATTTAAATCAAAGTTTTCTGAAGGTAATGCGACGATGCAAGGGACTCAAGGAATTGGCGTTATCAGTGATTCTGATGAGCAGCCAATTTATCTTAATTCTCGCTTTGGTCCTTTTTGTGTTGTTGTTATGGGTCTTATTGAGAATAAAGATGAGTTAAAAGAAATTTTATTTAAAAAAGGAATTTCGTTTAGCGAGGTAACCAAGGGTGGCGTTAATGTCTCAGAATTAATAGCAAAACTTATTAGTCTCGGCGATGATTTAATTGATGGCATCGAGAAAATGTTTGATGTTATCAAGGGATCTTGTTCGCTTCTTTTATTAAACGAAGAGGGCGTATTTGCCGCTAGAGATCGATATGGATATACGCCTTTAATCCTTGGCAAGAATGAGAATGAATGGATTATTGCTTCTGAAACAACATCGTTTCCAAATCTCGGATTTGATATTGTAAAATTTTTAGCTCCTGGAGAAATTGTTCTTTTATCAAAAGAGGGGCCTATTGATAAGCGTGCTGGAGGCTCAATTAATCAGATATGTTCTTTTTATTGGATTTATACTGGATTTCCTGCTTCGATATATGAGGGAATTAATACAGAAGTTGTTCGTGAGCGTTGTGGTCGGGCATTAGCTCGTCAAGATAAGGATATTGATGCCGATTTGGTTACTGGTGTTCCTGATTCGGGCATTGCACACGCTATTGGTTATTCAATCGAATCTGGCAAGCCTTACCGAAGAGCTCTTGTTAAGTATACGCCAGGATACGGAAGAAGTTATACACCTTCAACTCAGAAAAAAAGAGATTTGATTGCAACAATGAAATTAATTCCTGTTGCAGATATTATAAAAAATAACAAAATTGTTGTTTGTGACGACTCTATTGTCAGGGGAACACAGCTAAAAAACTTTGCGATTAAAAAACTTTGGGATGCAGGAGCAAAGGAAGTGCATGCGCGTCCAGCTTGTCCGCCGTTAATGTTTCCATGTCGATTCTGCTTATCGACAAGAACACATTCTGAGCTTATTGCACGTAAAGCCATAAAAGAAATTGAAGGAAAAGATTTAGATGATGTTTCAGAATATTTGGATCATAAGAGTCCGAAGTATAAAAAGATGCTTGATTGGATTGCTAAAGATATGGGCGTTACCACGCTTCGATATCAAAAAATTGAGGATATGATTAAGGCGATTGGATTACCTAAAGAAAAAATATGTCTTTATTGTTGGAATGGAAAATGTCCGAAATAATAAAACAGGAGATGGCATGTCAATAAAAATTGGTTTTGATAATGATAAATATTTAAATGAACAAAAGCAGGCAATTTTAGAACGATTGTCAAAATTTGATAATAAGCTTTATCTTGAATTTGGGGGTAAGCTTTTGTTTGATTATCATGCATCTCGTGTTTTGCCAGGATTTGATCCTAACGTTAAAATGCGGCTTTTTAAGCAGTTAAAGGATGAGGCGGATTTTATTTTATGTATTTATGCTGGCGATATCGAACGAAGAAAAGTGAGAGCTGACTTTGGAATTACATACGATGCCGATGCATTTAAACTTATTGATGACTTAACAGATTGGGGAATCAATATTTCTTCTGTTGTCATTACGCGTTACAGCGGCCAGCCTTCAGCAAAAGTTTTTAAAGATAAGCTTGAGCGATTAAAAATTAAAGTTTATACGCATAGTTTTACTAAAGGGTATCCAACTGATGTTGACTCGATTGTTAGTGATGAGGGTTATGGAGCTAATGAATATATTGAAACAAAAAATAAGCTTGTAATCATTACTGGTCCTGGGCCAGGAA
>CAZYOA010000017.1:0-25082 GCA_964648665.1 uncultured Planctomycetales bacterium | reverse complement strand
AGCGGAAAATTGGCGACGTGTCTTTCTCAAGTTTATCATGAACATAAAAGAGGAATTAAAGCGGGGTATGCAAAGTTTGAAACTTTTCCTATTTGGAGCATTCCGTTAAAACACCCTGTTAACATTGCTTATGAATCTGCAACCGCAGATCTTCGAGATTTTAACATGATTGATCCTTTTCATCTTGAGACATACGGAGAGATGGCGATTAATTATAATCGCGATGTTGAAGCTTTTCCTATTATTCGAAGGATTTTAGAAAAGATTATGGAAGAAGGTGCGGTTTATAAATCACCAACAGATATGGGTGTTAATCGGGCTGGTTTTGGTATTGTTGATGATGATGTTGTAAAGGATGCTGCAAAGCAAGAGGTTATTCGTCGATTCTTCCGATGTCAATCAGAGTACATGCTTGGTTTTGCTGATAAAGAAACAGTTGAGCGTTCTGAGCTTATCATGAATGAGTTAGGTGTCGGTCCTAGTGATCGTATCGTTGTTGGTCCTGCGCGTGATGCTGCTGTTGATGCTGAAAAAAAGAAAAAAGGAAACGAGGGTATATTCTGCGGTGCTGCTATGGAGCTTCATGATGGAACAATATTAACGGGAAAGAATACACCTTTAATGCATGCTGCATCAAGCTTAGTTTTAAATGCTGTAAAGCATTTATCTGAAATTCCAGACAAGATTCATCTTTTGTCTCCACACATTATTGATTCTGTGACAAATTTTAGAAAAAATATTCTAAAAGCAAAAAGCGTTAGTCTTGACGTTGATGAGCTTCTTATTCTTTTGAGTATGAGTGCTGCGACAAATCCAATGGCTCAAACAGCTCTTGAGAAAATTGCTGAACTGGATGGATGCGAGGTTCATATGACACATATCCCGACTCTTGGAGATGAGGCAGGGTTGCGACGATTAGGTGTGAACTTAACAACAGATCCTAGCTTTGCAACAAAAAAGCTTCATCGAACATAAATTGATTCAGATTTCTTGTTGTATTTTTTATTCAACCTTATATAATATGTAAATAATAAATTTATTTATAAAACTTTTATCGATGTCTACAATATGCGTTTAAAATCTTTTATTTCCTACATATCCTTAAGTTTAATTTTTTTGAGCTTTTCTTCGGCTTGCTTTGCCGAGCCTCAGCCAAAAACAGATTATTTATGTTCTACCTATATAACTGGAATTGGGTGTCATAATTGTGCTGAAATTGATCCATTGCTATTCTCTGTTATTACAACTGAAAATCCTAATCTTGTTATTTTTGATTATGAAATCTATAAAAAACGAGATAAGAATAAATCTGTTAAAGAAGAATATTTTAAATCGTATCTTAAGGAAGGTGAGCGAAGCGGAGTTCCTTTTTTCATCTTAAATAAAGATGCTTTGGCTATGGGGCGCATTAGGGTTCTTTCGCTTTTAGAGCAGGTGAAAGGATTTACTTCGAATTCTTGTCCGATGCCTGATGGTACACAGGTTATTCTTGAAGATGTTGATCTTTCTCAAGTGCAGGGAGAAGTTTTAATCTGGACAAAGAATCGCGTTCTTGTTCGCAAAGAGGGAGTTAGCGAGAATAATGAGATTTTACACGGTCTCTTATCTGAAGAAGACTTTCAGAAGGTTTTGCGAGGTGCGTATTATGAAATAGTAGATCCTGAGCCTGTTGCTATTTCAGGTGGAGAAATTATTTTTGAGAATGCGGTTGATATCAAGGGTTGGAGACTTTATTGGAATGGCGATACAAATGTTGTTTCAAAAACATTTTTAGGATCTTTGGCAGATTCAATTCCCTTGCTAGTTTTAGGTATTATTTTTATTCTTCTTTTAATGTCGTTATGTAAATTTGTTCGAACTGAAAGAGGATTAGAAATTAAACTAAGAGATATTGCTAAGAAGAAAAGAGATTATATCGCTGTTTTTGTTGCGTTACTTTTTCTGGGAATTTTCTTTCTTGTGGCTCATGCTATTTCTCCAAAGTTTTTAGAAGAAATAGGCTATAACTTGCCATTGCCACTTTTTACGATGATTATTGCCTTAATTGATGGGTTTAATCCGTGCAACATGTTTGTTCTGACATGTTTAATGACGCTTTTAATTTCTAGTTCAGATTCTAAAATACGACTTTACATTGTTGGTTTTAGTTTTGTTTTTATGGTTTTTCTTATTTATTTTCTTTTTATGGCCGCATGGCTTAATATTTTTAAATTTGTTGGATTTATTGCGCCTCTTCGAATTGGCATTGCTGTCTTAGCTTTAGTTGCTGGATTTATAAATTGCAAAGAATTGTTATTTTTTAAGAAGGGAATTAGTCTAACAATCCCCGATGAGCAGCGTGGTTTCTTGATGAGAAAGATTTATGCGATGAAGAAGCTGATTCAAAAAGGTACATTTCCTATTTTAATTTCATCTTCACTTGCACTGGCAACGTTAGCTTCTTTAGTCGAGCTGCCGTGTACAGCAGGGTTCCCAATTATTTATACAAGCGTGTTGTCTGGACGGATACTGGACACATCGGTTTCTTATTATTTTTATTTATTTTTATATAATATTGTTTATGTGGTGCCATTAGGAACAATTATTACAATTTTTATTTTTACATTTAGAGGGCAGCCAGTTTCACAAAGGCAAATGGAAATTTTGAAATTTGTTGGTGGAATTATTATGATTTTGCTAGGTATTGTTTTACTTGTGAATCCAGGTTTGATTGGATTGCATGCCGGGTAATTCTTTAAAATAAATTATATTCTATACATTTAATAAAAAATTTGTTATACTCGGATGTTTTTCAGAGCACTCGTTTTTTCTTTTGATTAGAATTTGTAATGTAGTGATCTGGCATGTAAATAATTTTTATAGCGTTGTAAGGCGTACTAGAATATTTTTTAATTTTAAAATTGCAATAATTCTGGGCCATTAGCTCATCTTGGTAGAGCACCTGACTCTTAATCAGGGGGTGGGAGGTTCAAGTCCTCCATGGCCCATTTAATTTTAATAAACCTAAGCTAGGTTTTATTTAAGGGGGAAGCGTGTCAGAGAAGAAAGTAGATGTTTTAGATTTACAAAAGACAGCACTTGAGTTAAGAAGAGGAATACTTCAGGTTATAAATTCTGCTAAATCAGGTCATCCTGGTGGTTCGCTTTCTGCAGTAGAAATTTTAATTAGCTTGTATGGGTATAAAATGAATCATAATCCTACGAATCCTAATTGGGAAGATCGAGATAGGCTTATTATTTCTAAGGGCCATGCATCACCGGCAGCTTATGTTGCACTTTCGCATTTTGGATATTTTCCGAAAGAAGAACTTAGTACTTTTCGAAAGCTTGGCGCAAGACTTCAAGGTCACGTTCATCGAAAAGTTCCGGGCGTTGAGCTTAACACAGGGTCTTTAGGTCATGGGCTTTCTGTCACAAATGGAATTGCTCTTGGTGCGCGAATGAAGAAAAAAGATTTTAAGATGTATTGCTTGATGGGAGATGGTGAAATTCAGGAAGGTTCTGTGTGGGAAGCTGCTATGACAGCTGCACATTTTAAACTTAATAATGTTTGTGCAATAATTGATTATAATAAAGTTCAGGAAAATGGACCTATCAGCGATATCATGGGTTTAGAGCCACTTGTTGAAAAATGGAAAAGCTTTGGGTGGGAAGTTTTAAATATAGATGGACATAATTTTAATGATTTGATCAAAGCTTTTGATCAGTTTGGAACTGTTAAAGATAAGCCTACGGTTATTATTGCTAATACAGTTAAGGGTAAAGGAATTTCTTTTATGGAAAACACGTGCAAATGGCACGGCAAAGCACCTAATGATGAACAGCTTAAAGAAGCTTTAAGCGAGCTTCAATAAGAGGGGAAAATTTAATGGATATGATACCAACGCGAGATGGATTTGGTGAAGAAATGGTAGCTCTTGGAAAAGAGCGTGAAGATATTGTTGTTGTTTCAGCTGATTTAGAAGATGCAACAAGAGCAGAATACTTTAAAAAAGAATTTCCAGATCGTTTTTTTAATCTTGGCATTGCAGAGCAAGATGTTATTGGAACAGCAGTCGGATTGAGTATGCAAGGTTATGTTGCTTTTGCATCATCTTTTGCGGTTTTTATGACCAACAGAGCATATGATCAAATTCGTATTGATGTTTGTCAAAACAATGCAAACGTAAAGATTGTTTGTTCTCATGCTGGTCTTACGGTTGGCGAGGATGGAGCAACTGCACAATCTTTTGAAGATATTGCTATTATGCGTGTATTGGCAAATATGTCAGTTATTTGTCCTGTTGATACACTTGAGGCGAAAAAAGCTACACGTTGGATGACAAGTCATTATGGGCCTGTTTACATGAGAACAAGTCGAGCCGCATTTCCGGTTTTAACAAAAGAGGATGATGTTTTTGAATTTGGCAAGGCAAGTATTATGCGCGATGGAAAAGATGTGACTTTGATTGGTTCAGGGTTAATGGTTTATGAATCTTTACAAGCTGCAGAAATTCTTGAAAAACAAGGAATTGATGCACGTGTTATTAATTTGCATACTATTAAACCTTTAGATGAAGAAGCGCTTATTTCTTGCGCTAAAGAGACGGGTGCGATTGTTACATCAGAGGAGCATCAATTGATTGGAGGAATGGGAAGCGCAGTTGCTGAATTGTTAGCACAAAAGCAACCTACTCCAATTGAAATGATTGGCATAAAAGATGTTTATGGTGAAACGGGAGATTCTCAAGGATTACTTAAAAAATATCATTTAAAAGATATTGATATTGCTGAGGCGGCGAAAAGAGCAATAAAGCGCAAGAAGTAATATGTTAACAGATATTGTATTTTTATGGGTAGCTATCTCTAGCTGCCCATTTTTTTTCTAAATTAATAGGTTTTTTGAGATAATCTTAAATCTAAAAAGTAGCGATAATTATTGAATAAAGATCTCTGATGGCAACGGAGGATCGTAGGCTTTTTTATAGCGATCGGAAGAAGTTTTATCCATTTTTTCTAAAATATTTCTTTTCTTCTTTTTCCTAGGGGCGAATGGATCATTTTCTGGATAAATGAAAGCAGGATCGCTAAAATCTAGGCGTTTTTTTATTTGTTTAGAAAAAGAATCTTTTGATTCATTGTTGGGAATATTTTTTGTTTCTATCTTTTTAATTTTATTGATTCGGTTTGATTCCCAGATATTTAAGAAAAATAAAATAGGAAAAATAAGGCCTAAAACTAGCAGAGGTGTATATTTTTTGTATTGTTTTTTTAGCATTTTATTCTCCTTCTTGCCAGACAATCTTATCTGTTAAATCATTTGTAAAAGCAATGAATGTTTTTAGCGTTGGAAAATACGGAGGGGCTGATCCAGTTATCATGCGGTCATCATAAACAAAATTTCTTCCATATCCAGATATTGACTGACCTGTGACACCGTTAAATAATCCAAAGGCACCATAACGGTCTGACATTACTCCTCCTAAAAGCGTTGACACTCCTCTGGTCCCAGCCCATGTATTATCGTAATTATCTACTGTGTAAACGCCTTGCTTAGCTAAAATTGTTGCATGCACATCAACATTATTTGGTGCTGATGTTCCAATTCGTACATCTCCATTCCAAGAAACTAGTCCTAAAAGATTTGTTGCTCCAGCGGCAGACGGTGAAACATAGCCAATATCTCCTGGAGAGCCAACGGCAGGAGTGTAGGTTTCGTAACGTAAGTGATCGTTGATGACAATATCATCTGAAGTGGAGATGGTCACTTCTTCATTACTTTGAACAGTTCCTGAAAGACCGAGAACATTGCCATCAACAAAAATTAATGTTCCAGCATCATCTTCGCCATTTGGCACGCCATCGTAGGTGTGAGTTGAGTTCTCTTTAAGATCTTCGACTGTTGTTTGATTCTGAGCATGATCGATGGTAATCCGCTTTGATGATGTACCGCTTGAGATTGTGTATACAGGATTTGCTCCTTGGGTAGATAGGGAGATGGTGCCGTTTCCGCGAACATAGATGCCTCCGCATAACGTGTTTCCATCTGCAGGAATATGAATTCCGTTTTGATTAAGATTTTTTCCACCCTTAGCTTGATCAACCATATCTTGCTCTTGAACAGGTGATGCAAGTTCAATTTCTTCGACATCTCGTGTCATCCCAGTATTAAAAGTTGGGACATCAATATTTCCATTTGCATCTGCATCAAGTAAAATTGGCGAACCGTAATTGTAAAAGCGTGCTGTTAGTTCTTCTTGCGTTACAGCTCCTTCAAAAATTCCACCAGGGTTTAATGCGAAATTAAATCGATCGTTACTGTGAACTGGTCCTGAAAAATTTGTTCTGTTTGTAAACCAAACATCTGTCCCTGCAGGTGTAGTTTGTTCATTTGTAAAAAGGGCATATTTGGCAAAATTATCTCTCCTAACTCTAACTGTAAAATCACCGCTGAGATAAATATCTTGAGTAATATCGTCAGAACCAGCAGTTGTTGTAATTTTGTAGAAAAATGGAAGGTCCCAGGTGTCAACGCCTGAATCAGAAGGATCTCCGTTTGGCGTAATGATAATATTGCATTGATAAGGTTGATCATTGATTGTTCCATTTGAGGAGTATTCAGCTTGATCCCCATTTTTAATGAAAACTTTATCGCCATTTTTGCGAACAGAATTAACAAGCCAGACAATGCTTTTATTTTGGTTTACTTTTTTCTGAGTATATTTAATGACATTATTAGGATAGGAGTTGCTAATGGTGGTCAAAAGATCGGTGTTGATAAAAGTATTAAGTTTTGATAAGGCAAGATTAGCTCCTGACTGAGCAGCATAAAATGTTTTTTGAAGTTCAATTTCCTTGTTGACCATGCGGTTTTCTGTGGTTACGCGAAGAGAAAAAACTCCACTAATAAGGATCAGCACAACACTAAAAAATAGTGTCATGATCATTGCCATACCACGATTATTCTTGATTCTATTTTTATATTTGTGTATTTGCATATTAGTAATTCCTCAACAATACTGTTTCTTTTCTTGTGAAAGTGATTGTTCTGCCTGGATACACTCGAGTACTAAATGTTAAAGTAAAGGTGTACTTATTGAAACCATCAGAAAAGACTTGCAAATCTTCTATGTTTCTAGCCATAGGCACGGATGTTAATTCGACAAGGTTTGAGTCTAGAGTTCTACGTAAAAGTTCTCCGTTTCCAGTTATTCGATATTCGACAAATTTACTCGTAATAACCGTTGGATTACAATCATTACATTTTCCTAGCCAATCCCCGTGTGCTAAATGAGCTTTAACGGCAGATGGTGCCACTTTGATTGTTTGTGAATTAGATGGATTCCCTGGGGGAAGGTGGCAAATTTTTACTTTTCCATTTGGCGTGAGAGTATAGTTTTCAGTGCATCCAGTTGAACCCCAGGTCATAGGTGCAGCCCATGTGCGTACATCGGCGTTTTCGTTTAGAACGCTCTGACCACAAAGGCAAATAGGGATAGAAAAGCGTAGTATATCGCTGTTGTTAGGTCCGGCTCCATTTGCTCCCCATACTTGGCGGATACCGCTTGAATTACGACCGGATTCTCTGAGTTCAGCAGAAATTTTTTCAATTGCTTGTCGAGCATTTTCTTGGAGCTGAATTTGACCAGAAACCACTGACCATAAACGTTCACCAGAGACAAAAACCATGCTGCCAGCAGTAAAGACAACACTTAGCAAGAGCGCTGTGACAAGCGTCTCCATAAGGGTAAATCCTTTTTTAGATTTTATGTGTTTATGATACATCATAAATAACCAATACCAATCTTACCGGAGAATCGAGTTCCCCGTTTCCATTTGTATCTTCACTTAAATCAAGGTAGCCATTTCCGTTTAGATCTTCGCCCATGATTCTACCATTTGGTTCTACCCAGCAAAAATGAGTTGTTATTGTTACGTAATTTGGCTGAGTATTGTTTACATGTGTTGTTCCGATACCATCTAATTCGTCAGGATTAATAGGAGTAAATGTTGCATTGTTGTAGGTTAAATAGATTTGATCAAAAGCTGTATTTTGAATATCGTCCATTTGATTAAGACTAGAGGATAGGGCAAGAGTTGCACTTCTTGAAAGTTCGTTTATACGTGCCGAGTTAATAAATCCCAGAATGGTCATGATATATATCGGGACCAGGATAAAGGTTGCCATGAGTAGCTCAACAAGAGTAAATCCTGAGCTGTTTTGACATTTTGAGAAATTTCTTTTATTAAAACAAATCTGCTTCATAATAACACTCCTATAATCGTTTTTCTCTACATTTAAAGTATATCATGTTTAACATGGAGAAGATTTTATTCTATTATTTCATAATAATAAAATATTTAAATATTTTATTTGATTTTCTTAGATTATATAAAATATTATATTTAAGAGTATGCATAATTGTAAGTAGCCAGAATTTGAATATATATTTTATTTCAGAAGAATCATTTTATTTACAAGAAAATACTGACTAGAATATAAATGATGATATAATAAATACATGAAAATTAGAAAAATAAGTAATTTAAAGAAAATCCTTTATTTTGGAGTAGTTCTTTTAGTCGTCGGTTGCTCATCTGACAATCGCCCGCTTTATAGAAATTTGCCTTTTGAATTTGCCATGCATTACAATGAAGGATGGGAGAAGAAGGAAAATTATGGAACAGCAATTGTTGTATTTTTATCTCCAGTAGAGGGAAAGTTAGATGCTTTCAGGGAGAATTTAACTGTTTCTGTTGACGATGTTACTTCAGATATTTCTTTAAATGATTATTCAGATGCTGTCGTTAAGCAAATTCAGATGATTGATGGTTTGCCTGATGTTTACGCTAATATCATTGAATCTAAAAATATTGTTCATCGATGGAAGCCGGGATATCAGATCGTCTATACTCTTACAAAATATGGGTTTCCTGAGGAATATGTTGAACGAGGTCTTCTTCCGGCGGTTGATAAGGAAGGTCAGACGGTTCAAATGATGATGAAGATATTTCTTAGAAATCAGAAAGCGTATATAATAACTTTTGTTGCGCCTCAGGAAAAATATGATCAATATATTGAGGATGCTGAAAGCATGATTAAAACGTTGAAGATTTATTAATTTATGAAAGAGTGCCTAAACTGCAATATTTTTTATAAAGAATCAGCGATGATTTGTCATCAGTGCAAGAAGCCTTTGAATGAAATAACCTTGCAAGATGCCTTAAATCATACTCGCAAGCGATTCTTAAAACAATTTAGTGGTTCAAAAAAATTTCGGATTTTCGACCCTTATACGCAGTATGTTCTTGGAAGCTATTTAAAGAATCACTCTTTGTTTTTGTTTTTTGACTTAAATCTTAATCAAATGAAGTATGGTCGTGACATAAAACGTTTCTTTATTCAGCCGGTTAACATGCTTGCAGTTTTTAATATTCCCTGGTTTATCTTTAATCTTTTTTATTCAAATTATTTTCATTTTTATTTTAAATCTTTTTGTTCTCAGTGTAACTGTAAGTATGGCGGACAACATACGAAAGAACAATGTGATTATAATATTGCTTATTTTCATATTTTGAGAGATATTCTAAATGGGGATATTATACAAACTAAAAAGATATACGAAGAATGTCTAGGCTCAAGAGACAGTGAGACGGGAACGCGTAAAGCTTATTTGGATTTGAGCCGACGAAACAAAAAGACAGAAGTCTTTTTTGATTTGCTATCCATCAATTTCTCTGTATTCTTGTGGATATTTGTTGTGGTTTTTATAAGTTTTCCGATGTTTAAAGTTTTACTGCAAAAGCTTTATTATTTCGATTCCTATCAATGGAGTTTATTTTAAATTAAAATAATATGATAAATCCTATTTCAGTTGTTAATAAATTCTTTATCATTCAGCAAATCCCTGTTTTTCATACTTTCAATTGGATTGATCTTCATCAAATTGCAAGCCGATCAATTTTTAAAGAATTTTCTAAAGGGCAAACCATTTATCGCAAAGGGGATCCTGCTGATGGATTTTATTGCTTAATATCAGGTCGCCTGTGCGCATACAATCTTAATGAGCAAGAGCAAAGACGAGATGTTGAGTATATTTACAGAGGCATGTATTTTGGAATTATCTCTTTATTGACAGGAGAGGTGCATTCCTTAAATTTTGAAGCACTCAATGATTCGCTTGTGCTTTATATTAAGAAAGATGATTTTGATGATTTATTAAAAAGAATTCCTAAGCTTGCTATTGATTTTAGCTATAGCTTGTCAAGACGTGTTAAGAAGCAGGAAAACCATCAGAAGTTTATTTTTGAAAGTAAGATTATATCCACATACAGTCCTCGCAAAAGAGCTGGAGGGTCGATATATGCTTTTAATTTAGCGTGCCATTTAAAGAGAGAGACTCAAAAGAATGTTATTTTTGTTGATATGCGGCAACTGTCTTCTTCGAGTTCAGCTTTAGAGCAAAGTGATATTTCCGGCTTGTCACCATCTTGGAAAAAAGAACCTGCAGATTTTTTAAGCATGATTGATGGATATCCAGATTCAAAGTCGCTTATTGTTAATGGTCGTGAAAGTGCGGATGTTTTAAACGTATGTTTTGACTTAAAAGAATCCATAATTTCTAAGAAAATTAGTCAATTTGTTAGCAATTTAGCAAATGATTACCATTTTATTATTTTGGATTTGCCGAGTGAAATAGATCAAGAAGTTTTAGAAGCTTTAAATCAGTCTGATTCGGTGCATCTCATTGTTGGTGACACAAGAACGGATTTGATATCGGCAAAAACTTTTTTAAGAAAAGTTAATCGTATTGTTTCAAAGAAAGACATTGGAAAGAAATTTAAGATTTTAGTTCGAGAGTCTACAGTTCAAGAAAGAAATAAATATGAAAAGATTAATAAGATTCTAGATCATAATATATATGCTTTTCTTTCTAAAATCGATGAAGATAAAAATCTAAAAGGTATCTCAGCTGGCGATTTTCAAGTATTAATCCCAAGCGAAGAAACTCCCTTTTCTGTTCAGATGAAAAAAATTGCTCGTGAAATTGGAGACGTTAGAGTTGGCCTTGTTTTAGGAGGAGGAGCTGCTTTAGGAATATCTCACATAGGTGTTTTAAAGGTTTTAGAAAAGGAAAATATTCCAGTTGATATTGTTACGGGAAGTAGTATAGGGGCTTTAATTGGAGCTTTTTGGGCTCTTGGTTTTAATGCTGGCCAGATTGAGAAGTTTGCAAGAGAATTTGAAAACCGATTAAAATGCCTTCATCTTTTAGATATTATTTTTCCAAAGTCTGGATTCATTGGTGGGTTGATGATCAAGCGTTGGCTAAGAAAGAAAATTGGGAAGAAAACTTTTTATGACACTAAAATCCCATTAAAAATTATTGCGTATGATTTAACAAATCGAAAAGATATTGTTATTGGATCTGGAGATGTCGTAGATGCTATTCGTAAAAGCATTGCTATTCCGGGGGTTATTTCGCCTATCATTGAAAAGGAAAAAGTTATTATCGATGGCGGCATTGTCAATCCACTTCCAACAAATATTTTAGTTTCAATGGGGATACGAAAGATTTTAGCAGTAAATATTTTAAAGTCTCCGGAGGATGTTGTTGCTGATGTTGAGTTGGTGAAAGAGAATCAGCAAAAGAGGAAACCAAAATCAATTTTTATTCTACCATTTTATATTTTAAATCAGATGATTGTAAAGGTCTGGCAAAGATTGTTTACGCCGAATATCTGTGATATTATTGTCAGCAGCTTCCAGTCTGTTGATTATGTGCTCGCAGAGCAGAGTGCTCAACAATCAGATGTTTTGATTCATCCTAAGTTTTCTGGAATTGATTGGTTTGAGCTTTATAAAGTAGATGAGCTTATATCAAGCGGGGAAAGAGCTACTCATGACAAGATTGAAAAGATCAAGGAAGTTATTAATCTTTAAAGGTTTCTTTAGTCGATGAAAGTTTTTACAAAAACTGCCCTGAGAGAAACAAAAAGAATTCATAATCTTTCCTGTCAATACAATGGAGCAGGGAAGGCGCATGAGGAAAAGCTACTAAGTCTTATGCGCAAGCATATTGATGAAATCGAGAATCTTTATAAGCATAATAATGAGCATTTTTTGATTGAAACTGGGGATTTGGCAATTTTATGCTTGGAAATGTTTTTGGAAAATAAGGTTGTTTCTGATGATATAATTAGCATATGCTTTGAGCGGTATGATAAAAAACTTAAATCACTAATAAAAATGAGGAATAATGAAGCAAGTTAAAACAAAAATTATTTGTACTCTGGGCCCTTCTAGTGATACTTCGAGCGTTTTATTAAAAATGATAAAATCTGGTATGGATGTTGCTCGTCTTAATTTTTCTCATGGAACACATAAAGATCATCTTGAAAAAATGAAGATTATAAGATCTTTAAATTCTCGATATCATCGTAAAATAAAGATTTTGCAGGATCTTGAGGGATTTCGAATCCGCATTGGATTGTTGAAGAACTTTCCATCAAAATGTGTTGAGTTAAAAAAGAATCAAGTTGTTTATCTGACAAATGATGCATCTTATCGGCCAAAAACGACAATTCCTTTTGATTACGAAGGTTCACTTTTAGATATTAAGTCTTCAAGTCATATGTTTATCGAGGATGGAAATATTGCATTGCTTATAACAAAATGTGCTAAGAAAATGTTAACTGCAAAAGTTGTTATTCCAGGTATTATTAAGGAAAATAAAGGTATTAATATTCCTGATGTAAAATTGAAGTTTAAAGGAATGACTGAAAAGGATGTTTATGATCTTGAATTTGGTTTGAAGTATAATGTTGATTTTGTAGCACAATCGTTTGTGCGCAATAAAGAGGATATATTGAATGTTCGAAATATAATTAATCATCATAAGAAAAAAACTTTGTTAATTGCAAAGATTGAGAATCGTCAAGGAATTAAGAATATTGATGAAATTATTGATGCTTCTGATGGCATTATGGTGGCAAGAGGCGATATGGGCGTATGTTTACCAATTTATGAAATTCCGGTTGTGCAAAAGATTATAATTAAAAAATGTCGAGCAAAAAGGAAATTTGTTATTACAGCAACGCAAATGCTTGAAAGCATGACAAGTCATATTCGTCCTACACGTGCTGAAGCGACGGATGTTGCTAATGCTATTATTGATGGGACAAACTATACGATGCTTTCTGAGGAAACCGCAGCAGGGAAATATCCAGTTGAGGCTGTGCGCATAATGAATCAAATTTGTAAATTTACTGAACAATCTATTTTAAAAAAGGTTATATAAGACATGAACGTTGTTGTGATAGGAGCATCGAATAAGCCAAATCGTTATTCGTATAAGGTTTTAAAAAAATTGCTAGAAAATGGACATACAGTTTTTCCTATTCATCCGAGGTTAGAAGAGATTGAGGGCTTAAAAGTTTTTCATTCTTTAAAGGAAATTTCCGAAAAGATTGATACAATAACTTTGTATGTGGCGAGTGATAGATCTACTATGATGCAAGACGATATCTTTTCTATATCTCCAAGGAGAATTATATTTAATCCAGGTGCTGAGAATACAATTTTGTTTAAAAATGCGCAAGAAAAAGGAATCACTGCTATGAATGCGTGTACGCTTGTCATGCTTTCAACTCAGCAGTTTTAGGATTTCTAAAAAGGAGGCGATTATGATTGATGTTGAATTGGGTAGACAGGTAATGGTTAAAGTTGATAACAAGGTTGGCACCTTAGCGCAAGCAAGTAGCGAGATGTCGTCCTGCGGGATTAATCTTTTGGCTGTTTGTGCTTATGCGGTTGATAATAACGGAATGCTTATGTTTGTTTGTGATAATCATAAGAGTGCAATAAAAGCTTTAAAGAAAAAAGAATATAATGTTCGAGATGAAGAAGTTGTTCTGTTAACGATTACTAATAAGCCGGGATCGCTTTTATCGGTGACTCAAAGAATATCTGAGTGTGGCATTGATCTTACGCTTCTTTATGGCAGCGTTGAGCAAAACGGTAAAAAGAGTCGAATTGTTTTAGTTTCTGAAGATAATAATGCTGTTATTGCAGCTATTAAAACAATTTCAAAGAAATAAAAGAAAGAATCTTTATGACAGCTTTTTGGTGGGCTTTTTTGACAGCTTGCATTTGGGGTGTTGTTCCGATTCTAGAGAAAATAGGACTCGCGGATACTAGCCCTTTTGTTGGTTTATTTTATCGATCTTTGGGTGTCATTTTCGGTCTTGTGATTTTTTCTTTTTTCGTATTAAACGTTCAAGAAGTTCGCTCTGTAAATACTAAATCAGCATTATTTTTAATTTTAGCTGGTTTCTTAGCAAGTTTTGTTGCGCAATTAGTTTTTTATCATGCGCTTAAAATTGGAGAAGTTTCAAAAGTTGTTCCTATATCAGCAAGCTATCCTTTGATTGCATTTTTATTAGCATTTATTTTTTTAGGAGAATCATTTTCGACCTTAAAGGCAATAGGGATTGGTTTGATTTTGTGCGGTATTTGGGCACTTCGATTAGGGTAAGGAAAAGTTTTATTTAGGCATTTGATTGTTAGAGAGGATTTTTGTGGCACTTAAGTTTTTTGATTCAATTTCAACTTCTACACCAAAGGAAGATATTTATCGCCGATTAGGATATGTGAGAGAATCCACATTCTTAAAGGAAGAACATATTCAAAAGACAGATCTTTATATTGATGAGTCAGCGGAATATATTCAACTTAAAGGATGCGCTTGTCGAGTCGGCGTCGAAAGTATAGATAACGGGGTTATTAAACTTGTGAATGATATTATTTTTGAGAGCAAGGATCTCGCAAAATTTTTGCTTGGATCCAAAGAAGTTTTGATAATGGGAGCAACGGCAGGAGAATTGATTATGAATAAAATTCAGTCATTCTCACAGACCAATGATCTTGCTCGTGGTATTGTTTATGATGCATCAGCAAGCGAAATTGTTGATGGGGCGCTTGATTGGATTTTGAACTTTTCTGGGCGAGCTATTGTTCGAGAAGGTCTTGTTCTTGATCATCGAAGATTTTCAGCTGGATATGGAGATTTTGCTCTTAAAAACCAAAAAGTGATTTGTGAATTTCTTCAGATGGATAAAATTGGAGTAAAATTAACAAAAAGTTTTTTAATGTTGCCTGAAAAGTCTGTCACTGCAATTTCTGGTATAAGGATTAATGATGAAAGCAATTAAGAATATGTTAGGAAAAAAGCTTATTTTCTTAGATGGGGCCACAGGGACAGAGCTTCAAAAAAGAGGAATGCCAAGAGGGGCTTGCCCCGAGAAGTGGTGCTTGGATAATCCTGAGATTATTTCAGCAATACATAAAGATTATGTGAACGCTGGATCAGATATTGTTTATAGTTGTACTTTTGGCGCCAACGAATATAAGCTTTCTAACTATGGGATTAAGGATGTCTTTTCGATTAATAGAGACCTTGTGAAGATTGCCAAGCGAGCGGCTGGGACTAAAGCACTTGTCGCTGGAGGTGTTGGGCCAACTGGGAAGTTTATTGAGCCTTTTGGTCCGCTTTCATTTGAAAAAGCTATTGATATTTTTAAACAACAAATTCTCGGACTTCTTGCAGGTGGGGCAGATCTGATTATAATTGAGACAATGATCGATATTCAAGAGGCAAGAGCTGCACTTATTGCCGCACGTGAACTTACTAAGAAACCTATTTTTATTACAATGACATTTGAAAAAGATGGACGCACTTTAAACGGAACAGAGCCGGTTAGCGCATTAATTACACTTCAAAGTCTTGGGGCTAGTGCTGTTGGATGCAATTGTTCTGCTGGACCAAAAGAAATGGTTTCATTTATTAAGGATATGAGTGAATATGCCAAAGTGCCTTTAATTGCTAAGCCGAATGCTGGAATGCCGAAATTAAAAGATGGAAAAACAGTTTTTAGTATGTCTGAAAAGATTTTTGTAGCGGAAGTGAAAAATCTGATTTCTTCTGGAGCTAGTTTAGTTGGTGGGTGTTGTGGAACGACGCCTGGTCATATAAAAGCATTTAGCGAGAAAAATAGTTTACGTTTGCTTAAGAAAAAGAGTCCTAAGTTTTTAAGCGCTATAAGTTCTGCACGAAAACATGTTGTTTTCAAAGAAAGATCAAAAGCATTGATTATAGGAGAATGTATTAATCCTACGGGTAGAAAAGCGTTGCAAGCAGAGCTTAAGGATAAAAAAGTTGCTTTGATTCGTCAGCTTGCGCGAGAACAAGAAGTAGCAAAAGCTGATCTTTTGGATGTGAATGTAGGTGCTCCAAATGTTTGCGAAGAAGAAATGATACAAAAAGTTATCAATATTTTAAGCGTGAGCACAAGTATTCCTCTAGTTATTGATTCATCCGATATTTTAGCCGTTGAAAAAGCCTTGCGTATCTATCCAGGGCGTGCGTTAATTAATTCAATTTCTGCCGAAAAGAAGAAATGTGAGAAATTATTAAAGATTGCATCAAAATATGGAGCAATGTTTATTTTACTTCCTGTTTCAAAATCTGTACCTAAAACATTTAAAGAACGTAAAGTTGTTATTCAAGATATTTTTTCTTTGGCTAAAAAATATGGTTTTACAAAAAATGATTTTATTGTTGATGGATTAGTTATGGCTGTTTCTTCTTTGCGTTACTCTGGGATTGAAACATTAAAAACAATTAAGTGGTGCTCTGGCGTGTTTCGAGTGGGTACAGTTACGGGGCTTTCGAATGTTTCATTTGGAATGCCGTCGAGATCGATTATTAACTCAACTTTTCTTGCGATGCTTGAAAAAAATGGTCTTTCAACGGTTATTGCTAATCCTATGCGATTAAAGCGTCAATCTTCAAAAAGAGCAGAGAAATTATTACTTGGTAAGGATAAAGATGCCCTTGAGTTTATTTCTTATTATTCTAAAGAAAGTAAATTTCTTAATAATAAGAAAAAAGTTTTATTATCTTTAGACAGTCAAGTTTATCAGGCAATTTTAGATGGGAACCGAGAGGAGATTAAAAGCTTGGTTTCTAAACTTTGTATTGAAGGGTTTCAAGAGCAAGATATTGTTGAAAAAATTATGATTCCTGCAATTAATCAAGTAGGAGATTTTTTTGATAAGAAGCAGTATTTCTTGCCACAACTTGTTGCAAGCGCCGAGACAATGAAAATTGCTTTTGAATTTTTAGAACCTGCTCTAAAGAAGAAAAAGATATCAACTTCAAGAAAGAACGTTGTTATTTTAGCAACTGTTGAAGGGGATATTCATGATATCGGAAAGAACATTGTTGCGCTAATGCTTAAAAATCATAGCTTTGAAGTTATTGATCTTGGAAAAGATGTGTCAACGGATCGAATTGTAAATGAAATCAAAAATCATAAATCGCCTATTGTAGGTCTGTCAGCTTTGATGACTACGACAATGGTTAACATGAAAGATGTTATTGAAAAAGTAAACGAACAAAAAATTAAATGTCGTTTCATGGTAGGTGGCGCTGTAATTACTTCTGCGTATGCAAAAAGTCTTGGCGCAGAATATTCGCAGGATGGAGTGCAGGCTGTGCGCGTGGCTAAGAAACTAAGCCAATAAATCTAGAAGTTTGATATTTTTTGCAATATAAAGATACTGTGTTAAAATATGTTTTAATTTGATTCTTAAGGAGGCATTATGGAAACATATATTTCATTGTCAAAAGAGTGGACAAAAGAACAAAAAGAAGCTTGGAAGGCTGTCGAAGATCATTGGGATTGTCTTGTTCAGGGCAAGGTCGATGATTTTAAGGATTATATTCACCCCCGTTTTGTTGGTTTCGGCCACGAAAGTCCATATCCTGTTGATTATGGCTGGCTTTCACACTGGGTTGGATTTTGGTCAAAAAGTACAAAGTTTTTAATTCACGCTTTAAAGCCACAGCACATTGTTATTCATGGCGATATTGCTATTGTTCAATATTGTATTTTTACAATTACTAAAAATGATGTTTCTGCTGGAAATAGTTCAATTCGCCGCTATACGATGACCTGGAAAAATGAAGGTGGCAAATGGCGTGTTATTGCAAGTCATAATAATCTTCAAGGTGAAAATTAACTTTTTAAAAAGGTAACTGTATGGAAAAGCTCATTGCTCCACAAGATGAGAAGAAAATTCTTTTGCATTCTTGCTGTGCACCTTGTACAGGTTCTATTGTTGAAGACTTGTTAACATCAGGTATTCAGCCAACATTATTCTTTTATAATCCAAACATTCAGCCTAAAAACGAGTATTTTCTTAGAAAACAAGAAGTTATTAAGTATGCTCTTAAAAAGAATATTGAGTGTATCGATTCTGATTATGAGCCTGCGCATTGGTTGAAAACAATTGAGGATTTAACTTTAGAGCCAGAAGGGGGCGCGCGATGTCAGAAATGTTTTGATATGCGCTTGCTTAAAACAGCTTTATTTGCAAAGAATAATAATTATTTGATTTTTGCAACAACGCTTGGTATTTCACGATGGAAAAATTTGGACAATGTTAATAAGGCTGGTTTTGATGCAGCAAAGTTTGCAGGAGATGTTTTGTATTGGGATTGTAATTGGCGAAAAGATGAGAGATCTAAGAGGATGTATGAAGTTGCACGCAAAGAAAATTTTTATAAGCAGGAATACTGCGGTTGCGTATTTTCTTTGAGAGATTCAAATCGCTTGCGTCAATCTCAAAATAAACCAATGATTGAAATTGGAAAAAAAAGATATGAGGAGACATCAGCGACATGAGAGCAACAACAAGTCCGTACGTTTTAAAAAGGGAGTCAAGTATTCATAATTTTGGAATTTTTGCAAAAAAGAATATTCCATTAGAGGCTAGGATTATTGAGTATGTTGGAGAAAAGATTACAAAAACCGAGTCTGACAGACGTGGGGCTCTCTGTCTCGATAATTCTAAAAAGAGCAAAGAGCATGGGTCAGTATATATTTTTGAATTAAACAGGCGTCATGATATCGACGGTAATGTCGCTTATAATACGGCTAAATACATAAATCATAGTTGTCATCCAAATTGCGAAGCACATTTGATTCATGGGCATATTTGGATTGTTGCTTTGCGTGATGTAAAAAAAGGTGAAGAGCTTTCTTATAATTATGGATATGGTTTTGATGATTATCATGAACATGAGTGTCGATGTGGGTCACATAATTGTGTTGGATATATTCTTGATGAAGAACATTGGGGAAAACTGAAAAGAGTGCAATTAGTTTCAAAAGATGAAAAAACTAACACACCAAGAAATCGTCGAAAGACAAAAACAAAAAATTAAAGAGCCACGTATTCAAGCGTGCGTCATTTTAAACAATATTCGCTCTCTTTATAATGTCGGTTCTATTTTTCGCACCTGCGATGGAGCTGGGTTTGAAAAACTTTGGCTTTGCGGTATTACCGGCACTCCTCCAAATACAATGATTTCAAAAACGGCTTTGGGTGCAGAGGCGGTTGTTGATTGGGAGCATAGAAAGAATGCTGCGGAACTTATAGAAGATTTAAAAAACCAAGGATACAAGATTCTTGTTTTAGAGCAAGTCGATACAAGCATTTCATTTGAGAAAATTATAGTCAAAGAACCTGTATGCTTAGTGCTGGGAAACGAAATTGAAGGCATATCGGATGATGTTTCGCAGTTATGTGATCAAGCTGTAGAGATAGAGATGTCGGGTATCAAGAACTCTCTTAATGTTTCGGTTGCGTTTGGCATCATAGCGTATCAAATCAGAAATTGTTTAAAATCACAGGAGAGAAGAGTTGACTAATATATTTAAAAAATTATATTTGTGGGTTATTCATTGGGCAAAAACACCATATGCTGTTTTTGCCCTTTTCCTGTTAGCCGTTGCCGAATCAAGTTTTTTTATTATTCCGCCAGATACTTTGTTGATTGCAATGGGTTTGGCAAGGCCAAAGAAATCTTATTTTTATGCTTTGATTTGCAGCATTGGCTCGGTTTTAGGAGGAATCATTGGTTACGCGATTGGTTATTTTCTTTGGGCAAAGGTCCAAGGACTGTTTATTCCGCATATTTTTAGTCAGCATGTTTTTGATGCGGTTAAGGCGAAATATGCACTTCACTCATT
Organism: uncultured Planctomycetales bacterium; assembly: GCA_964648665.1. Taxonomy (GTDB): domain Bacteria; phylum Omnitrophota; class Gorgyraeia; order Zapsychrales; family Aceulaceae; genus Aceula. The sequence continues at coordinate 5,003 of CAZYOA010000017.1, read as the reverse complement.
TTGGATTGTTTTTACAGCGGCATTTACACCAATTCCGTATAAAGTATTTACAATTACAGCTGGTGTTTGTTCGATAAGTTTATTGGGATTTTTTGTTGCCTCTGTTGTCGGGCGATCAATGCGGTTTTTTATTGTGGCGACAATATTTTATTTCTTTGGAGATAAGGCGGAAGACTTTATTGAAAAATATTTCAACTGGCTAACCATTGGCTTTACTGTGCTTGTTGTTTTGGGATTTGTTGCGTCTAAAGGAATGCTAGCTCATTAAGCTCTTCGGTAGTCAGGTAAACCCAAAGAATTCAATGAATCAAAAAGAACTTAAAAAATTTTATATTTTTTTATTGATAGATATCTCTTCGATGTCCAATATCGATAACAAAGATGATAAGTAATTCTTTCTTAACAAGATAAATTATTCTGTGACTACCAATGCGATATGAATAACGGCCTTTTAAATGTCCTTTTAAAGGTTTCCCTAAGTAGGGGTTGTTTTCAAGGTCGTCAAAGACGCGAGCAACGCGCTTGTACAATTGAAAATCTTTTGTCACCATACGACTAAGGATTCGACAGACTTGATTTGACAGCTCAATCTTAAATTTTGTCATGTAAACGTTTTATCTTTTGCCACGATTGAGTTTTACCCGCTTTAATGTCAGATTCGCCTTTTCGAACTCTTTTCATTGTCTCTTTATCCTCTAGAATATCTAAAGTTTCGAGTAATGACTCGTAATCTCCAATCCCCAGCATAACAACAACTGGTTTTCCTCTTTTTGTTATAATAAAACGATTAAACTTTTCATCAATGCTTTCAATAACCCTTGGTAATTCAGGTCGCAATTCTTTTAAGCTTAACGTATCGGTCATAATTCTTACCTCCTATAAAAGTATACACTATAATGTATACTTCTGCAAATCAATATTTTTCTATTTTTTAGTTTTTCTTGGTTAAATTCTTTAAAAAATTAATTTTGCAGGTCAATAATTCTAAATTACGGTGCTGTGCGTGCGCAACGCCCGTCAGGATCAATTAACCAAAATCCTATGCTCATAATTTGCAATTCAACGATATCTTACGAAACTCTTCACGTCTGTAAAAATTGATCTCACGATTGCCAAAAAGGTCAAAATTTAAACCATGATGACTAAAACCTTTCTCATGCTGACTTTTTATTTTTCCGTAAAATAAAATTTGTTCCGCTAGATATCCTTATCTAAGATGCTAACCCCCGACTAAGGCGCCACGCGCACCCCACGCCCGCCAAAATTGATATTGCGGTTGTTGTTAGTGTTCGTCGCATTGTTACGGCAGGAAACTTGCATGTTCGTCGCATTATTGTTCCAATTGCCACCCCGTAACCCGGCGCCTTAAACTGCCTACCCTTTTACTTAATGTAATGTTAAATGAGAAATACAAAATTCGCTCATCTCAAGAACTATTGTCTGTTTATCCCCCTAATCTCCTTCAGTGGACAGGATAACGGCAGCCGGGTTATGGGAAGCTGCCGTGTAAACACATTCGTAAATATGTTTATTCACGCATTGCATCTTCCATCATTGTTAAGTTGTATTTATTTTTCAAAAAATAGTGCAGACGATATGTATCGCCAAAAGAACTGTGATTTTTCCATGAATCCACGCTTCGCTGCAATGCTTTGTCATCAATTACCTCTAACGCTACCAGTTTCTTCTTAGCTTGATATTTTCGCATAAAACGATTCAAGCTAACACCTTTTATCTTTTTATGCTTGCGATAAATTTTAAAACCTAAAAAACCAAGACTTTCGCTATAATTTTTTATACCCCCTTTTAAATGAAGCGCTAACTGTAACTTACTATCACAAAAAGCAATGATCGATTGCTGGGCTTGCTTTAACCAATTACGGTCATTACCAAAAACTACAAAATCATCCATATACCGTAGGTAGTAACGGCATCTGAGTTTATGCTTCACGTACTGATCTAATTCATTCAGATATAAATTTGCCAAGAACTGCGAAGTAAGATTTCCAATAGGCAAACCCTTGGGCGTCACGACAGGATTAAATAAATCGACATTTTGATCTTTGGGCAATGGCGAATCGATAATCACATCGAATAAATCCAAAATAGCAACATCAACGAAATGTTTTTTTAAAATGTTTTTAATTATCATGTGGTCAATATTTAGAAAATATTTTTTCACATCTAAATGTGTAAAATAGGCATTGGCTTGAAGAAAGCGCTGAGCACGCGTAATAGCCTTATGGGTTCCTTTATTTTGACGACAGGCATAACTGTCATATATAAATTTAGAATCTATAAGCGGCTCCACCACATCATGCAAGGCGTGATGGACAACACGGTCTTTGAGCGGCGCGGCCAACACAAGGCGCTGTTTAGGTTCATAAATGGTAAAGATACGATACTTGCCAGGCTTGTAAGTTTTGCTTTGCAGTTCCTTTTGTATTTGCAACAAATGTTTTTCGTAATATAGCTTAAAAAAAGATCCTTCACGCTTATACCTTCGTCCGTCGAGCAATGTGCGATGTCCAGCCTGCATCAAATTTTCAATACTATATATTTGTTTATATGACGCGCTCTTTTTACTCATCTTTGACCGCTTTATTCCAGGCACCCAGAATTTTTGAAATACTTAAAATTTGTCCACTGCCATAAGCGTAGCTCTTCGCGTTGATCATTCTGACTTGAACTGATAATCTTAACGCAAAGCGCACATGTTCTAATTTTAAAATCGCCTTTTCTAAATATTGCCGTTTATTACTTTTATTGCTCAAAGCGGCATCCAATATATATTCCAACGCATCTAAGGCATTGTTTTGCAAGCGCACACCCAAAATATATTTTTGGTCTTTTTGAAACTTACTTATCTTGGGAAGAAGCCACACGCAAAACTCATAATAGCGCTCCACTATGGGTGGCATCTGAAACATATCTTTTTTCTGCTCGCTAGTCATTTTCACATTTTACCGATTTAATAACTATTATTTCAGCATCTGTTCTTTAATAAAATTTATTGGGGCTTTGCCCCAAACCCCAAGTTCTAAGTATTGCTAACCCCCGACTAAGGCGCCACGCGCACCCCACGCCCGCCAAAATTGACACCGCGGCGGTTGTCAGTGCTCGCCGCATTGTCACGGCAGGAAACTCGCACGCTCGTCGCATCATTGTTCCAATTGCCACCCCGTAACCCGGCGCCCGTTGCATCAGTCTCTGGCCATGAAGAAGTATCAGCATCACCTGTAGAATTTAGCTCCCCGTTACCGTGGATGCCTGTAAAATCCCTTCCCGCAGAATTACCTACAGTAACGGGCCTTTCATAAAGATTTCCGCCTAGTTCCATCACCCCGTAATAACCTGCACCAGCCGAAACCCTATTAGTGCTGGATGCTGCGGCAAAACCAACTCTTAAAGGTCCGCTAATATCTGTTCCTGCCCCATTGTAGTTGCAAAGTCCGTCACCTGTTGTATTTGCTACTTCTGAAGCTTCCCCAGGATTTTGCACAGCACCTTCAGCTTGTGTTATGCCTGTGGTGCCCCAGGCATATTCGTTAGCACCAGGTGTTAGCGGTCCTCTGCAGGCTTTTTCAAATTCAAGCTCGGTAAAAGGTCTTAAGGCCGACCAATCCATGTAAGCCGCTGTGTCTGCCCAGGATAAATAGTTACAGGCTATCCATTCGCCGTCATCAGTTTGATTTGGGTCGCCCCCATCATCCACATCACAAGAAACAACATAAGGAATTCCTACTCCTGGATTAGCGGCTACATAGAGACCATTTCTATACGCGACATTTGAATCGTTGTTTCCACTCATAATGTAGTGTGCGGCAGCATTATTGTTGGCTAAATCATCCGCTGTGCGAGTATCTTGCTGATCAAGAGTTAAGGTGTTTAAGAAATCACGGTATTGACCTTGTGAAATCTCATATTTCATCATATAAAAAGCATTATATCCTTTGGGAAAGGTTGCAGGTAGTGTTTTGCTAGTTCCATCATCAAAATCGTCAGCAGTAGTCATTCCGCTTGCGTTATTGTTGCCAAGACTGCCTGCGCCACCACCACCTAGAGTAATCATGTCTTCGCTATCAACATAGAAAGGATCTCCGCTGGTGGCATCTTCAAACTGACCTGTCACGCTAGAAGATGTTCCATCTCCTGCATAAAATCCTCCTTGAGGGATATAGACCATTTCAATGCCATAAATTTTAAATGTTGTTGCGGCGGTTTGTACGTTGGCATCGCTAAGACCGTCTGTCCCATAATCCCAGACAAATTTTGCTGTATCAAAATCATTATCACCAGTTCCTTTAGCGTGTCTTTGAATAAAAAATCCCATGCCGTCAGGTGGAACAACGATCTCACTTCCTTGAGGCGCAACAAATCCTGTCGGATTGGTTCCTGTGGCAGCCATGGTGGCATGATGATATTCACTACTATAATAATATTTCATGAATACCCAAGCCGCATCATAATTTTCATCGTTACGCCAACTGTTTTCCCAGGCAATATCAAATGTAAACGTTAAAGTGTCGTTGGTTGTGTCAATTTCAGAAGAGCCAAAATTCGCGATCGCAAGATTATTAGCGAGAGCAGAAGATGAAAAGAGAATCAAGAATACACAGGCAACGATCCCAAGAACAACAATTTTTTTATAATTCATCAAATAATACCTCCTAATAATAAAAATATTTATACTTAAAGTGTACCACGAAAAGAAGTGTTTTCAACTTGAATGTCATGAATATCAATGTATACTAATTTAATGAAATATCTACAATGTAAGGCCATTATTTTTGATATGGATGGCGTTATTACCGATACAATGCCTTATCATTATCAGGCGTGGAAGCATGTTTTTGAACGTGCGGGTGTCGCTATGAATCGTTTAGATGTTTATCAAAGAGAAGGTCAAACTGGCATTAATGCGGTAAGAGAGATTTTCCATGAATATGGAAAATCTCTTAGCATTAAAAAAGCTAAAGAAATTTTGGCTGAAAAAGAGGAAC
>CAZYOA010000016.1:0-30240 GCA_964648665.1 uncultured Planctomycetales bacterium | reverse complement strand
GTAATAAATCTGCCAATGACCGGATTGTAATATCTTGCACCGTAATAATATAAACCTATTTTCTCATCAAATTCTTTTCCTGTAAAGTAAAACCATGCCGTCTGACTTGTTGTGCCGTATTTTTCATGAACAGAAAAACTACCAAACGGTTTATACTCACACAACTCTTTAACAGCGCCAGCGTCATCTGCTAAAAGATTTGTTCCGCCAAGATGATCCGCAAGATAATACATCACATCGCCATTTCTAATTTGAGCAATGCGCTGGCTCCCAAGATAAATATATGAAACACTGTTCCCCGATTGCTCTTCATAAAGCGAACCGATATATTTTGTCACTTGCGGAGCCGTTGGTACCGATACAGAAATGGACACATTCTTGTTATTCGGTTGATATTTTTCTAAATCAAAAACATCAGCATCGACATTTGAAAGCTCATCTATCGCCGCCCAACCAGAATAATAAGTTCGTTTTACTCGCCCTCCATCCCCGTCGTACTGAAACTTGGCTGCTAAGGCATAGTTTTTATTAACCGTAACAAGATGATTCTCAACATCATACACATAATTCCAATGCGTCAGATCAGCGTCGACTTTTTGAGTCATATTTCCATTAACATCATATGAAAACGTTGTTCCGTCGGAGAGCGATGTCACCGCATGAGGCCCTGCTCCGTTTTCTCCGTAAGTAAAAGTCAGCCCATCTTTTTGAAGAATATTTCCGACCTCGTCATAAATATATGTTTTTACGCCATAACTGCCCTGAGCTTCAACAAGACGATTAAGCTCGTCATATACAAATCCCTGTGTTGAGGTGTGAACGCTATCAATGATTGCTAAAATATTCCCTGCAGAATCATACATATAATTGAGATCTTGAATTGTTTGCCCTGCTGAATCAACGGTAAGAATTTGATTCAAACGTAATGTTACGCTGTCATAACTATGCGTTGTAACATTTCCATTGCCATATTGAATCTCGGTCATTTGGCCGGATGCATTGTACAGAACATTTTGAACATAAAAATAATCCGGCAGACTGCTAACAATAGAAAAAACACTAATAATCTGTCCTGCGTCGTTATAATCATATCCAATTTTATCCTGTGTTGGATACGTTAATTCTTTTAAACGATTTGCCGAATCATAATTTCGCCTAACTCTATAGTTAACAGAATCTATTTGTTTAACAGATTTGTATTCTCTGCCCATAATGTCATAAGAAAAATCAGTCTCACCCTCTTGATTATCCTCAGCTTTTGTTAAGCGACCAATGCCATAATTCGGCTCTGCTGAAACCGAAAATGAATTTGGATCATTAATCATCAACCCATCTTCTAGCTCTCCATTTCTTTCAAGTGGAGATTTTATATTTGGCAGTAAAAAAACATCTGCTTGTTCTACGACTAATTCTTCATCATAATAATAACTAACATCTAAATTAGATTGATCTTTTTTTCTAATCAAACGATTTAACGCATCATACTCAAATTCAATTTCTTGACTCAATGCGTCTTTTTGCAAAATCAAATTTCCATTAATATCATAATCGTATTCCCAAATGCCCATATCCGGATCATCCATAGAAATTTTTCGACCCAAAATATCATAAGAAATTGTTGTAATATTTCCATGCGCATCTTGAATCTCTATTAAATTTCCCATCGAATCATAACCATAAAGCGTTGTTGAAAACAAAATATATGCATTTTGCGAATAATGTTCACTTCTTCCATCGGCCCCAAAATATTCTTCCTTTTTTATTAATCGCCCAAACACATCTGCATAAGAAACTTGTTTATGTCCATTTTCATCAATCGATGTTGTTGTCCATCCATCATATAAAACACTAGAATAGCTTCCATCAGGATTTGTTGTTTGAACAGCACGACCCATAGCATCATAATCAATTTCAACAAATGGCCGTGTTGAATCAATCGGATCGATCACATCAACAGGATTTATTGAGAAATACGGAAGATATTTTTTTATTGACAATCCTCTTTGATCATATTCAGTCTGTCCGCTAACAGTAAAAGTTGATGCATAACCAGACTCAGACTTATTTTGAATAAGCCTACCAAGACCATCGTAATATTGAACAGTATCAATACTTTCAAGCTGTCCCGCTTTCTCACGATGATGTGAAATAATTTGAACATGAGTCGGAAAGAAATTGTACTCTACAGAACTTGTTGGAAAATCAATCGAATCAAGAGGGGAAACCGTGGCCACAAGCCTACCGAGTGTATCATATGTTTTTCTCCCCTCCTGATTATTTGGATCTTCAATTTGTTTTATTTGCCCCCAAAGTCCATGATAACCTGCGCCATCATCTAAAGGAACGCCATCAACACCATAATACTCTTTAACAACTTCATGACCCAAAGCATTCTGAGATTTCATTGAGAAAATATAGTAATTAGTTTCATATTCAACAAAGGAAACATTTCCCATTGGATCTTCAACACTCAAGACATTTCCGTAATCATCATAGGTATATTTAGTTATAACATCTTGATCGCCTGGACTGTCTCCTCCCCATACTTGTTTTTTTGTTGCATGTCCAACAGTCGGTAACGTGTTTGGATTTGTTGCGCCATCATAATAAATTGATGTTTTTTTAATCATTACCCCAGAATGATCCTTAGCGATAGATTGTTTAGGAAGACCAATAAGACGATTACCATTTGCAATATTATTATGATATTCAATCTCTGCGGTTTTACTATCTGTACCAATATCATCTCCGGTTGAAAGATCAACCTTGCCATAATTAATTGTTTTAGTTACGTTGCCAAACTGTGGCGATTCTTCGTAAAAATATTTTTCCTTACCACGCTTACCATTAACGCTGCCCCCATAAAAGAAACTATTTTTTTCTTCTAAATAAACAAAATTAACACCTGAAGAAACTTGTTCATGATTCCAAACATTTTCTATTTTTGATAAGAGATTTCCACTCGCATCATAAGATTCTTGCTTTTCTGTCCTTCCTTTATATATGTCATCCTGGAGTGTATACGTTTCAGTATAGTTACCATCAGCATCAATAATTTTGACATAACCAAATCCGCGTGATTCTCTTTTGCTTGCATCCCAATATCCATCGGCATAAGAATATTGAATTTCATAAGACTGTCCCAATGAATCAGACATGGTCATGCTCTTAACAACTTGAGACGAAAATGGAAAGAATGTGTTTCCATAATGACAAGCTGAATCATATTCAATCGTGCGAACACCTCCGATACCGTTATCCATTGCTTTAAGTAAATCCGGAACCTCACCCTTATTAACATGAAATTCAGGCGTTGTTCCACTAGTGAAATATTTTACAGCATCAAGCATTCCATCGGCATCTATATCCATAAGCTTTGTTCCGTTATTCTTTAGATTTCCAGGAACATTCCAATCAAGATCAACAACCCACCCTTGAGCTGTATTTAATAATATTTTGTGAGTTGTGGCATCTGAAACAATTAAATCAATCGTACCATCACCGTTAACATCTGCGCACTGCGTTGTGCCATCATTAAAATTTGTATACCCAAATTCATTTTTCCAAACAGAAGTTGAATCTTCTACCCAGCCTAATCCATTATTCATATAAACTTTCACTGTTGAATCTTTAGAATACATAATATCCTTCAAACCATCTCCATTTAAATCAATCAAAATTGCCCCATAGGCAAAATCAGTATAAGTATTATTATCCGTATTCCATGAACTATCATAAGTCCAGCCCGTTGCATCCGGAAGATTACTAATAAATGTCATATGTGTATGCGGTCCGAATCCATTACTTTTTGATTTAATGTAATCAACATATCCATCACCGTTAACGTCATCTAAAACATTTCCAGTATGTTCATGATAAGGATAATAGCAAATCAGTTTTGACTGAGAAGGTGTTTTTTTCCAAGCCATTGGCAGAACTCCATCATTCGATAAAACCCAATCTGAATTTAACGCCCATCCATTTATTTGATTATTAATATACGCTTCATTATGTATGACTCCTCCTCCATTTGCAGGAATATCTTGAAAATGGCGCATAATATCAGGGCGAAAATCGCCATCAACATCAACAATCGAAACTCCATTTGAATTATTATCACGAAAAACATGCCCACCTATAATATTACCAGGAATCGTAGAGTTTATGATACTGGAAAGTGTTGACGGAGGAACCCAATCGGTTGATGATTCAACCCAAGATTGGTTTTTATCATGCAAAAATGTGTGTTCAGAAAACGTACTTCCACCCATAGCATCCTCATATTCATGACGCTTAATAATGTCAGGATAACCATCGCCATTTAAATCTGTTATACGAACTCCCAAATCTATATCTCCACCTCCATATGTTGGATGAATTTCTCCAAAAAGTGCTTCTGAAGGAATGTTCCAGCCTGTTGTAACCGTATCAAATCCTTTTTGACCTTCCGTATATGAAAAACTTGTAGCAGGAACCGATGTTGTTCCATCATCTCCAAATTGTGTAATGCTAGAAAGAAGTGACCGTTGCGTCGCTAAGCTTTGTGTGTAGGAAATTTGATACTTCTTTTGAATATCGCCTTCTACAAAGATTTGAATTGTCGAAATGCGTTTTTGTGTTCCAAGAAAAAAATGACTTCGATAAGAAAACAAAGTATCCGGACGATTTTCAAGTTCAAACTGAACAGTCGCAAACGTTGGCAAGCTCGATTGAATATTTCCAGTATATTTAATTTCATTAGGATAAAGTTGATTTTGATCCTTTGTGTAAGTTATTGTCATGTAATTTCCATAAATATCTTCAATGTAATCTAAATTCCATTCAAATATCTTTGCTAAATTTCCTGAATCAACAACTTGAGAACTTTCAGTTTGACCAAAATAATACTTCACTCCCTTTTTATCTGTCACAAGCCAATACATATTATTGATAAATTCCATTTTCATAAAAGAACCTTCGAACTTTGAACGAAACTCTGTTGCGTTTCCACTAATATCCACAAGCTCTTGACGAGATCCAGATTGGACAAGAATAAACTCATCGCTTGAATTATATTTCGGCACACCATATTTTGTAGATCGAGAAATCTTTCCAAGCTCAAAAGACCACCCAAAACCAAGAGCGCTATTTGGCATGCCCGAATTATACAAAAGATTAATCTCTGGCTTCATACCTGAACGACCTGCAGGAACACTAATTGGAATGCTCATCGTTGCCGTTCCTGTAACAGGATCAACATTCAACTTTTCAACAGATTCAAATGCCTTGTCCTGAAAAAGCATTTTTGAGCTTGATCCGCTTTGCGGAGAACTGCCCTGAGAGGAGATTTTACTACTAGAAGAATCCTTCTTTGATTCAGAAATCTTTTCTTTACCTTGGCTTTTGGGCTGCGGATCCTTATTTTTAAATTCTCCTGCCAAAGCAGGAATCGCAGAGAACAAAAATAGGGCTATAATTAAACTTATTTCTATTTTTCTATTTCTCATTTTCGTTCTCCTTCTTATTTAAGATTATTTTTTCTCATCAACGAGCTGCAGAAATTTAATTTTGATGCTACTTTTTTACCTTTTGATCGCCTTGTTTTAGAGCAACTTTTTTGCCTTCCTTTGGCTTGTTCTCTAAAACAAGATCTTCTCTGTAACAACGACCGCAAGGTTCATACCCTTCGGCGACAGCTTCTTTCTTTTCTAACGTTGCCGTTTCTCTGTTTTTAACAAAACGACATGTTTCTTTGTGGTACTTTGTGCCGTTGGGCGTCATGTAAACATCTTCCGCAAATGCAAAAGTATTTGCCGAAAGAAAAAGTAAACATAACGCAGCTAACATCATTTTTTTCATACATTGTCTCCTTTTTTTCTTTTTCCGCAGCTGTTGTGAGAAATAGAAATTCAATTTGAAGAATTAATTTCTTGACTAAATTGTCCTCCGGTTAATGCATCAATTAATGCGGTTAGCTCTTCAATCCGCATTTGCTGATCAACAAGATTTTGCATTTCTTGTGCATTATCCGTTAAAATCTTAATCTGTATTCTTCTTCGTTCAAAATAAAGACGCGTTACTTCATCTAAAATATCTTCTCTTAATTCAACCATAAGCTTTGACCTTGAATCGATTGACGTTTGATCTGAATTCCAAATAATATCTCCTAAATCCCAAGACAAAGAAACATCCCATCCAAAATTGTTATAAAATGTTTTGTCATCAGATCCAACGTATTGCTGGCCTCCAGAGGAATAGCTTCCATAAACGCTATCTGATGTTGTTAAATTTTTATTTCCATCTACTCCTATAGATAAATCCGGAAGCCAGGCCTTGCGTTTTGCTTGCTGTCGCCATTGTTTGACTTTATTTGGACTGACTTCCGCATATTCGATCGCCATTCTTTGCACATACTGAATTGATGGCTCACTTTCAAAGAATTTCCTCACCTTTCGATAATCCCCAGGAAAACTTCTCACAGACTCTATTTGTTTCTTAAGAGCAAAAAGACCTTTTGGGGATCCTGCAAAAATTTCTCCCTGCTTAGTGCATCCTAAACAAGAAATACTACTTGAAAGCATTCCTTTGTAAAGCTGTGCCCATTGATTATTTGAGAAAACAAAAACACCCTTCTTGCTTGCAACAATCATCTGGTTTTCATCAACAACATCAATGGAAACTATATCTTTTGGAGAAAAACCCTGAACAGAAATATTTTTCCAAGATTTATCAGAATTTGAACGATAAAGAATTCCATTCCTTGTCGCCATAAAAATGCCTGAACTTAAGATTGAAAAGTCTAAAATCTCTCTAAAATAAAATAAATCTTGATAATTATCGAAACTATCAACATTCTCTGAATCGCGCAGAAAACTCGAACCAGAAAAGATCCTTTCTACCTTCATATCTCTATCTAAAAACTTGAATAAATTATTTTCAGTTGATACATAAATACGATCTTTTTCACTACGAATTAAAAATACTGGATTTAATCCAAGCTCTCCTGTCATTTTTTTCCAAACAAGATCAGATTTTAACCTAAAAAATAATCCGATTGATGTCGCTACATAAATTCTTTCTTTTGTATCTAGAACAGAAAAGCAACGCTGGTTTCTTGACATATCAGAGCTAAATATCTTTCTCCAATCTTTACCATCACAACTAAAAAAAACATCTGAATCAGATACAACATATATTGAATTGTCTCCAATAAAGACATCGCTAATCGTTGCCTGACTTCCCTTAATATAAAACACAGAAGAAAAACTCTCTCCCTTATCATTTGATACATAAAGAGCTTTAGATGTCGCAACATAAATTATTTCTTGTTTATTTGGATGAAATTCAATAGATACAACTTCAAATTCATTAATCCCGTTTAAAATTCTTTCCCATGCAAAGTTTTCCAACAATGAATCGTCACGATTAACACAATCTTCTTTCTTTTCAATAAAAGAATGTGCAGAAATTGGAACAAACACAAAAATAAGCATTATGGCAATCATAGAGAAAATAAAAGAATTATTTTTAAAACATGGATTTTTCATAAATTCTTTTCGTATTTACAAATAACAGGGCTTCAGTAACAGCCTTTTTCATTTGAATGTTATTTCTTTCAAGATTTTTAACATTTTTCTCCAAATATTCAAGCGTTGCTTCAAGCCCTAATTCTTTTCGCATTTTTAAAAGAATTCTTAAGCTTGTATATAGGGCGATAACGCTGCGTGGTGAAGAAAAAATATTGTTGTCCGAATCGAACGGTTGTGAAGAATTGCTTCTAAAGCTATTATCCATCTAGTTCTCCTTAGGAAGGCATTTTCAAGAATAGCACAATATTGATGATTTGTCAAGTCTGTATTGATTATTAATCAATATTATTAGAAACACAAAACGATCCATTGCAACAGCTTACGATATATCATCATGAATATTAAAAATAATATTTGTTTTTAATCAAAATGGTGTTGACTATTCATCAAAATATGCTATGATTTATTTAGAAATAATCATTCACGAATATTATATATAAGGAAGATAAGTGCCTATGTTAATTGGAAAAAGAATTCAGGAAGTTCGAAAACAACAAAAAATGTCGCTTACAGAACTTTCCAAGAAAAGTGATGTGCAGCTAGCTACTTTGAGTCGAATAGAAAACCTAAAAATGACAGGAACTCTCGAGTCTCATATGGCAATTGCCAAAGCTCTCAGCGTTGAGATTACAGACCTCTATCAAGATATTATCCTTGAAACAAGCAAGGTTGATTTGCATGATGAAGAAACATCTGCTGATTTCTTTAATTATAGTGACAAATCATCTTATGAGATTCTCACAAACAAAGTTTTATCTAAAAAAATGATGCCAATCTTGCTTCGAATTGAATCAGGCGGAAAAACAAATATTGAACAAGGAGTGCGTTCAAGCGAAAAGTTTCTTTTCGTTCTAGAAGGCTCTGTTTCCATTAAAATCGGTGACAATACTTATACGCTAAAGGAAGGCAACACGTTGTATTTTGACGCCTCCCTTCCCCATCTATTCGAAAATATAGGTAGCACAACTGTCAAAATCATTTGCGTTGCAACACCAGTTTCTTTATAAGGGAGGTAACATGTCTGACACCAAAAAAATTCTAATTGTAGATGATGAAGAAGGAATCAGAGAATCGCTTAAGTTAATTCTTGGCGATGATTATAATCTTATTTTAACTGAAGATGGTGAACAAGCCCTAGAAGTTCTAGAAAATTCAAAAGATATTGCGCTTGTCTTAATGGATATCAAAATGCCAAAAGCAAGCGGACTCGAAATACTTGAAATTATAAGTCAGAAATATCCTGATCTTAAAGTTATTATCGTCACAGGATATAAATCCGTTGAAACAGCTACTGAAGCTGTGCGACTCGGCGCTTCTGGCTATATTGTAAAACCATTTAAATCAAATGAAGTTTTAGCAACCGTTAGATCAATTTTGAAGAAATAAAATGGAGAGCAAATGATAAAACTTAATGCATTTGCGATATCGGGATTATTAATAACGATTACGTATTTGCCTCTTTTTGTTTTAATTATTAGAAATTCTAAAACACGAATTGCCAGAATTTATTCGCTTCATATACTTTCAGTCTTTCTTTGGGGATTAGGCTCTTTTTTCATAGGAATAAACTCTGATCCAGCCTTTGCAAAAACTCTCTGGAAGCTTTCTCTTGCTCCTGTTTTCTTCATAAGTGGATGCTTCCTTCACACAACCTTAATATTACTTAATAAAAATAAAAAAATATACATATATCCACTATATGCAATTGGGTTTTACTTCTCCTTAGCTTCACTCACCGGAAAATTTTTTAACAATGTCTATTTATTTTCTAATTCTTTTTATTATCATATAGGAAATAAAATATATTTTACATTCTTTATAGTCTGGATCTTTACCGTAACTCTAGGACATTCTTTACTCATTATCTACTATAAAAAATGCTACCCAGAACAAAAAAAACAAACTTTAGCTCTAATGTTTTCCTCTATAGGTTTTGCAGGAGGAATCTTGAATTTCCTTCCTGCTCTAGAAATCAGCATATATCCTTATGGGAATTTCTTTATTATTATCCCTTCTTTTATTATAACCTATGCAATCTTGCGACATCAACTCATGGATGTTAAAGTAATTTTCAAAAAAAGCATCATATACTCTATCCTCATTGCCGCTACTTCATTGTTCTATTTAGTAGCCGTTATATTTATAGAAAAAATTCTTCAGAAAACATTAGGATATCATTCTATTTCTCTAAGCATTATCATAGCTTTTGGATTAGGCCTCATCTTTGTTCCATTAAGAAACAAAATTCAAATTTTTGTAGATAAATTACTTTTTAAAAATACGCGAGAAGAAATTACGCAAGAAAACGAATTATTAAAGCAAGAGATCACACAAACAGAAAAATTGCGATCCGTTGCAACACTTGCAAGCGGCATGGCTCATGAAATCAAAAATCCCTTAACAGCTATAAAAACTTTTTGCGAATATTTACCTCAAAAACTAGAAGACAAAGAATTTTTAAACAAATTTAGCCGAATTGTTGGAAATGAAATTAATTATATTGACAACATTGTTCATCGACTTCTTGAATTTGCCAAACCTTCTCCTCTGACGCTAGAGAATATTGACATTCACAATCTTATCAACAATATTTTGGATTTTCTAAACAATGACTTTATAAAATATAAAATTAAGATTACCAGAAAATTTAATTCAAGCAACTCACAGATATTAATCGAAGCTGACACCAATCAGCTCAAACAAGCATTTTTGAATATCTTTCTTAATGCTATCGATGCAATGAAAACTGGTGGGAATCTTTCAGTAAAGACAGAAATTAATACTAATATTCTAAATATCAACATCAAAGATAGTGGATCAGGAATATCAAAGAAAGAATTAAAGCATATCTTCGACCCCTTTTACACAAAGAAAGACGGTGGAACAGGCCTAGGCCTTTCCATAACACAACGTATTATCTTAAATCATAAAGGAATAATTTCTACTAAAAGCCATATCGGGCAAGGAACAACATTTCTTATTCAGCTTCCAGCATCTGAACAAACACATTTGCAACAATTGGATTAAACTGGATACCAGAATTCTTTCTAATTTCTTCGATGGCAACTTCTTTTGGGAGAGCTTTTCGGTAGGTTCGATCTGATGTCATAGCATCATATGTATCGGCCACAGCAACGACCGCAGCGATAATTGGAATGTCTTCGCCTTTTAAACCTTCGGGATAACCTCTGCCATCATATCGCTCATGATGATATTTTACCCCTTCGAGACACTGTTCAAATTCAGGAAGATTCTTTAAAATCTCAGCACCCCTAAGAGGATGCTCTTTTATCTGAAGAAATTCTTCATCTGTAAGTTTAGTTTCTTTGCACAAAACGCTTTCAGGTACACCAATCTTTCCAATGTCATGCAAGAGACCTGAAATATAGATATTTTCCATAAAATCTTTTGGCAAATCAATAATCTTAGTCTTACTCAACTCTTTTGCAATAGAAAGCGCGTATTTTGTCACTCTTTCGGTATGTCCTCTTGTATACTTATCTTTCGCCTCAATTGTAGATGCGAGCGATAAAACCGTATTGATAAACAGAGCTTTGTTCCGATCAACTTCTTTTTTAAGATCATTAATAAGATTAGCATTCTGAATCGCCATAGCTACATCTGAAGCCAATGCAGACAAGAAACCAAGTTCATCTTCTTCATAGCTAGAAGATCCGGTGTCTTTTTGCCCAAGCAAAAGAAGAGCCAAAAGATTGTCTCTGAAATAAGCGGGAACACACGCGACAACGTTAAACATTGACATCTGGCAGCTGACATCATGAAAAGTTTCTTTAATTTCTTTTTTGTCCCCAATGACACCCTGCTGCCAAAACATCTTATTTAAATCATCAACCGCAAGTGTATTTTTTTTCTGAAAAAAAGGCTTAAACTTTTTATCTGTAAAAATCTTAATCAAAGAATTGCCTCTACCAAATTTAGCAAAACCAGATGGAATCTTTAAACCAGCTTTTCCTCCAGACAGTGTTAAAACATAGGCATCTTTTTCTGGATCATAAAGAATAACACCCGCATGATCTGCTTTTACTTTTCGCACAATCAAGCGAATAATTAACTTAATCAAAGTCGCAGGATCGTGTACTAAGATCATGCTTCGACTAGCATTTTCAAGTTCTTTTTTATAATCTAATTGCATATTTTTATTATTTTATCTCTTTTAAGAATTAATCTATATCTTCATCCTAATTCTTTTAGCACAATTTGCTCAAGCTCATCAAGAGCCAAGGGCTTATGCACATAATTAACAACACCTAAAGATTTTGCCTCATCAATAACTTCTTGATCTTCTACGCCTGTTACCATGACAACTTTAACATCACATTGTCTTTTGCGCAATTCACGCAAAACTTCAACACCTGTCATTTCACCCATGCGTACATCTAAAAGCATAAGATCAGGCTTATCTTCTTCAACAAGCTTTAAAGCCTCATCTCCATCTGAAGCTGTTCTAACATCAATATTTCTTTTAACAAAAAAATTCTTTGCGAATTCTCTAACATCTTGCTCATCATCTACAATTAATAACTTTGGCATTGTTTCTGCTCCTTAAATAAGCGCCTGACTTACAAATCCTTTCGGAAACGTCAAGTCAGCCTACGCGAATTTATATTTTCTAAGCTGCATCCCAACAGCTTAGAAAATATTCCAATTTTTACTTATTAAATACAGGTAACTTAATAATCGTTAATGTTCCTATCATGTATTCTGACGACATGAAAACTTTACCTCCATGATTATCTTCTATAATTTTTCGAATTACATAAAGGCCCAAACCTGTACCTTTCCTACTCGAAAGTTTAGTTGTAAAAAATGGAGTAAACAATTTATTTTGATCTTCTTCTTTAATACCAATCCCATTATCTAAAATACTAATCTCAAGAAGACTTCCTATTTTCCGTGTTGATATCTGTATCTTTCCCTTATAATCCTTTTCTTTCTTTTCTGTCTTTCTTTGCATAATTGCATCATAAGCATTATCAATGATATTAAACATTACTTCCTGAAGCTGTGTAAAATTGCCGTTAACAACAGAAATCTTTTTGTCATAGTCTTTGACGATCACAAGCTGATCCTTCTTGATTTTAAACTGCGCCATTTCGATAGAAGCATCAACTAAATTATCAAAATCAACCTTTCCGAAACCCTCTTCGCCTTTTCGTGTATAGCGCAACAACCCTTGAACAATTTCTCCACCTTGGCGCACATTTTCTTGAATCTTTAATAATGCTCCCGTAACATCACATAAAAGATTCTTGATCTCTGCTGAAGACTTATTAGCGTCTTGTGCTTTTAATTTAATCGAATCAAGAGCATCTCCTGCAATAAAACCAAGGGCATGGAGACGATTATTAATCTGATGAGAAAGACCATCTGCCATGGTTCCAATCGTTGCCATCTTTTCTGCCTGAAAAAGCTGAGCCTGAGTTTTTTTAGATTCCTCATAAAATTGCGCGTTCTCTATCGCTAAAGCCACCTGATTTGCAAGAATTACAAAAACAGCTAAATCATCCTGACTATACATATCTCGAGATTTCTTCTTTCCCAAAACACCCATTGCAATCAATTTTTTTTCTGTAAAAATAGGAACAACAACTTCAGCTTGTAAATCCCTTAACGCCTCTTCTACTTCTTTGTATTCTTGCCCACCATAATCTTGCATTTTTTGCTTTATTTCTTCATAAACAATTGGCACCTTAACTTTTTCTACATATCGAATAAAATTAGAATGTTTTTTAACTATAACGTTAAAACTATTTAAACTTTTCCCCCTTGCTGCCTTAAGCAAATAATCTCCTTTATTAAAATCATAAAGATAAATACACGCATGCTCTAAATTAATTGTTCGAGATAATATATAAACAATCAAATTAAGCAATTTCTTTAAATCTTTAATACGCGTCATTCCCGACGAAGCTTGCTTAAGGGTTGCTTGATATCTTTTTTGATCTTTCAGAAGTCTATTTTCAGCTTTATTTTGAATAAACAAATAAATAAAAGGTCCAGCTGTTGCTAAAATGGTTGAAGAAATCAAAGGGGCAAGCCACCACCATTCCGCGAGCCAAGAAATTAAATACTGTTTCCAACCAAGCCCCATAGCAAAAGGTAATCCAAGAACAAAAGAATAAACAAAAATAAAAATTCCTGTTCTTGTAAAAACCAAAGAAATATCTAGAAGGCGATACTTTACAATTGCATAAACAAGAATCAAAGGATAAGCAATCATAAAAATAAAGCCAAAAGGATATACATTTATTCCATAGTTTGGAAAATAATCAATAACACCCATAACGCCAAACAAGCAACCAAGAAAGATATACTTAATCTTCGCTCTCTGCAAAGCACTAATATTCTCTTTAGAAATAAAACTATATATGCCGAGTTTTACAATTGCATATGTAAAAAGAGAAAGAAAAAAGAAAAGAAATAAAAAATGACACGGAAAAGCCGCTTTAGGATAATATCCCCAATTATACTTATACACTCCGTTAATAAACAAATTTCCTGAAGAATTTAAAACAATGAATGCAATAGCCAAAACAAAGCTGATACCAACAAGAAGAGGATTTCTTTTATTTAAAAACTTTAAGACGAAAATATTAAAAGCAACAGGAATAAAAACTATTCCAATATACCCAACTTTAAATAAATAAAGTTTTAGCTCTACGCTTTGAAAAAAACATGCTAAGCCAAAAAATAAAAGCCACAAGAAGATTGAGAATCCAAACCAAAAGAAAGCAATATTAACAACTGAAGATTTATTCTTCAAAAAAACTATCAAACTAAAAATAAAAATATAAACTGCGGCTAATAATAAGCTTACTCCCTGCATTCATACCTCTCGTTTATTTTTTTATATATCCAGATTCTCGACAATATAAAAACATCTTTTCAAGAAGAATTTCATCAACTTTAGGCAAAGAAATATTCCTTTTTTTTAAAGCTTCAAACGTCTTCCTAGAATCATATTTCCCAAAATAATTAAAATATGGAACAAAAGGATCAATTATCCTCTTCTGAACAAAAGATAATCTGGATTCTTTATATTCTTTTAAAGATATCCACTTAGGATTCTTATATTTAAAAAAGCCTGAAGCCTTTCTTAACATTTTATAACAATTCAAATTATTTGGACTAACCACATGAAAAACTTTTCCTGCTTCATCCTTGCATGCAAGATTACAAATTATTTCTGCTGCAATGTCAACTGGAATAAAATTGTGTTCTGTTAAACGGTCTCCAGGAAAAACATCAAGAACTTCAGAAGAAAATAATCTTATCGCTTCATAAAATAGCTTAAAATTCCAAATCTTCCCAGCTTGAGAATCACCAATAATAATGCTTGGTCGAAAAATAATAACAGAAAAATTCTTTTCTCGATAATTGCTAATTAATAATTCTGCTTCGTATTTACTCTGTTCATAAGGATTATTAAATTCCCAATCTAGCTTTGAAATTACCTTTTCCTTTAAAATCCCATTCTTTTTTCCCAAAACAAAAGACGTGCTAACATGTCCAACTAATACATTCTTCTTGCACGATGAAGCCAAATGCAAAATATTTAAAGTGCCTGTTAAGTTAATTCTCCTGCACTCATCGATTGAAGACTGAAAACTCGTTATTGCAGAACAATGAAATATGCTATCCACTTCTTCTGTAAGCCACTTATATTCCTTTTCACTTATTGAGAAGTTATCTTTTTCAATTTCTCCCGAAATAATCGTAACCCTTTTAAAATGCTCACTATCCTTAACACCAACCTTTTTAAGAGCCTCGATTCCTCTTTTTTCTGCATCAATATTATTCTTTTTTCTAACAAGCAGAATCAATCTATAGCTATCAGCTTTCTCTAAAAACCATTTAGATATATGCGCACCCAATAAACCTGTTGCTCCTGTTATAAAGATATTTTTTTTATTCATAATAGTAAATTAATATTTTTTTAAAACTAAACAAGCCGTATTTCCCCCAAAAGCTAAAGAATTATTTAAAGCAATGTTAATCTTGTGTTCCCTGTATCTATTTGGAACACAGTCAATATCAATTTCCGGATCTTTTATTTCAAAATTAATTGTTGGCAAAACTTTTCCGTTCTTAATCATCAACGAAGTTGCAATTGTCTCAAGAGCAGAAGAAGCCCCTAAGGTGTGACTTAGCATAGACTTTATAGAGCTAACAGGAATTTTCTTTAGATTATTTCCGAAAACCTTCTTTAGCCCCAAACATTCAGCTCGATCATTTTCTAAAGTCCCCGTCCCATGCATATTGATATAATTCACTTGCAACTTATCTACTTTAGATTCTCGAAGAGCTCTTTCTGTAGCCTTTGAAATACCATAAGGGCTTGGAGAAGTCATGCTCTCAACATCATTAGACAAACCATACCCTAAAATCTCAGCATAAATATTTGCCTTTCTCTTCTTAGCATTTCTCAGAGATTCTAAAACTAGAATTCCTGCACCTTCACCGAGCATCATACCTTTTCGATTCTTATCAAAAGGTTGACATTTTTCAGGTGCCATAGATAATAATCGACAAAATCCTGTAAAAGCAATTCCAGAGAGAGCATCAACACCTCCACATAAAATCCTTTTATTAGCATCGAAACGAATAAGATCGCAAGCATACCCTATGCTATAATTTCCAGATGCACACGCTGTTGAGAAAACATAATTATCAGCCCCAGCTCCAATCTCCTTAGCAATATTTGAAGAAATAATATTAGCTGGATAAATAGTTATTTGACTAGGATCAATTTTATTCATTCTATTAAAAATAAAATCTTTATTTAACTCTTCTAAAATTTGAGACTCCCCCATCGTTGTTCCTAGACAGATTCCAATTTTTTCTTCTGATAATGATTTCAAATCTAGCGCAGCATCTTTTAAAGCTAGCTTACTTGCAGCAATTGCCATCTGCGATGCTCTGCCCATATAGGGGAGTTTTCTTTTTGAGATAAATTTAGAAGGATCAAAATTCTTAACTTCTCCACCATAATGACGATCATATCCAGAAGTATCGAAAGATTCTATTTTGCTGATGCCAGATTTACCTGCTAAAAGATTCTTCCAGAAATCTTGCCAACCAATTCCTAGAGACGAAATAACACCTAGTCCAGTAATAACAACACGCCGTGAATCATTTTTTTCTGGTTTCTTAATCATTTTTTCCTTACACCATAAAATATTTGAATATCTAGGACATGCTTTTGATTAGCAAAAGCTTTAATTCTTACATATCCACCTGCACCCATACTCTTTGCAGAAATAACATTTACAATAAGCTCCTCACCAACATTAGCTTGGCCCAGAAACTCAGCTTCTATTTTTCCTAAAAAGAATAAATTATTTCTTTTTCCACTATTTAATGAATGAAAAGCAATCGCCGCCTGCGCAGCCGCCTCAATCATTAAAACTTCAGGAAAAATACCTGTCTCTTGATCACTTCGCTTAGACGCCCATTCATTTCCCGTAATATTCTTTATAGCTGTTAAGCTTTTGTCTTTTTCGTACTCAACAATCTTATCAATCAAAAGAAACGGATAACGTTGAGGCAAAATTTCTTGTATTTCTTTAAGCCCAATCATAAACACCTATATAAGTATATATATTATTATAAATAATATAAGTATTATAGCGTGAGCGAAGTGCAGAATCACGAACTTATTTAGAAATTTTAGGAATGTATTGATTAGGCTGAAATGAGAAATTCTTAAATGAGATCAAAGCTTACAGAAATATTATGACGTAAGCTTATTGGCCAAATTTACTCTGAGGAGTGTTAGCGACGCAGGGTTTCCTTAAAAAACAAGGCCTTCTATGTCTTCTGGTGTCTCAATGTTTTGAACAGTAAGCCCGCGATCAATCTTTCGAATCAATCCTTTAAGAACGCGACCAGGACCAATCTCTACAAAATCAGCAACACCCTGAGAAACCATAAAACGAACAGAATCTTCCCAAAGAACAGATGAAACAATTTGTCTTGGGAGGTTGTCGGCAACAGCGCCAGGATCTATTTCGCCAACAGCTTTAACGTTACTAACAACGGGGATGGAAAGTGGATTGATTGTAATCTTATCAAGTTCGGTTTTAAATTTATCAACAGCTGGAGCCATAAGAGAAGAATGAAATGCACCGGCCACCTCAAGAGGAATAACCGTTTTAGCGCCAGCTTCTTTAATCATTACACAAGCCTTTTCAACTTCTGCAACCCCTCCGCTGATAACAATCTGTACAGGAGAATTAAAATTAGCCACCTGAGCACCGACTTGATCACAAATTTCTTTTAATTTATCTTTATCAAATCCAATAATGGCAGCCATTGTTCCCTTGTTAATCGAGCAAGCTTCTTCCATGAAGGCTCCTCGACGTTCAACTAAGCGAATACCTTCTTCGAAAGAAAATGCACCTGATGCAATAAGAGCTGAATATTCACCGAGACTCAAACCGGCTGTAAATTTTGGATTAATATCTTTAAATTTTGGACTTTCTTTAAAAGCTGCTAAAGCCGCCATGCTAAAAGAAACAATCGCAGGCTGACTATAAGATGTCTGCGTTAATTTTTCTTGAGAACCATTAAAAATAACATCTAATAAGTCATTGCCAAGAGTACTTTGAGCTTTCTCAAAAACCGCCTTAGCCGATGGAACGCTATCATAGAATGCCTTACCCATGCCAACGGTTTGTGCGCCTTGTCCTGGAAAAATTAATGCTACATCTTTCATGTTGCCCCTTCTTAAAATTTTAAAACCATTGCCCCTGCCACAAGCCCTGCGCCAAAAGCAACTAAGACAGCATAATCCCCTTTACGAATACGCCCAACTTCACGAGCCTCATAAAGAGCAACAGCTGCTGATGCTGCTGACATGTTGCCATATTTTTCAATATTAATAAAAACTTTTTCTTTTGGAATTTTTAATTTTCTTGCAACACCTGCAATAATACGATCATTAGCCTGATGCGGAACAACACAAGCAACATCTGAGATTTTAATCTTTGCTTTTTTAATAGCAAGCTCCGTGCACTCGGCCATAGAGTTAACAGCAATCTTAAAAAGTTCAGATCCACGCATTTGTATAAATGGAAGCTGACCTGATCCATGCTTTGGTTTTGAAGGATGGCGGGTTTCAGGAATAACAACTTTCATAAGCTCTCCGTATTCACCAAAACTTTCTAAATGCTCTGACAAAATTCCTTGCCGTCTTCCTTTAGCCAAAATACATGCTCCTGCTCCATCACCAAAAAGAACACATGTGTTTCGATCTTCCCAATCAATCATCGTTGTTAATCGGTCTGCAGCAATAACAAGTGCATTTTTATACATTCCCGTAAGTAAAAACTGATGCGCTACAGAAAGCGCATAAACATATCCTGTGCATGCTGCCGATATATCAAAAGCAACTGCACTCTTTGCTCCAATTTCTTTTTGAACCAAACAAGCCACAGACGGAAAATTGCTATCCGGTGATGTTGTCGCCACAATAATAAGTTCTATTTTTGATGCAGAAATTTTTGCATTATGAAGAGCTTGTTGAGCGGCTTTAATCGCCAAATCACTTGTCTTTTCATTTTCGCCTGCAATACGTCTTTCTTTAATTCCTGTGCGCGTAGTGATCCACTCGTCAGTTGTATCAACAATCTTTTCTAAATCTGCGTTTGTTAGCTTCTTGGATGGAACATAGTGTCCAAGGGAAAGAATTTCTATATTTTTCATAAATTACCCCACCTCTTTAATCATGTTGTCAATCAAGTTATCTTCAACCTCTCGAATCGTCGCACGAATCGCATTCTTTATCGCTTTTGCGCTAGAACGCCCATGACTAATCATAACAAGTCCATTAACACCTAACAGAGGTGCTCCGCCATATTCGGTATAATCAGCATGTTTTTTAATATGTAACAATCGTGACTTCATTAAAAATGCTCCCCATAACGCAAGAGGACTTTTTTTAATTTCTCTCTTAATTAAAGCACCAGCAGATTCCATAACACTTTCAGCAACCTTAATCACAATATTTCCAACATACCCATCACAAATGATGCAATCACATCGACCAGAAAAAATCTCATTCGCCTCAATATTTCCTTCAAAATTCGATACACGCTCAGTCAAAAGTCGATGCGTTTCTTTCATAAACTCTGTTCCCTTGGTTTCTTCAGCGCCAATATTCAAAAGCCCAATCTTTGGATTCTCAATATTTAAAATTTTCTTTGCATAAACATTTGCCATTAAAGCTGAATGTAAAAGATGCTGTGGCTTTGGATCTGTATTTGCACCCACATCAATAAGAAAAGAAAAATTTTTTTGTGTTGGGATTACAAGACCAATAGCCGGTCGCTCAACGCCAGGAAGCATTTTAAGAAGAACTGTTGATGCGCAAACAACGGCGCCCGTATTGCCAGCGCTAATAAAAGCATCATATTTTTCTGAATTTTTAAGAAGGTTAACGCCAGATGTGATAGAAGATTTCTTTTTTCCTCTGATAGAGGATGTTGCAGGATCATGCATACCGATAACTTCAGGTGCATGAACAATTTCAATGCGGTCAGATGAATATTTATATTTTTTTAGTTCAGCGCGAATCTTCTCTTCAACGCCCACTAAAGTTACATTTGCATCAAACTCTTCAATCGCTTGAACCACACCTTTAACAACTTCATAAGGTGCATGATCTCCGCCCATAGCATCAACAATAATATTCACAATAAATTCCTTTAAGTGAGCACCTGACTTACGGAAATCTTCAAAAACAACGTCAAATCAGCCTGCGCAAATTTATCCTATTCGAATCGCATCCTAGCGATACAAGTCAAGACTATACAGCTTTACTTTTTCTTTGGTTCTTTGACTTTAATCTCAACAACTTGCTCACCCTTGTAATGTCCACAATACGGACATACACGATGAGGCGCGATTTCCTTCTTACAATTAGAGCAAACACCAAGCGTTGGCGCCTCTGTCTTGTAATGCGTTCTTCGCTTTCTCGAACGTTGTTTTGAATGCTGTCTTTTTGGATGTGCCATCAATAATCTCCTTAAAAGTTCCTTATTTTTTTTATTCTTAAGCTTATGCTAGCTATTATTTTTACATTCACATTTATTATCATTTAGATTTGTTCCACAGTGCACACAAATACCTTTGCAATCATCCGAGCAAAGAATTTTAGAGGGAAAATCTAAAAGAATTTCTTGGCGAACGTCCTCGCCAAGTTCAATATAATTTCCACATTTTTCTAACTCATAATGCAAAACAACATCTTTTTCAATTTCACTCTCAAAAGATTGAAGACATCGACCACATAAGACAGAAAAGTTTGCTAACATGCTCACTTTAGCCGATACAACACTTCCAAGACATTCAAGGCGTGCATTTATTTTAACGGGTGAAATACATTCAATGCTTTCATCTTCAAACGTAAAGTCTTCTTTTTCTAAAACTCCATCAATATCTAGTCCACTTGGCGGAATGTCTTTTACAGCAATTTTCATGAAACTAGTTTTTCTTTAATCTTTTTTTCAACAAAATCTGGAACCAAACTTGAAACATCAGCGCCAAGCGTTGAAACTTCTTTTAAAAGAGTCGATGAAATAAATGAATGCTTTTCTGATGGCATCAAAAAAACAGTCTCAATATCCTCGGCCAAGCGTCTATTTGTTAAAGTCATTTGAAATTCATACTCAAAATCAGAAACCATACGAAGACCTCTAATCAAAACACCAGCTTTCTTTTCACGCGCAAAATTAACAACAAGACTATTAAATGATTCAACCTCAACCCCTTTAAAATCCTTTACTCCCTCGCACACCATATCCATGCGTTCTTGAAGATTAAACATAAGATTTTTTCGAGATCTCGCGGCAACAGCAACGATAACGCGCGGAAAAATATGCGCAGTTCTTTGAATTACATCTAAATGACCATACGTAATCGGATCAAATGTTCCTGGATATATAGCTAATTTATTCACTTACTCAACTACTCCTATAAATTGTCACTAGCGAAGCACCATATTTTCGAGTCTTTAAAAGCGAAAACCGGCCTTGTTGATCCGGTAAACCTTCTCTTTTATCATGCTGAAACACTACCAAAGAATTAGGGTGTACTATATCATGAGCACTTAGGGTTTTCAAGGCTTTTTTTGCTAGTTCTCGACTATAAGGCGGGTCGACAAAGATAACATCAAATTGCTTCTCTTTCTTAGCAAATTGCTTAATTGCTGCAAATGCATCAAGCTTGAATGTATCAAAATAACGATCTTTTCGTTCATAATAAGGTATTTCTAGAATAGTCAGGTTTTCTTCAATAACTTTAAAACATTTAATATCTTTTTCAACAAAAACAACATTTTTCGCCCCTCTAGACATCGCCTCAAGACCCATAGCTCCGCTTCCACCAAAAAGATCTAAAAAGCTTAACCCCTCTAATTCCTGGCCCAAAATATCAAAAACAGATTTTCGAATAATATCTGAAGTTGGACGTATGCCATGTGGCATATAAAAGTTACGCCCTTTGAGTTTTCCACCTAAGATCTTCACTTATTTCTCCTTTAAATGAGAACCTAACTTACGCAACCAATAGAAGCGTCAAGTCAGCCTATGCAATTTTATCCTATTCATCTTACAACCTAGCAAAACGAGTTGGAATCCATAACCGTTTTATCCTGATAAAATATTTCTTAAATAATTAGGATACCTTCTTAATATTGTACCCTTTATAGCAGTATTTTGCTCTTTTTTCAACTGTGGATCTTGATTTGTCAAATCAGTAGCCTCAACTCGTGCCTGCTCTAAAATATCCAATTGCGCCTGAGGATTGGCAATCTTTAATTCGCTAAGTCCATGCTGATGTCGACCAAAAAACTCTCCAGGCCCACGAATCAACAAATCTTCCTGAGCAATCTTAAAACCATCTGTTGTTGATAAAATCGCTTGAATACGCGCTTGACCTTCTTGCGTTGTTGGCTCTGCGATCAAAAGACATTTTGAATCTTCTCGCCCGCGCCCAATTCGCCCTCGAAGCTGATGAAGTTGAGAAAGTCCAAAACGATCCGCATGCTCAATAAGCATTGTTGTTGCATTTGACACATCAACACCGACTTCTAAAACTGTTGTCGCTACTAAAATTTGAATCTTCCCTTTCTTAAATTTAGTCATGACCTCTGCGGCTTCATTCTTTTTCATCTGACCATGCAAAAGACCTATCTTGAATTCCTTAAATTCTTCTTTTCGAAATTGTTTAAACATTTGTTCGGCAGATTTAAGATCAAGTTTTTCTGATTCATCAATAATAGGATAAACAATATACGCCTGCTGACCATTCTTAACAGATTCTCTAACAAGACTATATGCTTGCTGTGCATCTTGATGAGAAAATAATATTGTTTCAATCTTGCCGCGGCCCGGAGGCATTTCATTAATCGTTGAAACATCCAAATCTCCATATAGCGTTAAACACAACGTGCGCGGAATCGGAGTTGCTGTCATGACTAAAACATCTGGACTCTTTCCTTTAGCTGAAAGTAGCGCTCTTTGACGAACACCAAACTTATGCTGTTCATCAATAACGACAACACTTAAATTCTTAAAAGCCACAGCCTCCTGGATGAGAGCGTGTGTTCCAATAACAATATCAACATCTCCATCTTTTATTTTCTTAAGAACCTTTTCTCTTTCCTTCTTATCTGTTTCATTGATCAGCATTTCAATGCGAACCTTTGAAAATGGTGTTTTCTGAATAATTTTTTTAAATGTTTCAAAATGTTGACGAGCCAAAATCTCAGTTGGCGCCATAAATGCAGACTGTTTTTTATTAACAACAGATGTCAAACAAGCAAAAAAAGCAACCACTGTTTTTCCAGATCCTACATCCCCTTGCAAAAGTCTATGCATAGGGCTAGAAGATGACAAATCACCTTTAATTTCTTCAATAATACTTTTTTGACTTTGTGTTAAATCAAAAGAGAAAAGATTTAAGAAATCTTTATTAAACTTATTTGTAATCTTATGTGCAACGCCTTTTTTGCGAATAATACTCTGCCTGCGCAACAAAACAGAAACCTGAAATAAAAAGAATTCCTCAAACGACACTCGCCTAAAGGCAATGGCTTGCCTTTTCTCGTCTTCTGGAAAATGAATATTCTGTAAACTTTTTATTAAATTATCAAGCTTATATTTCTTGCGAAGCTCACAAGGAAGAACATCAACAGCAGATGTAATGTATTTATCCAAACATCGATTCATTATCTTTCGAAGATATCTCTGCGTTATTCCTCGCGCTAAAGGATAAATCGGAACAATGCGCCCAATGCTTAAAGAACGATCTTCTTCGTCATCGGTAATAACCTCATAATCCGGAGAAACAAGCTGTAGGCGGTCTTTATAAAAATCCACTTTCCCATAAAGAACAATCTGTTGACCTGTCTCAAAATAACGATCTAAATAAGGCCGATTAAACCAAACACAGAAAATTCTAGATTTTCCATCAGTAACCTGCATTTCATAGACATGTTTTTTGGTATGCCAACTTTTTCGCCCAGAATGCTTTAAAATCTTCCCACTAACCGTTTGCCACTGACCTATTTTTACTTGCGACAATGGCGTCATCTCTCTTCGATCTTCATGACGACGCGGAAAAAGATAAAAAAGGTCTTCAACATTAAAAACACCTAGGCGCTCAAGTGTTTCTTTGCGTTTAGGCCCAACGCCTTTAACGTATTGAACAGAAATCTCTTTTAGGTTATTTGTCATTTTAAAAAAAGTGTAGTTCTAAAGGGAGGATGCAATTTAATTAAAAAGTTCTCATACGGCTAACCTGCTTTTCAAAACGCTTTTTATAGCCAACATGAAAAACCTCATGAAAATCATAACCATTACAAAAACTTTCGATGGTATCTTCTTCCGTCTTACTTAAAACCTTATGATTAATAAGATTAAAAACAATATGCCCAAAATCTTCTGTTGTTTTAACACCCCAATGATCTAAAACAGTTAAAACCATAGGGCCAAATTTATTCTCAAGAAACCCTTGAATGCCCTCTAAAAGCTGCTGGCCGCTAACATGTTTAGCACGACGAAACTTTTTTTGCGTGAACATAAGCGCTTCCATGATAAATTCATATGCTTCTCTTTTATAACGATCATCTTCAAGGCATATAGCATCAACAATATTGTCAAATTCTTGGTTCATAAATAAATCCTTAAATGAAAACATAACTTGCGCGACTACAAGGAACGCTAAGTTATTTGTACAAATTTACTCCGCACATGAAACGTGTCGAAGTTCAATTAAACAAGCTACTCTTATATTTATAGTATCCTAAAATACATCCAAAGAAAAGGAAATTGTCAATATTACCAAAAAAATAAATTTATTTTAAAAAATATGGCATAATAAGTTTATGAAAAAAAAGACTCACTGGTTTTGGATAATCTACTTTTTTATTTACTGCATTCCTACTCTTGTTCGATCACTTACGCTTTTTGCCGAAGACTCCATTATTAATCAATATTTTCGAGTCTTAATTGCATTTAAAAAAACATATTTTATTTGGCACACCTTTAGTATCGCCAATACCATTGTCGAAACTTTAGCTTTAATTCCTTTATGTTTATTTTGCTTTAAGCGAAGATTTTTAAATCCATCAATGTGGAAAATGCTTTTTGTTGCAAGAATATTTCTTCTCTTCGCAGGACATCACTACGAATGGAAAATGACACAATCTTTCTTTCATGCTGATTCAACATATTTAGTCGCCGTTATCACTTCTTTAGTTTTATTCTCAGCACCATCATATATTGCATGCTACGTTTATGCTTTTCACCAAGACCGATTATCTTTACAATAAATCTCTCTTCGCAGCTTCATCAACTTTAACAGTTGAATGATGCAATACTTTTTCTGCAAGATCATCAATGATTGCATAAAGACACGGCACCATGATCAACGTTAAACCAGTTGCAAAAAAGAGTCCCCAAATTAAAGCCAATCCCATAGGCTTTAAGAATGGATCGCCTCCCCCAATACCATAAGCTACAGATAATAATCCTACAATTGTGGTAATTGTTGTCATCAAAACAGGTCTAAGTCTTACCCTGCCAGCCTCAAGCAACGATTCACGTCGATCATTTCCAGATTTTCTTAATCGATTAATAAAATCAACAAGAACAACAGAGTCATTAACAACAATACCCGTTAGTCCAACAGCTCCCATAAGAGCAAAAAATGTCAAAGGCCTTCCATGAACCATAAAGGCAATAAGAATACCAACAATGCCAAACGGTATCGCCGTCATAACAATAAACGGCTGAACAAGAGAACCAAAGATGGCTGTCAAAATAATGAAAATTAAAAATAAAGCAATGACAAGAGAAAACAATAAATTTCCCTGCGTTTCTTTTTGCTCTTCATATTCTCCTGAAAATTTTAAAACATATCCAGGATATTCAGTCTCGATATTCACAAATTCTTTTTTCAATAATTCATTAACTGAAAACGATGTTGAACTCTTTCCGTCAACGTCCCCTGTTACCCAAACAACACGCTTACCATCAAGATGGGTAATTGAGAATAGTCCCTCTTTTTTTTCTACAGAAGCTACCGTCTTTAAAGGAATTAAGTTCCCCATTCTATTCTCAACTAAAATATCATCAAAAACATTCAAATCGTTTCTATGTTCTTCTGGAAAACGAACAAGCACATCAATCTCATCTTCAGCTTTTAACGGCTTAACAGTCGTAGCTTTTCCACCATAAAAAGTGCTTCTTACGGTTATTGCTACATCGTTAACCGTTAGAAAATATTTCTTTGCTTTCTCTTCGTCCACAACAACGCGAAGGTCTTTTTTTCCAAAGATATAATTACTTGAAACATCATTAGCCCCTTTGATGCCTTCAAGATATTTAATAACTTTTTGAGAAATTAAATCTAGCGTTTCAAAATTATCACCCTTAACGCCAACTTGAATAGCGCGCCCAGTTGGCGGACCTTCTTTTTGAGCATAAAAATAAAGCTTCTCAAACCCTTCAATATCTTTTAATTTTGGACGTAAAAAATCTATTATTTCTTGTTGTGTTCGTCCTCGTTTTTGCGCTGGCGTCAAGAAAACTGTTATCTGTGCAAAATGAGAGCCCTTTTTAGTATTAGGATCGAATCCACGTTCTCCTGAAATTTCTCCAATATAAGTTCTATATGAATCTCGCTCATCATCTGAAAGAGATTCAACCAGTTTCTCAATTGGAACAATAAGCTCTTCCATTTTCTTTAACGGTGTCCCTACTTTTGCTTCAGCGCGAATATAAAAATCCTCTATTCCCTCACCTGTAAACAAGATAATCTTCATAAAACTAAACGCAAGAAAAACAACAAAAACACAAAAAATAACAACAGATCCAAAAACAGCATAACGATTTCTAAGAGTAAACTTAAGAATCCGAAGATAAAAATTACTTATCTTCTTAAACCATCCTTTTTCTTTTCGCCTTCCACCATTTTTTTTCTTAAATTTATTCCCTTTTACAAATTCAGCTAAATGTGACGGCAAAATAATAAATGCTTCTAATAAAGATGCCCCTAGTGCCAACATGACAACAATAGGAATTTGTCGTATAAACTTTCCCATAATATCAGGGATAAATAAAAGTGGTGCAAATGCCGCACACGTTGTCAAAACAGCTGCCGTAATCGGAGCAACAACTTCATTCGTTCCTTTAATCGCAGCTTCTTTTGGAGGCATGCCCTCTTCGACATAGCGATACACATTCTCAGACACAATAATCCCATCGTCAACAATCATGCCTAAAACAATAATAAGCCCTAGCATTGAAACAAGATTAACTGTAACCCCAAGCGCATGCATGCAAAAGAGTGTCGTAAACAAAGCAATAGGAATGCCTAAAGCTGTCATAATCGCCGGCGCAGGACTTAAAAACAGAAATAAAACAATAACAACCAAAATAAAACCAATAAAGCCATTATTGCGAAGAACGCCTAAACGTCTTTTAACATAAAAAGACATATCATTAGCAACCTCAATATCAACTTCATTAGAAACTGTAGTTCTAAACTCATCAAGAGTCTCATTAACTTTTTTTACAACTTCTATAATATCTGCACCCTCAGACTTCACAACAACCATCCCAAGCGTTCGCTTTCCATTCGTTCGCGCAACATTTTCTTCATCTTCAAAAGTCTTAACAACATTGGCGACATCTTTAATCTTTAAATGATTTCCCATATCATTGGAACGCACAACAACATCTTCAATCTCTTCGACACTATTAAATTCACCAGTTGTTCTTACATTAAATTCTTCTGTCTCTGTCGTTAAATGACCGCCTGGCAAAGTAACATTCTTTGCCCTTAAAGCACTCATAACCTCATTCATTGAAACATGATAATCCTTTAACTTGCCAGGGCTAACTTCAACCTGAAACTGAGGATCTAGCCAGCCCATTCGGTTGACACTTGAAACACCATAAATATCAAGAATCAACTCTTCTAAGTTTTCGGCATACTCTCTTCGCTTAACATCGGAAATATTTCCGCTAATAGAAATCTCAAGAACAGGAATTTCTTTGCTTTTAATTTCAAAAACAGAAGGGTCGTCTCTTACCCCCTCTGGCAAATTCTGAACACGATCAACAGCGCGCTCAATATCATCAACAACTTGCTTCTTATCTGTTGCCTTTGGATCAATTTCTATGCCTATTTTCGATACACCTTCCTCAGAAACACTATTCATTTCCTTGATCCCGCTAATCCCTTTAATCTCTTTTTCAAGAGGAATAGAGACAAACTTTTCCACATCATCAGCAGGCGCACCTGGATAAGAAGTCGTAACAATAACGCGATCATAATCAACAGCAGGAAAAGCTTCTTTTCTTAAATTATACATGGCAAATATTCCCATAAATATAATGAGAAAAGACACTAAATTGACTAATGTTGAATTCTTAACTGAAAATTGAGCTAATTTCACTATATCCCCTCTTGCCAGTATTGCTGAAGCAGAATACCTTGCTTAACATCCAGATTAATTAACGCCACTTTGTAATCAAATAAAGCTTGCGCAGCTTGCTTTTGTGCCATAAGCGCATCCCCCTGATATCGAACAATGGTATCAACATCACCTCTGCCATAACTAAAAATCTTTTCTTGCTCCTTAAGCTTCTGAGCTTGAAGTTCAGCAATTTCTTTTTGTTGTTTTGCTTTCTCTAAAAGCGTATTACATAACCGAACTTGATCAACAACATTAATCATAATCGTTTTTTCTGTCATTTTTAACCCAATTAAAGCTTGAGCCTTTTGAAATTCAGCCTTTTTTAATTGTGATCTTGCGCTTCTGTTTTCTAAAGGAATGACGACATTCAAAGATACCGAGAAATCAGGATGATCTTCCTTTGAAATATTTTTAATAGATTCATTAAAATCGCCTCCCAACCCATTTCGAGCTAACGATGCTTTAAGATTAATCTCTGGCCATGCATTATTTTTCTTCATCGAAATCCCAATATTGCGCATGCGCACATCATTAAGAGCTTGCTTATAGTCTCGACGATGGTCAAATGCATTAATCAAAGAAGCCTCAATTCTTGCCTCTTGAGCATTTAAAGCTAATTGATTTTCCGGAATAATATCAGACATGTCATGTGTTAAATTAAGATTCAATTTTAATACATTTGTTTTTGTCTCAACTGTATTTTTTAAAATAGCAACATCAGAAATGCGCTGCTTATAATTTGCCTCAGAAGCCAAAAAATCTGGTTTTTCAACAAGGCCATCAGACAGTTTTTCTCTATTAATCAAATAAAGACGTTCAGCTTGAAGCAACATATCTTTTTCAATTCTCAACAAATCAAAAGCTAGCGCTAAATCCCAATAAGCAACTTGAACATCGGCTAGCGATTTCTCAATTTTATCTAAAGAAGAATATTCTGAATTCTGAATATCAATTTGCGTAATCTTTACGTCACCTCTATCTTGAATACCAAAGAAATTCTTTCCTAACTCTTGTTCAACAGTAATCCCTAGCGATGAATCATGAGAAGGGTTCATCGTAACAGCGCTTGATTCTGTCCATTGACGATTATTCACCTGATCAATACTAATTATTGCTCCTGATGAAAGTTTTTTGCTAATTCCAACGCTATAATCATTATTAACTGCTTTCCCTGAAGCCAGCGTTGAAGAACTAAGCGATTTATCCTTATGATACGCAGCGCCAATTGTCAAAACTGTATCGTAAATCGATTGCGACTCTCCTTTTCTTGTCTTAGAAATCTTAGCGTCATAGCGAGCAAGCTGAATATCAAAATTATTTAAAAGTGCAAGCCGGCTAGCTTCATCTATAGAAAGAATGCACGCCTGACCCACAGAAATACCACTCTTGATAATGTCGCTAATATCTGTCTGCGCTAAGGCAAAGAAAGGCAACGTCATAAAAATAGAAATGATTAAAACAAATAAAAATATTTTATTTCGAATGATAAGCATCCAAACCTTTAAAAATCTTTTTTAATATACGAATATGAGTTTCTTGATCTTTAATGGAAAGAATATTTGAAATAATTTTCCATTTCTTCATGGCTGTTTTATGAATCTTTTTTATAACGTTCTTTCCTTTACGCGTTAATGCAATATTTACAATTCTTCTATCTTTTTG
>CAZYOA010000015.1:0-36123 GCA_964648665.1 uncultured Planctomycetales bacterium | reverse complement strand
GATCCTTTGCGAATATCAACAGCCACATCAAAAATTTTTCCTTTCGAAACACGAACTAATTTTGCCTGCGCAAAAGGATTTTTCTGATAATGAAGACCTCTTAAAACATTCTTTTCTGAAAATGAACAATTTACCTGAGAAAAATCAGCATTAATTCCCATACTTAAGAAATCTGTTTTTTTATAAAGCTCAGTAAAAAATCCTCTGTTATCACCAAAGATTTCTGGTTCAATAAGAACAACTTTTGGAATTTCTAATTTTTTGAATTCAAATGGCATATGTTCAACCATCCCCTTTAACAATTCGCTTTAAATAACTGCCATATTCCGTTTTAAATTCTTCGGCCAGCTTACCTAGTTGATTCTTTGAAATAAATCCCATACGATAAGCAACTTCTTCGATACATCCAACTTTCAACCCTTGTCGCTCTTGAATTGTTTTAATGAAAAGTGATGCCTCAATCAAAGACTCATACGTTCCTGTATCCAACCACGCGTGTCCTCGTCCTAAAAACTGAACATCAAGCGTCTTTTTCTTCAAATAAACTTTATTAATATCTGTAATCTCGACTTCGCCTCGTTTTGACGGCTTTATCTTTTTAGCAATTTTTACAACATCATTATCATAAAAATAAAGCCCTGTTACCGCCCAGCTTGATTTAGGTTTCTTTGGCTTCTCTTCAATCGAAACAACTCTATTTCTAACATTTAGCCCAATAACGCCATAGTCTCGTGGATCATTAACTAAATATCCAAAAATAGTAGCACCCTTCTTTTTCTTTGAAGCACTTTGAAGAGCTTGAGATAAGTGGTCTCCATAAAAGAGATTATCTCCTAAGATTAAACACACGTTATCTTTACCAATAAATTCTTCGCCAATGACAAAAGCCTGCCCAATGCCACCTGGATTAAGCTGTGCCGCATAAGAAATTTTAACACCCAAACTCTTTCCATCTCCAAGTAAACCCTTAAAACTAGGCAAAGCTTCTGGAGTTGAAATAATAAGAATATCTCGTATACCTGCTAACATTAAAACAGATAGCGGATAATAAATCATTGGTTTATCGTAAACAGGCAAAAGCTGCTTAGAAACAGTCTTTGTGATTGGATATAATCGAGTAGCCTTTCCCCCAGCGAGAATAATTCCCTTCATGCAATGTCTCCGATCTTATAATATATATATTAATACGAGGGCTATTATACCAAATATTCATGAAATGTCACTTTAAAATAGGCACAAAGCTCCAAACATGTTATAATGCATAGCGTTATGAAAAAATTATCTGAAATATTCAAAAATAAGAAAACAACGTTCTCCTTAGAGCTTTTTCCGCCAAAAACAGACAGAGGTTACGAAAATCTTCTAAAAACCATAGAATCTCTCAAAGATATCGGGCCTGATTTTATTTCATGCACCTATGGAGCTGGTGGCGGAAGTCGCGATAAAACTCTAGACATTGTTGAGCACATCGAAAAACAACACCAAATTCCAGGGGTTGCACATCTCACTTGTGTTTTGAACACAAAGTCCGAAATTAATAAAATTTTACAAGATATCAAAGAGCGTGGCATCCAAAACATTCTAGCCTTGCGTGGAGACCCACCAAAAGAAAATCCTGAGTGGCAACCAACCGATGATAACTTTAAATACACCTACGAACTTTGTGATTTCATCCGCACAAAATATAATGATTATTTTAACATTGGCGTAGCAGGATTTCCTGAAGGTCACGTTTCTTGTTCAGACAAAGATTTAGATGCACAATATTTAAAAAAGAAAATAGATTCCGGCGCCGACTACGTCATCACACAACTTTTCTTTGATAACAATCAATATATTCACTATGCTAAACGTCTCAAGGAGTTGGGGATCAAGAATCGCATCATTCCCGGCATCTTTCCTATTACAGATTATCATGGCATCTGCCGATTTTGCGATATCTGCGGAACAAGCATTCCAAAAGAAATTCATGAAATATTTAAACCTATAGCAAATGACAAAGAAGCTGTCTTAAAAAAAGGCACTGATTTTTGCATTCAACAATGCCAAGAACTATTATCAATCGGTGCGCCTGGAATTCATTTCTATGCACTCAATAAGCTACATCCGGTCAAAGAAATTCTTTCCAAAATAAAAATACCTTAAAATTATGAATCACTTAATCAAAGCAACGCTTCTCTTTTTTATTTTATGCTCTTCTGTCGAGGCAGGTGCCGTTGCTGCGGTAAAACAGCAGCAACAAACAATGCAACAGCAGACGATGCAGCAAGGAGCCATGCAGCAGGCAGCTATGCAGCAAATGGCTGTTCAACAAGTTGTCGTTCAACAAGCTGCTCTGGAACAAGCAACCCTACAGCAAGCAGCACTTGCTCAACACGCTATTGCGCAAGCTCATCAAGGACTTGAGATCGAAATGAGCATTCCCATTCAACAAGAAATAACAATTCCGAATAATTCTCAGCCAACAGAAATCGCAGACATCTCAGATGTTCTAAAATCTCTTGAGAATTCTAGTCATGCATGGGCGCTGATTATAGATGTCGAACCAAAAACTTTTATTGTTAAAAGTTATGTTGATTTCTTTGCAAAGCAAGGCGCAAGAATTAGTAAACCGGCAGAATTCTATGTTCAAATGATTGATGGCATGGCTCAGCAAAACCCACAGATGCTTGACAATACTTTTGAAGACATGTTTCGAGTTTTAGCCATTATTGAATACGATTTTGATATTGGTGCGGATAAAGATGAACTTGCTAAAAAGATATTAGGAGCAGATGGCTTTCGCGCAAACAAAGAACGTCTCAGATCACGCTAGCTTACATTAGAATATTCCTACCTTTTCCTTCGTAACCCTTTTTTATTTCTTTTCCTGCTCATGACACAAAGATAAATTTCTCTTAGCTAATATATTCCCAGGATCAATCTCAAGCGCCTTGGAGAAATAAGAAATAGCTTGATCAATATCATTGAGATAAAAATAATTAATTCCAATGTTGTTATAAACCTCAGAATTTTGTGGATCGAGAATTAACACCTTATTGTATTGATCAATTGAACGACTAAAATCCATCTTCGAACTATAACAATGAGCTAAATCGAAATAGATTTCTTTTATAAACTTCTGATAAACATCATATACTTCTGTACCTTTTGTTTTTCGCGTATAACCATCCATAATTTCAAAAGCTTTTTCATATTCCTCGATAGCCTTATCATAGGATTGATCAAAATAATATGCACGAGCCAAAAGGATGCGAATGCGACCAAATCTTTCTTCAAATTCAAGCGTTCGCTCAAAGAGAGGAATTTCTCCTCGCCAATAATGATTTTGATGCACTGTTAGCGCACTTAAAATTACAACAACTCCAATAAAGAAGCTACATAAAAAAAGATTAAAGTTCTTTAATGAAATTCTTTCTCTGATTTCTCTTAAGAAGACCAATAAAACCAACGCAAACCCAAGAAATGAAAAATATAAGAAATGTTCTGATGTTAGAATAAAAGAATACTCATTGATCAGCGGTATAATATTTAAAACAGGTAGAAGACTAATAAAAAACCAAAATAATCCAAAGACAGCAACACGCTTATCTCGTTTTAAGAAAAACTTTATTGCAAAAATCAACGCAAACAAAAGAACAAAAAAACCAACACTCGCCCATATTGATGTCTGCAAGATATCATGACTACGATAATAATGTAAATCAGTTGGAAAAATAAGAATCTTAAAATATTCTAAGAGAGTTTGTGGAATGGATAAAACTCTTAAAACCAATTCATTTAAGTTCGACCCTAAAGAAGGCAGTGATTTTCCAAGGGCAAGTCGACGAAAATAAAAATATCCAAACAAAACAATAAAAAACAAACTCGTTTTCAAGAAAATCTGTTTTATTCCAGCAGATATCGATTTAAAATTGCTCATCACGATCTCATAAGTCAAAATTAACAACGGAAAAACAACGGCTCTCTCTTTTGTCAAAAGTGCAGCAAAAAAAAGAAAAACAGAATAAACAAGAAAAAGGTTTTTGTTTTTCACTACAGACTTACGGTAATACAGGTAAGAAATAAAACTCAACAAACAAAAAAACGTCATCAAAAGATTAGAGACGCCAGCAATAGCACAAACGCTTTCAGATTGAACAGGATGCAATAAGAATAAAAGACCTGAAAAAATAGCAGACTTTTTTCTTTTTAAAAAGAAAAATACTATCCAAAAAATAAAAAAACTATTAATAATATGGATGAGAATATTAGTTAAATGATACCCTATTGGATTTAAATCAAAGGCTTGATACTGAAGCTTATACAAAACATCTAAGACTGGTCGATAATACAAATTTATCGTGCCCAATCCTTGCTCGAATGCAGCTGGCTTTAGAAATATTTCTTTAACGCCATCTACTTGCTTAACCTGCGGATTTTCAACAATAAAAATAAAATCATCATGCACAAAAGGATAGGATGACGCCTGAAAATACACAATAAATCCAACAACCATTAAAAATACAAAAACCTTTATTGATGACATAGAATCTAGAAAACTAACAACTCGATTGCAAACGCTTTTCATGAGGTCTTTTCTGCAAATGGTTTACGGCTTAAAGCTGAAATCTTACATAAAACCTATTGCATAAATAAAAATTCTTAAAGAAATAAATAGGAAAGGAATTTGTACATTTCTACAATTTAAAAACATTTTTTCTAAGATAAAAGATGTGCTATTAATTGAACAATGAGATGGATTGTTTAAGCCAGCTTTATCTTAAGCTCTGGAAAATATTGCGTCAACTCATCAAATTCTTGATCCATTCTTTCAATCAATTGACCAAAGCCGTCTATGTTTTGAGAGTTTGCGGCTTCTTCAGCCTGAAGAAAAGTATAAGAAATCTTTTTCGCTCCAATATTTGCCGCTGCCCCTTTTATGGAATGCGAAAGCTCGGAAAGCTGACCAAAATCACTTATTTCAAAGCATTTCTTAATTTCACTAACTTTTTGAGGGCAATCATCTAAGAAGATTTCGATTAATTCAACAAGAAGCTCTTTGTCCCCTTGGATTCGACCTAGAACATCATCAAGATCAATAATCATTTTCTCATCCACGCCATTACTCTCTTTCTAAAGCATCTTCGATAGCTTTATACATTTTAGCAGCATCAACAGGTTTTGATATATATCCATCCATGCCGGCCTCTAAACATTTTCTTTCATCTTCAACCATAGCGCGAGCCGTCATAGCAACAATCGCAATATGCTTTCCGCTTTGTTTTTCATGCTCACGAATTTTTTTTGTCGTTTTAAGACCATCTAAAACCGGCATTTGAACATCCATTAAGATAATATCATAATTTTTATTTAGTATTTCATCAAATGCTTTCTGCCCATTATCAACAACTTTAATAAGCCACCCTTTTTTCTCCAAGAGCTTCACAGCAATCTTTTGATTTAAAAAGTTATCTTCCGCTAACAAAACATTTAAAATGCGCGCTGCCCTAGCCGGCGATTCTTTCTTCTTTATGGCTGTCTTCTCCTTCTTATCTTCACTCAAGATTTCTTCTTTCCCAATTTCAAAGCGACCCGTAAAAAAGAACGTACTTCCAACGCCTTCCTCGCTTTCAATCCAAATCTTTCCCGACATCATTTCTACTAATTTACGAGAAATAGCTAATCCTAATCCAGTTCCGCCAAATTTTCTAGTTGTCGACGCATCTGCTTGCGCAAAAACTTCAAAGATTGAATCTTGCTTATCTTTTGGAATTCCGATTCCTGTATCTGCAACTGAAAAAATAAGTTCAGCTTCATTTTCAAAAATATTAGAAACACTCACTTTAAGCTGAACGCTTCCCTTGGCTGTAAACTTAATAGCATTATTAACTAAATTAATAACAATCTGACGCAGCCTTGTTGAATCACCAATAATTGCTTTTGGTGTCTTGGGATCAATGTCGACTAAGAGCTGAATATTTTTCTTATTGGCCAACACCGACAATCCTTTTCCAACGCTATCGAGAACCTTCCGAAGATCAAATTTAATATTTTCCAAAACAATCTTTCCAGATTCAACTCGAGAAATATCTAAAATATCATTAAGTAGATTTAAAAGATTATCTGCTGCCTCTTTTGCTGTCTCTAAATTATCTTTCTGATCTTCATCTAAATCTGTTTCAAGAGTCAAATCCAACATGCCGATAACAGCGTTCATAGGCGTTCTAACTTCATGCGACATGTTTGCCAGAAACATACTTTTTGCACTATTGGCTTCTTCTGCAGCAATCTTTGCCTGCAAGAGCCCTTCTCCTGCTTTCTTATGCTCCGTAATATCCTCAATAACACCGTCGATCAAAAGATCTTTTCCATCTTTATCTCTTGCTAAAATAGCGTTAATAGAACACTGAATAGACTGGCCATCTTTTGCCTTAAGGCTAATCCACTCATTTTCAACATGACCATCTGTGCATATCTTTGTGTTTAAACGCTTTAACTCTTCAGGATTCTCGCAAATATCTTGAAAACTTGTGCCTAAGATATCTTCCCCGCTTTGTTTAAGCATTCGAGAAAATGCACTATTCGCAAACAAAAACTTCCCTCGAGAATCTAGAGAATAGCGAAAAATTCCAGTTTCTAAATTATTGATGAGCTCTTTTAGCTGTATATTTGTTTCG
This sequence comes from uncultured Planctomycetales bacterium, assembly GCA_964648665.1. Taxonomy (GTDB): domain Bacteria; phylum Omnitrophota; class Gorgyraeia; order Zapsychrales; family Aceulaceae; genus Aceula. The sequence goes on along the minus strand of CAZYOA010000015.1, from coordinate 29,464 downwards.
AGCATTAAATGTTACTTCCTCTTAATTCTTACGTTAACTATAATAGCATATAAATTAAATATTCCGATAATCGCCCCTAAAAACATCATGCACACTGAAATTGGAGAAGTATGCCCTTTTTGTAAATCCATTATAATCGGCATCTGCGTTATTTTTGAAATTATAGCAAGCCCGAGAACAATTAGCAATCCAGATATAATAAGAACTAATAGAGAAAACAAAAATGATAATAAAATAACAAAGAAATTATACAAGAAGGAGTTACCCTTAGCTATTTTACTCGCTGCAATTCCTATTCTTTTCATGAATTCCTCACTTTATCTAATTTAGTTTCAATTTTTCTTATATTGATAAGGTGCAAAAACAATCTCTTCTTTTATCTTCTCAATTCTATCATCAACATACGGATGCGTTCGAAGCCATAACGGAACATTCGAACCCTTAGATTCATTTAATAAAAGTTCGAATGATTCTATAATACCATTTAGGTCATATCCTGCCAAGAACATATACTTAACAGAAAGTTTATCTGCCTCATATTCATCTTGACGGCTAAATGAAGCTGAAACAATATTCATAAGAGTTCCTGAAGACATCGCAGCAATCTGCGTAGCAAATCCGCTTCCCATATCAACACTCGAAAAAACAATCGATCCGATAATATTATATCCCAATGAAGCCTGAAACTTCTTTGCAATATGCCGAGCAGCACTATGACCAATCTCATGGGCAACCACAGAGGCAATAGCATCATCTATTTTAAGTTTATCAAATAATCCTGTAAAAAAATACACATAACCGCCTGGCGTTGTAAACGCGTTCAGCTCATCTTTCTCGATCAGAAAGAATTGATAATTAAATTCTTTTTGATCAGAAACTTTTGCCAAACGTTTTCCAATACGCTCAAGACGCTGCCTCTTATTTTGATCTTCAGAAAACTTATATTGTTTTAAAATATTTTGGTGGGAACTCTTACCAATAGAAATTTCTTCTTGCGAGGAAAGTAAAATAAATTCGTAACGCTCTGTTGCTGGATTATAAGATTTAAAACTAGCGCATCCATTTAAAGAAAAAGATATGAATACGAAAAGAAGAAGAAGAAAGAAAAAACAATATCTATTTGTTTTTATCATCGTTCAAATTTAACAATTTTTTGCCACCATTCCTCACTATCCCAAACCTTAAGACTCTGCCACATTTTCTTTGCACTTTTTGTTTTTAAGAAATCGGGTGCTCTGTTTAAGAAAATTTTAGCCTTTTTGTGTCCATCTTGCATATATTCTTTTGCTTGCAACAAACATTCTAAAATATCAGCATCTCTAGCAATCAAACTTTCTTTTGTTTCTTGATCATCATACGCTTTTCGAAAAGCAGATAATTCTTCTTTTATCTTTTTATCTAGATCTTTAACCTGATCATTAAAGGCTTTCTTTTCAGCAGTTCTAAAATCAATATAATAATGACCCATTTTATGCAAATCATTGATTCGAGCCTCATGGATATCGTTAAAAAGAGCCATAACTGTTGTCTTGTATGGATCAACGCCTTCTAAATGAGCCATATAATACGCCATAACCGCACAACGAAAACTATGATCGGCAACACTTTCAGGATCTTTTATACCAACAACCCACCAGCCGCTTCTTTTAACTTTTTTTAAAAGACCTGCCTCTGCAAAGAAATCTAATGCACGAGATTGATCTTTAGCTATTTTTTTTATTTTTTTGTCTTGTGATTTCATAACATAAAATGGTTGTTGCTTGTGCTGCGTTAAATGAAAGCCGCACATTTTTCATTGGAATTGTAACTTTAACATCAATTTGCTTCTTTACAACATCTCGAATACCTTTTTGTTCGGATCCAATAATTAGCCCTAAAGGAAAAGGTAAAGATACTTCAGACAAATCTTCACCATCCTCGACAACTGACCCCACAATCCAAAATCCGCTCTTCTTGGCCAAACTGATAGCATTGCTTAAGTTTGAAACTTTTGAAATGGAGACATAATTATCACCTCCGCAAGCAATACGAAAAACAACCTCTGTCACACCAACGGATTCCTTTTTCGGAAGAACAATAGCAAAATCACCAAAACAAGCAGCACTTCGAATAATAGCACCAAGATTCTGCGGATCTTGTAAATTATCTAAGAATATCAAAGAAATTCTTTTTTTCTTCGCTTGCTCTAGAAGCTCGGGATAATCCACATATTTAAAATCTTCAACATCGGCGACAATTCCCTGACTATTTAAATTTCGCGTCATTTTTAAAATCTTAGACTGTTCAGCGCCATAAACAGTAATTCCCCATTTCTTAGCTTTTTTTCGAATATAAGAACCATCCACATGCCCTGTTTGAACATAAATTTTCCTTATACTCTGAGGGTTACTCTTAAGTCGCTCAATAACTGGATTTTTTCCAAAAAGTTTCATATACTCTTTCTTGATTAATTAAAATTTCTCTAAAATATACTGGCTTAATAAAAATTCCTTTTAATCATCAAAAATTTTCATTAAAAATCAGCATAATTTAAAAGTGATAAATCTTTCCCATAATTGGCATAACCACAATGGTAAATGAATATATATATATTACTATAGAAGTCAAGATGGCAAAGATATCTAACAGTGCTTCCCAGCTTTTATTTCGATGCCGAGCGTCATAATAAGCGCTTCTCTTTCCATTCTTTCTTTTTTCTTCAGATTCCTTAGTTAATTCCTCAAGATCAATAAAAACATTACCCGAAAAAATTTCTTCTGTTAATCGATTGTATTCTTTATTATATTCACACTGATCTTTTGAATGAGCTCCGCTTGCATCAGAAGTAACATACTTCCAGCCGCATTCAGGACAATATTTTTGATATAAAATATGATAAAAGACTGAACAGAGAAAATTAACAAAGAACCAAGGAATTTTAATAATATAACCAATATCAATAGGCTGAATAAAAAACCGCTTAAAATTCTTTCCCTTCTTTATTTCGCTAAGACTAAATGCAAATGACGATAAAAAAGTTCTTCCCCTTAAGAAAGTTCCGATCAAATATGCTTTTCTCTGATTTGTAAGCGGATCATTAAATCGCAGCTGCTTAGGCTCTGCAAGATTCACACCCGTATTTTTCTGAAAAGCCAAAAGATCTGTACTAATCAAAGATCCATCACAATACAAGCACTTAATTTGAAGATCATCTTTAAACGCAACTTGACATCTGGGGCACTTCTTCATATCAACCTCTTAACTTAAATATTTTTATATTTAAAATTGATAGATCTTAGCAAAAATTGGCATACTCAAGAGAACAATAATATACGCATACAATGCAAATGAAAACAACAAAGAAAGAATATCAAAAAATCTTTCTAAAGAGATATTGCGATGTGTTAAATCAAAGAAAGCGCTACGCTTACCTAACCTTATCCTTTGCTCAGATTCTTTTCGAAGCGCTCTTAAGTCAACACGTTCTCTTTTCTCAAAAATCTCATCGGCAATACGATTATACTCTTGGCAATATTCACAATCCTCTTTAGCATGCTGAGCTTGCTGAAAATGATAAAATATAAAATATCTCGTATTACACCGAGGACAATACTTCGAATGCAATATATGAAAAAAGAACGAATAAACAATATCAAAAATAAGCCAGGGGATCTTAATAAAGAATCCAACATCAATAGGCTGAACGAGAAACCTCTGCGCTTTTTTACTACGCTTTATGTCATTACAGCTAAAAGCAAACGAAGATAAAAACGTTCTTCGATTTAAAAGAACACCCATCAAATAAACTTTGTTCTGATGGCTTAAAATTGGACTCTTTTTTAAAGGTACCTTTTGCTCAACATCAACTTGCGCTTGCTTTTCTTCACTTTCATCGCCAACCTTGATTAGCAAACATTCACAATAAAGACATCCAACCAAAGATTCATCATCAAAAACAATATTACATCTTGGACATTTTCGCATATACGCTATTCTAGCAGAATAAACAGTTATTTCTTAATACCAAAACCTAAATAAAAAATTGGCTTTAAAATGCTCCACCATCCTACGAATGGCTTCATTTTTGTATATCCCAATTTTCGTGAAGGATAAATTTTTGTAACTAAAACTTCTTTAAATTTATACCCAAGCGTCAAAACTTTAAACAAAACATATGGCTCAAGCTCATAGGAATTTAACCAATCTTGATTGAGATCAATTTCTTTATTTTTAAAGATCGAAAGCTTCATAGCCCTAAAACCATTTGTGCTATCTGTTACTTTCTTTTTTGTAAAGAAAGAAAAAAGCGCTGGATGCAAGCGTGTGGCAACTTTTCGATAAAACGGCATATCTCCACCAGCTTTATTGCCATTTTTATAACGAGACCCTTGAACAAAATCAAAATCTTCTGTCTCAATAGGATCTAATACTGATAAAATCTCATTAGGATTGTCCTTGTCGTTTCCAGCCATAATCACAAGAATATCAAATCCCTCAGCAATCGCATACTTAATAGCAGTTCGAATCGCAGCACCAACACCCATACGATGATAATGCTTAATAGTCTGAACACCCTGATCTGAAAAACTACAAATAACATTTGTTGTCTGATCCGTTGATCCATCATCCATAACCAGATAATCAACTTTTCCAAAAGCAGAACTTTTAAGAAAACGCTGTATTACATTTTGAATCTTAACGCTTTCATTAAAAGCAATCGGGCAAACTAAAACTCTACTCATTTACACTCGAGCCCTTGCTCGCCTTCTTGATAACTTAATCCACAAGAACATTGATGTGATTCATCCAATCTTTTTCCACAAGAACACGCATAACCAATTTTTTTAGCAGGATTTCCGGCTACGATTTCAAACGGTAAGACATCTTTAACGACAACGCTACCAGCAGCAACAAGAGCATAACTTCCTATCGCAATTCCACATAAGATAGTTGCGTTGCTTCCCAGTGTTGCACCTTTTTTAATAGATGTTTTCTCAAGAATCCAGTCTTCATTCTTGCTGCGAGGATTTCGATCATTAATAAAAACAACATTAGTTCCACAAAAAACATCATCTTCAATAACAACTCCATCAAAAATAGAAACACCATTTTTAATCGTAACGTTATCGCCTATCTTGACACCACGCTCAATAAAACAATGATCCGAAACATTGCAATTCTGGCCAATCACAACATCATCATCAATATTAACAAAAGCCCAAATACGTGTATCATCTCCAATTTTGACATTGCTACCTACTAATGCTGTTGAGTGTTTTGTATAATTCATGAATTAAGAAACCTCGATCGGTGCTCCACCATTTTGTATAGATTTTGAAATTGCTAAAAGCGTTTTAACAACATCCCCGCCTTTTTGTGCGTCCGAAATATTTTCAAATTGATTATTTTCAATACAATCTAAGAAATATTGATTCTGTGCTTTTAACGGCTCTTTAATTGCAATCTTTGGGATCATGACACTTCCCTCTTTAGATAAAAGCTGAAACTCTCCGTATGTCTCATAAAAAACTTTTGTTCGCTCAACATGCTTATCATAAAGTCGTATCGGTCCCATGTTATCCAAATCATCCCAAACAATCATCTTCTTGTCTCCGACAATTGTAATTTGACGAACTTTTCTTGGATCAAGCCAACTGACATGAATATTAACCAGGATTTCATTAGGATATTCAAGCGTTACAAAAGCTAAATCTTCCAAAGATGTTTTTAAACATTTTTGTCCTCTAGCTGAAACGCTTACAGGACAATTATCAAAGAAATAATTAAAAATCGAAATATCATGCGGCGCCAGATCCCAAAGGGCATTAACATCGTAACGAAACGGACCAAGATTAGTTCGCTCAGAGTGAGCATAATAAATGCTTCCAAGCTCTCCTGAAGACATATATTTCTTTACCTGCAAAATTCCCTCATTAAATAAAAATACATGCCCAACCATTAAAACTTTTTTATTTCTTTCAGAAATTGCTTTTAAATCTTCACATTGCTCAACAGTCAAAGCTAAAGGCTTTTCACATAAAACATGTTTACCTGATTCTAAAGCTTGTTTTGAAATTTCATAATGACTCGCTGTAGGAGTTGCTACACACACAACATCAATATTGTCAGAATTTAAGATATCAACATAATTAGAAAAAACTTTGATGTCAGGAAAAAGATTCTTAATCGCATTAAGTCGATCATCATCTAAATCTGAGCATGCAACAACTTCAGATGATGGTAGCTGAGAAAATGTACGAATGTGATTAGGTCCCCAATGACCACATCCAATAACTCCAACTGAAATCATATATATTCCTATCGAGCAATCTTTTTAATTTTGTATTTTAAAACACCAACTGGAACTTGAATCTCAACTTTTGCATTTACATCCTTACCCAAAAGTGCTTTTCCGATTGGCGATGTAATAGAAATTTTTCCTTGATCATAATCTGACTCCTCAGGAGAAACAAGAGTATAAACAGATTTTTCCTTAGTGTCTAAATCTACCACGGTTACAATCGCACCAATAAAGGCTTTATCTTTTGGAATGTCTTCATCATCAATAATTCGAACTTGAGATAGCTTGTTCCCTAATTCAGCAATTCGTGCTTCACAATAACACTGAGCATCTTTTGCAGCATCATATTCAGCATTCTCAGACAAATCACCTAAAAGTCTTGCCTCGCCAATAGCCTTAGAAATTCGAGGTCTTTCGACGTTCTTAAGCTTTTCAAGCTCAGTTGATAATTTTTCATATCCTGCTCTGGTCAAGTAAACATCTTCTGACATAATATTTCCTTTTATAAAACAATTTTATAAAAACTTAAACTCAGGATGCCCCTTATTCCTAAAGGGCATCCATAAGAAAATTAATTACATACTTTCGATTGCAGACGTTATTGCAGGAAGGATCTCCTGGATTTCTGGCTTTGTCATGCGGCCAAGTTTAGCAAAACGCCATTCTTCAGTTGCAGATTTATTTTCTCTTGAAAGCTGAAGTTTCTTTTCGCCTCCATTATAAGAAAAAACACCCACTGAAATTCTTGTGTCTTCAAATTCTTTTGTATCTTTGAAAACTTCGATATCAAGAGTCTTATCATACGGCATAAAACGCTCTCCTTTTTTGTGTTGTTAATTAAAGTCCTGGGATGTTTAATCCCGCCATTTTCTTCATTTTTTCAGCAGCAATTGCCTGAGATTGACTAATCGCAAGGTTAATTGCTTTTAAAATTCTTTGTTGTACATTTTTCAAATTATCCGCATTTAAAAGACTCGGATCAATTTCAAGCGAATGAAATCTTTGCGAACCATCAACAACAAACTTTATCCCTGAGCCATCATTGACTTCTGTTCGAGACGCCTCAAGCTCTTTTTTAATTTGATCTGCTTGCTTCTTCATTTCCATTAGTTTTTTCATCTGGTCAAACATCTTTAAAATACTCCTTTTTTAAAAATTACTGTAAACGATACCCTATGTTATACAAAGTTGAAATCAAGAATGACTTCAAGAACATGATCAACAGAAATGCAATAATTGGCGAGAAATCAACACCTGACATAGGTAAAAATCGACGAATTGGCTGCAAAACAGGCTCTGTAACTCGATATAAAAATCGTACAATCGAATTATGAGGATCTGGATTTACCCAACTGATTAAAGCCCGAATAAGAATGAGCCAATACAAAATAGACAAAACAATATTAATAATTTTTGCTAATGCAATAACAAGATTTCCTAAAACAAACATTAAACACTCCTTTTTTTAAGTTTATTTTTACAAAGAAGCCTTTTCCTGATCATAATTAATCGCATAAATTGGAAATGGAATAACAATATTTTCTTGATTGTATCGCTTTGCTAAACGCTTGATAAACTCATGCTTAATCAAATAATTATCTACAAACTCTTTGGCGCGTAAAATCACTGAAAAATTAATACTTGAATTGTCAAATGTATGATAGCGAATAAACGGCTCAAAATCTTCAACACTTCCAGCAACTTCTTTCATCGTCTGCCTGCCAACTTCAATGGTGACACGCTCAACTTTCTCTAAATCTGAAGCATAGTGTACACCAACTTGAACCAAAACAGCTAATTCTTTTTGTGGGTAATAATAATTCGTCACCTTAGAATCAACCAACACTTTATTAGGCATAACAACGATATTATTTGCCAACATTCGCACCCATGTTGAGCGCCATCCAATTTTATGCACGTATCCTTCTTCTCCAGATTCAAGCTTAATAAATTGGCCTACTTTAAATGGCTTATCAACAACAATTTGAACTCCTGAAAAAAAGTTTTCTAACGTCGGTTGAAGCGCAAGAGCAACCGCTAAAGAACCGATTCCCAAAGATGCCAAAACAGGAGTAATCGAAACACCAAAGCTATCTAAAAGCACAAGCAAGCCAATTCCGATAACAACTAATCGCGCCATAGTTTTTGCAACGCTTCCAGAGGTTTTTAAAATATCGAATTTAGGAGTATATTCTTCAATAAGTCCATTAATGAACTTCTCAACAAACATCACAATCGCAATAATCGTCACCGCTTTAAAACCAAGAAAAACATATTGCGTAAACTCTGTATTCGTCGCTATTGGAGCAATTTTCTCAATAAAAACACCACCACTTGTAAAAATCAAAAGGAGCACTGGAAATTCCAGCGACTGAACTAAAACATCGTCAAACTTTGTTTTTGTTCTTTTTGAAATTTCTTTGATTGTTTTAAAAACAACACCTTTAATAAAAAGACCTAAAAGAACCCACAAAAAATAACCCAATGGAATATAAATCCATACTGAAATCTTAAGACCAAGAATTGTTGCTGAGTGATCCATCCTTTTCTCTCCTTTAAAAAACTTTAAACAAACTACCTTCAATCAATCGCTCTTCAATGCGGTTCAAAACTCTTTTGATTTTCTTAAAATTATCATCAATCTCATCCATAACCCCTACCATTCCAGTAGCTGTATCTTGAAGAGAAACTGCTGTTTGACCAAAAGTTTTTGCAAGATCCTGAACATCTAAAGGATCTTCCCCGATAATTGGATTATCCGTATCTATTTTTCGTCCATTTCTTATCGAGTTTTGACTAATAGCAATAAGCTTTTGACCTAAAACACCTTCGGTTTTAATAACAAAATTATGACCTCGTTCAATTTGTAGCTGATAACGCTTAAAAAGGCTAAGTGTCACAATAACGTTTCGTCCATCAATTTCTTCTTTCAAAAAATCGATCTTGCTTACAGTTCCAACGGTAACACCCGACAGGCGAACTGGTGCTCCAAGAGATAATCCTCCAACCTGACTAAACAGAACTTGAGCTTTAAATTTAGGTTGCGTAAGCCCTTTTTCAACACCGATCGTCAGGACAACAACACAAATCAAAATAACACCAATGATGAAAAATAACCCGGCATACAATTTTACTGAAAATTCTTTTTTTTCCATAATGGCTCCAAGATTAGTTTAAAAATTCTTTAACAAACTTATTATCTGTTGTTTCAATTTCCTGCCTCGTTCCCTGAGCAACCAACGCTCCATCCTTCATGATAATCAAACGATCTGCAATTCGAAGTGAATTCTTTATATCATGCGATGTAATAATCGTTGTTGTATTAAAATGTCTTGAAATATTCAAGATTTCATCTGCAATGTCTCGACTACGAATTGGATCTAATCCAGATGTCGGCTCATCACATAAGAGAATTTCTGAATTTAAAATAACAGCTCTAGCTAAAGCAGCCCGCTTTTGCATTCCTCCACTTAATTCAGAAGGATATTTTGATTGCTGCCCGTCTAACCCAACAAGATCCAACGTACTTTTAACTTTTTGTTCAATTTCATGAACAGTCAATTGCGTATGCTCCTTAAGAGGAAATGAAACATTTTCTAAAATTGTCATGAAATCATACAGCGCACCGTCTTGAAATAAATATCCCATTTTCTTTCTTAACGTAAGCCAATCTAAATCTGAAAACTCTAAAATATTCATTGAATCAATTTCAATTGATCCCGAATCAGGAACAAATAACCCAATCAAATGTTTCAAAAGAACACTTTTTCCTGCTCCGCTTTGTCCTAAAATCGCTAGAACTTCTCCACGCGCAACTTCAAAATTAATATCCTTTAAAATTGGCTGACCCTTTAAAGATTTACATAAATGTGAAACTTTAATCATTAGCTTTTTTTTCAAAAACACGAAATTTATTTTTCTCAAATTTTGTATAAATCCGATTATACGGACGAACATCAATCTTAGCAACAAAGAATTCAGTATCGTTATATTCTCCTAACAAATACACTTCATCATCAGATAAAATATCGATATCATCTTCAGGATACCACAATTCTTCTTCGAAGCTGATCGGACTTCCAATAAGAATCCACTCGGATTCCACCTCTGGAATCATATACGATCTTGGTTTTCTTCGTTTATATGTGCTTGCACTACAACCAACAAGATTTATCATAACAATAAACACAAACACTATCTTTAAACAATTAGAAAAAAAACTCATTACTCCTCCTATCCCCAAAAAGTCAAAATAATTTTTGTCAAGATTGTATTTGAAACAACGACAACGATATAGGCCAACGCAACAGCTTTCGTCGTATAGCGTCCAACGCCAATCGAACCACCTTTAGTTACGAATCCCTGATAACAACAAATCCATCCAATCAAAAGAGCAAAAATAAAAGTTTTAATAAACCCGCTAAAAAAATCAACATAATTAATTGAAGCTAATGTTTGATTAACATAAAAAGATCCTGGAATGTTTGCCTCAAAGACACCGACCAAATATCCACCTGTGATTCCAATAACTTCCGACATAACAACCAAAATTGGAAAAACTAAAAGACAACCTAGCATCCGAGGCACCACTAAAAACTCAATAGGGTCAACACCCATAACTTCAGTTGCAACAATTTGATTATTAACACTCATAGATCCAAGCTCAGCAGTCAAACGTGCACCCGCTTTACCTGAAAAAATTAAAGCACTAAAAACAGGACTCAATTCTCGAACCAATGATAAGCCAACCAGCGTAGCTACTTGTTCTTTGGCACCAAAACGATCTAGCATAACATATCCCTGTAAAGCTAAAACAACGCCAGAAGCGATAGACGTTAACGCAATCACAACCACAGATTGCATGCCTTGCTCATAAATTTGTTTAATGAGTTCAGCGAATCGAATTTTCCCCTTACAAATTCGAACAATAACGCTCCAAAGAAAGAATAATGCATTTCCAAGACCAGCAATACCTTCAAACGCACCTTTAAAAAAATGTTTTATAAAAATTCTTTTTTTCATATTACTCTTTAAGCCAAACGTCTTTAAGCTCTTGATTTATTTCATGTTCCTGCACATGACTAACACGACGACTATCTACAGGCCCATTAGCTTCTTTCTTAATAAAGAATTGCTCAATAGACATCTTTTTTGCACCTAACTGACAAACATAAAACTGTATTTCTTTATCATCTGTAACAACAACAATATTTTTCTTTATCTTAGCCTGATCAACAATTCTTTTTATCTTCTCATCAGCATTCGTTCTTTCAGTAAAAATAATTTTAACAGAATTTGAACGCATGCCTGAAATCATGCCAGGCTTTCCATCAAAAACAACAGTTACTAAATTTTTACTGCTTCCTTGCGGACGAGTACGCTCAATAAAGCTTATCAAACTTTTTCGTGATTCTTCTAAACTATTTTTTAAGAAATCACTTATTCGATATATTGCATTATACCCGTCTACGAGATACTGAACAGACATAAACAATCGCCCCAATCAAACCAAAAATTGCCATATACAAGAAATTGATTAAACTCATACTTGCCGCTGTAACCGCTGTGACACCGACTTTTGAAAATAGATACACGGAGCTAACATCCCGAACTCCTAATCCTCCAATCGAAGGAAGAGCCGAAGCAATACAAATTAAAGGAACAAAAATTATACAATAAACTAATCCAACCTCTTGATGCAAACCCTTAGCTGTTAAATAAAAAGTAGTCGCCAATAATATCTGGGTGAAACATGAAATGCCAATGGACAGAAAAATTGCCCTTCGTTTTTTCTTAATCAAAACCATTGCATAATGAAGCTCCATGAGCTTATTTTTAATGTTTGGAGCTCGATTGAAAATTTGACAAACAAACGAATAAAAACGCTCGTTAAAAAAGAAAGTCACTCCTAAACCTGTCCCCAAAGAAACAAAACCAATTGCAGCAAGCAAGAAAGGATCATAAGCAATTCTAAACGCAACAACAAATGCGACTACCGCAACAATAATCATCGCCACGAGTCCTGCGATACGATCCAAAAGAACAGATGCAACAACCTTTGCTTTTTCATCAGTATCTCTAAAAAGCCCAATAGCTTTAACAACATCTCCACCCGTCGATGTAGGCAAAAACAAATTAAAGAAAGATCCAATCAAAAAACAACGCGTGACACTTTTAAAAGGAGCTTTGATTCCTAGATATTGAATTAAAATATTCCATCGAACTAAAACAAGAGAATAAATAACAAGCATGAAAAAGAATGCTAAAAATAAATAAGAAAAATTAGCCTCTTTAATAACACCAGCCATTTTCTCAATATCAATTTTTGTAAACAAATAAAAAAGCAACGCTGCGCTTAAGCCTAATCGTAAAAACAATAAAAACATTTCTTTTACTTTTGCAACCACACTTAGCTCCTACATCTGTTAAAAATTATTTTTCCTGACAAGCTTGATATCCCTGTTCAGCTAAATACGAACTTCTTACCAAGGGCCCGCTTAAAACATTTTTAAACCCTATCGACTCGCCAAACCTTTTATACTCATCAAATTCATTTGGCGTAACAAAACAACTCACTTTCAAATGACGCGAATCTATTGAGGGTGCTAAATACTGACCAATTGTCAAAAGATCACAATCAGCTTCTCTTAAATTTTGCATTAGCTCATGTATCTCTTGCGTCGTTTCACCAAGACCAACCATAAAGCCAGACTTTGTTAACAATTCAGGATTTAATTGTTTTACAAATTTCAAAACATTTAAAGAGCGTTGCCAGTCTGCCTGTGGACGAAATAAACTCGAAAGTCTTTCGACTGTTTCTAAATTATGACCAAAAACATCCGGATTTACATCCACAACCCTTTTGATTAAATTTTCATTCCCAAGGAAATCAGGAACCAAAACTTCAACCTTTATACCTAGAACTTCTCGCTTGATCGCTAATATCGTTTTAGAAAATTGCTCAGATCCACCATCTTCAAGATCATCACGAGTTACCGATGTCACAACAACATATTTTAGGCCTAAAGCTTTTACTGCTTTTGCAACATGATCAGGCTCCAGTTGATTAACCAAACTTGGAAAACCAGAATCAATCGCACAAAATCGACAATTACGCGTACAACGATTACCTAAAATCATAAAAGTTGCCACGCCACTCGACCAGCATTCACCTATATTAGGACAATGACAATACTCACAAACAGTATGGATTCCTAGAGAATCAAACGATGTTTTCATCGATTGAATTTTAAATTTATCAGGAACAGCCTGCTTAAACCATTGAGGCAATACACTTGTTTGAGATGTCATAAACTAAGAATTGATTTTTAACTCTTTTTTTGTTTTAACAACCAAGTCATCTAAAATCTTTTTTTTCTGTTTCTTTTCAGCTTCACTGGCATGATCAACAATGAGAACACCATTTAAATGATCAGTTTCATGTAAAATAACGCGCGCAAGAAAATCTTCGCATTCAATACGACGCTTTTTATTATTTTCATTAAGATAATCAACAACAACTCTCCTTGCTCTCTTAACTTTAAAAGAAGCTCCTGGAAAGCTCAAACACCCTTCTTCCGTTTCTTCTTCCCCCTCTGCCTCCACAATTTTTGGATCGACAAAAACTCTTGGAAACTCCGGAAGATCAACAACAAAAATCTTTTTGTTAATACCAACCTGTGGTGCAGCAAGACCAATATCAGTTTCTTTGTCCAGAATTGTATTTAGCATCACATCAATCAAAATACGCTCAGCAGGACCAATCTTTTTAACAGCTTGAGATTTCTTGCGCAAACAAGGATCTCCGTATGTTCTAATCTTTAATTTTGTTTTGATCATCTAGATAAACAACCTTTGCTTTGTGCTGGTTTATTTTTCCTTCTTCTAAGAATCCATAACTTAAAATAATCAATTTATCCCCAACGCACCCTGATCTTGCCGCAGGACCATTAAGACAAATGATTCCCGAACCTTCTTTTCCGCTAATCACATAAGTTTCAATTCTCGAACCTGTGTTAATATTTAGAACCTCGACCTTCTCCCCCGGAGAAATGCCAATATTCTTTAAAATCGCCTCGTCAACAGTAATGCTTCCCTCATAATAAAGTTCAGCTTCCGTTACAGAAGCATTAGCGATTTTTGCTCTCAAAACACTTAACAACATATTGTAAATATCCTTTTTTTAATTACTTCATAAATATTTATTGATTCTCTCTAGCAGCTGCTCTTTTGCCATAGCTCCAACAGCTTGATCAACAATTTTTCCTTGCTTAAAGAAAATAAGCGTAGGAATAGACATAACTGCATATTTAGTAGCTAAGCTTTGAGCCTCATCAACATTAATTTTACCAACTTTTGCTTTTCCAGCTAAATCATCAGCTAACTCATCAACGATAGAACTCATCATCTTGCATGGCCCACACCATTCAGCCCAAAAATCGACTAAAACCGGAATATCAGAACCTACAACTTCTTGCTCAAAATTCTGCTCTGTTAAATGTAACGCTCCCATAAAATACTCCCTTCCTTTAATAATATATAAATTATCTATTTGTGAATGTGTATTATACAAATATTTATCCTTAATATCAATAATATTCTTAAATGACATCGCGCAACAAGAAAACGCACAACTCATTGCTCTGCAATAAATTATGCTCCTTTTAAAATACAATAATTCTTATAAAAAAGACATTTTCTGAATATCCACACAAACCTGACATTAATTGTAGAAATAACTCCTTTGTCAGAAACTAAAACATGCTTATAAGCCTACTCGAAACTATAACCAACAAGAAAACAAAACAAATTTTAATGCAATCCGCCCTACACCTGCCCAGCTAACGACTATCCTCTTTTTTTTAATAATCAAACTACACAACTTATTAAACTTTTTTTATCAGAATCTTTTTTAATATAAATTAATATTTATAAAAAATAAAATATTAAAATATTTAAAATTAAGAAAATTGAATTCTTTTGGACAAAGACAATAGATTATGC
This sequence comes from uncultured Planctomycetales bacterium, assembly GCA_964648665.1. Classification (GTDB taxonomy): domain Bacteria; phylum Omnitrophota; class Gorgyraeia; order Zapsychrales; family Aceulaceae; genus Aceula. Next base: position 14,181 of record CAZYOA010000015.1, on the reverse strand, counting down.
TACCATTTTTGCAAGTAACTACTTATTCCTTTATTTATAACTTAATAAAATTTTAGGAGAATGAAATGGCTGTAAAAACAGTGCTTTTTGGAATCATTGGGGGGCTTGGACTTTTCTTATTTGGAATGAAATTTCTTTCCGATGGACTTCAAAAAGTTGCTGGAACAAAATTACGCCGTATCTTGCGCTCTCTTACACAAAATCGCTTTCGAGGCATTGCTTTAGGCGCAGCAGTAACAAGTATTATTCAAAGTAGCAGCGTTACAACCGTTATGCTCGTCGGTCTTATCAATGCTGGCATCGTCAGTCTCACACAAGCTGCAAGTGTTGTTATTGGTGCCAATATTGGAACCACCATTACAGCACAAATCATCGCTTTTAAAGTCTCGCAATATGCTCTTCCAGCTATTGGCATTGGCGCTGCAATGATGATTATTCCAAAAAGAAAACGAACCCAGTTTTGGGGTCAAATTCTTTTTGCTTTTGGTATTATTTTCTTAGGATTGTCTACCATGGCTGGAGTCATGAAACCTTTAAAGGATATTCCAGAAGTAGCAACATTCTTTGTTCATTTAAGCCAAAGCCCAATATCTGCTATCATCCTTGGAGCTATTTTCACAGTTGCCGTTCAATCTTCGAGCGCATCCATTGGTATGGTTTTAGCCTTAGCCTCAACAGGGCTTATTGATTTTCAGACATCACTCTTTTTAATCCTAGGCGACAACATCGGAACAACAGTAACGGCATGGCTCGCTAGCATTGGAGGAAGCACTTCGGCTAAACGCTTGGCATGTTTTCATACTTTATTTAACATCATCGGAACTACTTATTTTTACTTTTTAGTTCAATCTGGAATTTATCCAACCTTCATCGATTGGATAACGCCTGGAGTAATCAGCGATTCTACAATCGCTCGTCACATTGCAAACTCACATACATTCTTTAATGTTTTCAATGCTATCGTCTTTGCTTTTCTCATCGGACCGATGGTCAAGCTCGCTGAAAAGATTATTCCCGGTAAAGATATCTATGTTTCATCAGATTTTAAATATCTTCAAGATAAACTTTTAGCAACTCCAGAAATTGCTATTGATAGTGCAAAAAAAGAACTTATTGCAATGGCCGAAATGGTTGGAAAAACATTTAAGACTTCAGTCGACGGCTTCTTAAAAGGAGATAAGAAATCTATTCCACATGTTCAAACACAAGAAAGCGCAATTGATCAGCTTCAAAACGATATTACTTTTTATTTAGCAAAGCTATCTGCGCATGACTTAACACCACGCCTTGCCAGCCAGCTTCCTCCTCTCCTGCATTCGATTAATGATCTTGAGAGAATTTCAGATCATGCTGTTAATATCGCAGAGCTGACAGAAAAAGTTCAAGATAATAACGTTGTCTTTTCTAATAAAGCACAAGCAGAAATGCGAACACTTTATGCAAAAATAGAAGATATGATCGAGGAGCTTTTGCGCTCCTTAAAGTTTAAAGATTCATCGGCAAACGATCGCGTTCTTCTTTGCGAAGGAGAGGTCAACAATATGCAAAGAGAATTCTTAGCTCAACACTCTCAAAGACTTTGTGAAGGAAAATGCGCAGCTATAAGCGCCCTTGTTTTTGTTGATTTAATTAATAACCTTGAGAAAATTGGAGACCATATTACAAATATTGCGAAAGCTGCAAGGTGGGGATTTAAGTTTCAACACACTCAAGATGAAGTCAGGAATAATGATACTTAATTAAAATTCTTTTTTTCTTGTCCTTGAAAGGCCACAGATTCTGTGGCCTTTTTTATGTCTTCAGAACTACCTAAATAATAATGTTTTTTTGAATTTAAATCTAAATCCAAATCATAAACAAGCGGAAAACCAGTTGGAATGTTGAGATTTGATATATCTTGGTCGGAAACACAATCAAGATGCTTGATCAAGGCACGTAGGCTATTACCGTGGGCAACAATCAGAATCTTTTTACCTTTTTCAATCTCTGGAACAATCATCTCGTTCCAATACGGCATAAATCGTTCGACTGTTTTTTCTAAACTTTCTGTTAGCGGAATATCCTTTTCATCTAAATCTTTATATTTTTCGTCACGCCCAGGATAACGGTCATCCTCTTTGGTTAATGCTGGCGGACAAACATTATAGCTTCGCCTCCAAACCTGGACTTGTTCTTTTCCGTATTTTTGAGATGTTTCTGACTTATTTAAACCTTGAAGGGCTCCATAATGACGTTCATTTAAACGCCAAGATCGAGAAATAGGAATTAAAGATAAATTTATCTCATTAAGGACAATTGAAAGTGTATGCTCAGCTCTAATTAAAACAGATGCAAACGCAATATCAAAAACGAAGTTGTTCTCTTTTAAAAGCTGTCCAGCCCTATGCGCTTCTTCGACTCCTTTTAAAGAAAGATCGATATCTGTCCATCCTGTAAATCGATTTTCCTGATTCCACAAACTTTCACCATGTCGAAGTAATACAATCTTATGCATACTTTTTGTCATCTAAAAAGTTTTTGTTTTTTAATAAAAACGGCAGCCAAACGAGCCATAAAGAGAATTAAGAAGATTTGTCCAAAAATAACTTCTAAATAGGCTAAGCTAACCGCCCAAGTTGTCACCGGAAACACGCCTGAGAATTTTAATGAAGTTAAAACCGAATAGCTAAAATAAAAGAACGGAATTTGCCCTGCTTCATAAACAGAAAGATTCGGTCGATAAACCCAATAAGCAAATGAAAAGAATACCGCCCAAAGAAGTCCGATTAAAAGATATCCACAAATACCAGATTTAATAACTTCCAAAGTATCATCCTCTTCGGTCGTAAGTTTTTTCATAATCATACCAATTGAAACAGCTAAAGCAGATGCATAAACGCCATGAACGACAACCGTTAACACTCTCTCCAAAACTGTTGCTGTCGTAAATGCTAAAATTAAATCAAGAAAAAATCCTATTACAATAAAAAGAATAGAATACCAAAATATTTTCATTCTCAAATTAGCTATTCTAATTAACAGAAATAAAACAATCAAAAAAACAAATGGTGATATTGGAACAATCGGATGGATGTCGTTAAAAGCTGGCAAAACAAAGAAAAGAGAAACTAGCGCCACCAAAAGAACACTAAGTTTTTCCTGAAATACTTTTAACAAAATCATGCTTACTCCTTAAGAATAAAATCAATATAACAATTAAATTTGACGATATAGCATAAAAACTATTTTCTCTTAATATTATACTCTATTTTTGGGATAGAGAAACAAAAAAGGGCGCAACTTTTAAAAGTTGCGCCCATAGCTTCTAGCTTATTAAATTAAGCAGTTTTTACTTTACTAATTTTTCTGCTAATTGAATAACTCTATTTGAATATCCCCATTCATTATCATACCAACCGATAACCTTTACTAGATTACCAGAAGATATTGTTGCTAATGAATCAAAAACACATGAACTTGGATTACCAACAATATCACAAGAAACAATTGGCTCATCACAATATTCTAAAATACCCTTTAAAGGACCTTCAGCTGCTTTTTTCATAGCGGCATTAATCTCTTCAGCTGTAGCTTCTTTTTTAAGCTCTACAACAAAATCTGTTACAGATCCGTCTGGTGTTGGAACGCGAATAGCCATTCCGTTAAGTTTACCGTTAAGCTCTGGAATAACTTTTCCAACAGCTTGAGCCGCGCCTGTTGTTGTCGGAATCATAGAAACCGCAGCAGCTCTTGCTCGTCTTAAATCAGCATGTGGAAAATCAAGAAGACTTTGATCATTTGTATAGGCATGAATTGTTGTCATCAAACCTTTAACAATACCAAAATTATCATTTAAAACTTTAACCATTGGCGCCAAACAATTTGTTGTACACGATGCATTTGAAACAACAACATCTGTATCTTTTAAAGATTCGTCATTAACACCTAAAACGATTGTGTTGTCGATCTCATCTTTAGAAGGAACAGTCAAAATAACTTTTTTAGCTCCTGCCTTAACATGCTCTAAGCATTGTTCTTTTTTGCGGAAAACACCTGTTGCTTCAACAACAACATCGACACCATATGTTCCCCATGGAATCTCTGATGGGTTTCTAATAGCAGTGATTGGAATTTCTTTACCATTTACAACAATTGCGCTTTCTTTTGCTTCAATCGTTCCGTCAAATCTTCCTTGAACAGAATCATACTTCAAAAGATGAGCAAGCGTTTTAGCATCTGTCAAATCGTTAATACCAACGATTTCAATATCGCTTTTATTCATAGCAATGCGAAATACCATTCTTCCGATGCGTCCGAATCCATTAATTCCTATTTTCATAATCTTCCTCCATCTAGTGTGTTAATAATATTATTTAATCGTTAAAAAACTTAAATTTGATCTTAAGAATGACTATTATAATCATTCCCATTGTTTAGTCAAGGGCTTTAAGAAATATTGCTTTTAAAAGATTTTAATATTCTTGGTAGGAATTTTAAGCTAATTAACTTTAATATCTCTTAAATAACGCGTAGCTACAACTGGATCAGTCGGAACAACATAAAATCCCGTACCCCATTCAAATCCAGCCATATTTGTAAGCTTTGGAATGATCTCAATATGCCAATGATATCCTTCCGGATGAGGATATTTAATCGGAGCCGTATGAATAAAAAAGTTATACGAAGGATCAGACAAGCAAAGCTTATTGCGTGTAACAATTTCCTTTAAAATTTTACCCAAACCGTATTTTTGCTCATCATTCATTTCACAAAATCGAACCTGGTGCTCTTTAGGCATAATCCAAGACTCAAACGGAAAGCGCGAGGCATACGGCGAAAAGCAAATAAAATCATCATTTTCTGTAACAATCCGCTCTTTATCTCTAATTTCCTGATGGATAATATCACAATAAATACATCTTCCATGAAAGCGATAATATCGATCTGAACCTTCTAGCGCCTCTAAAACATACTTTGGCACCATTGGAAGTGCGATAATTTGACTGTGTGCATGTTCAAGACTAGCACCAGCTTCAGCGCCATAATTCTTAAAACTTAAAACATACTTAAACCTTGGATCTTTAGACAAATCCTTAGTGCGGCTACAATATTTCCCAACAATCTCAAACATTTCTTGATCAGTAAAATCTGGAAAATCCTTACAATGATCGCGGGTCTCAAGCACAACCTCATGAGCCCCAATTCCGTTAGACATATCAAAAATGCCAACACCACGTCTTTCAATTTCTCCAGAAATATCGAGAGCTGGAAATTTATTAGGTACAACACGAATCCGCCAATCTGAATCATTTGGGCTCCCTGCATCTCGAACAGCTTCAATCTCCGGCGGAGTTCTATCTTCGCGACCAGGGCAAAATGGACAAATTTCCTGTTGGTGAAAAACTCTTTGCTCTTTTTCATAATCTTCAGGTTTTAACGAACCATCTGTCTTGACAATAACCCATCGACCTAAAATTGGATCTTTTCGCAATTCACCCATTTAAATTTCGACCTCTCTTAAATAGCTTGCAGCTTCTTCAGGCGGAATAGGACAAATATAAAAACCCGTTCCTTTCTCAAAACCAGCTGTATGCGTCAACCGTGGCATAATCTCAATATGCCAATGATAATCTTCTTCCATAGTATTAACGCGCATCGATTTCCCTTTTTGCCGCTGAAACGGCGCTGTATGAACAACAAAATGATACGCTGGATCTCCTAAACCTTCTTTAATCTTAAGCAAAACTTCTTTTAAAGTTTTTGCTAACTCTAATTCCAAACCATTAATTCCTTTTGGAAATTGAGCGTTATGTTTTTTAGGAAGAACCCACAATTCAAACGGAAATCGTGAAGCAAACGGCACAATCGCAATAAAATGATCATTTTCAAATACAACGCGCTCCTTAGCCGCAACCTCTTGCTTTATCAAATCACAATAAATACATCGCTCATGACAATCATAATATTTCTTTGATCCATTAAGCTCTTCTTTAACACGCATCGGATTAACAGGTGTTGCAATGATCTCAGAATAAGAATGCGTAATATTTTGACTATCTCTCGACCAATTATAATTCTTATGCGCAAGAACATATTGCAAGCGTTTATCTTTTTCAAGATCATTAATACGTGCGACATAAGTTTGAATAACAAGTGCAATTTGATCAATATCAAGATCTGCCATATTCGCAATATGGCTAGGTGTCTCAACAATAACCTCATGCGCTCCACGACCTTCTAAAACATCGTAAAGCCCATGGCCCTTGGGCGTCAAATCAACATCTGCATCAAGAATGGGATTTTTATCAGGCACGACTCGAACCTTCCATCCTTCTGTATTAGGCTTTGAATGATTGTCTCGAATAGCGTAGATTTCAGGTGGGGTTTCTTTTTCATGGCCTTCGCAAAAACAACATTCTTTCTGCAAAGAAATATCGGCATTACTTTTGTCTGAAACAATAAAATTGCCAGGGCGTCTAGCTCTGTCTTTGGCCATAATAACCCAGCGACCAATAATAGGATCTTTTCTTAATTCATGCACTTATAATTGTCCGTTCAAATTTTAATTAGGAATATGCTAAGTTGTCTCTTTGAAACAAAAACCAACATAGTTTCCTTTTCCTTCTGATGAAAGGATTATAACACAAAGAAAAAATAAGGAAAATCGTTTAGTAAAAATCTTAGGTGATGTTTTGTTTGGAATTTAAATCTAAACCAAGAAGAATATAATTCCTTTGAAACTATCCGAGAATAGTTTCGACTTCGATCTTATGACCTGCAGTAAAACTAACAGCGTCCATTGGCTTGGAGGATTCCAAATGAACACGTTTTATTAAAAGAGATTTATCTTTTGCTGAAACAATAAAACCTTCTTTTGAAAGACTTGTAATTTTGCCTGACGAAGAATTCTCATCAATAATCTCTGACTCCAAAATCTTTAACATCTTACCTCTATATAAAGTATAAGCGCTTGGCCAAGGCAAAAGCCCGCGAATAAGATTATGAATTTCAAGTGCAGTTTTGTTCCAGTCAATAAGCCCAAGACTTTTTGTAAGTTTTGGTGCAAGACTCACGCTTGCGTTGTCTTGTTTCTTAACACAAACACAATCTTTCTCAATATCATCTAAACAACTCAGAAGAAAATCTGGGCTTAAATCAATCATGCGATTACGCAAAGTTAAAGACGTGTCACTATCTTTTATTTCGACTTCTTTTTGACTTAAAATATCGCCGGAATCAAGTCTTTGATCAATCTTAGCAATGGTAATGCCAGTTTTGCTATCCCCATTAATAACAGCCCAATTAATTGGAGCAGCTCCTCTATATTTTGGTAAAAGAGAACCATGAACATTAATAGAAAATTTCTCAGGTAGATCAAGAATCTCATTAGTTAAAATACGCCCATAGGCAATTACAACAAAAAGATCTACTTTATAACTTTTTAAATTTTCTACAAAATCTTCATTTCTTAAATCTCTAGGCTGCAATACATCAATACCGTATTTTCCTGATATAATTTTTGGCAAAGGTGCACTCAAGATCAAATTTCTTCCCTTCGGTCGATCAGGCTGAGTCACACAGGCCAAGACCTTATGATCAGAGCGAATAAGTGCCTCTAAACTTTTTGCAGCAAAATCATCACTTCCAAAAAAAACAATATTCATTTATTACGCCTTATTTTACGGATCAATGTTTACAGTTGTAATCGTGCTCGATTTTCTTCTTGTATCTTTAAATGCACTCTTAATAATTTTATTGATATCTTCATATTTTTTAGCTTTTATTAATATAACAAATCGATATTGGTCGCGCAACCGAGCAATCCTATCCGGCTGCGGTTCAAAAATTTCCATATCTTCAAACTCACAATTAACAAAACTTTTATATAACATATCAGCTTGCGCCAAGGCAGCATCTTCCTTAACAGAGCGCACAACAATTTCAGCAATATGAACAAATGGTGGATATCCGATTTCTTCTCTTAGAGACAATTCATGATTATAAAACTCTAAGAAATCATCATTAACAAGGGATTGAATGCAATAATTCTCAGTAAGTCGCGTCTGAATCATCATTTGCTTCTTAGTTAAATTCTTTAAATGCAGCAATAAAGAAAATGCTTTATGTGCCGCGCGATAATCAAGACGATTAAGTTCACCATCAATCTGCACAACAGCTGTAAGATCAAAAATCTTATTTTGAAAATTTAAAACAGCCTGAGTCGCAATAACAACATCTGAATTCTGTTTAAAATTCTTTGTATCCGTGTCATAGCAAGAAACGCGTGCCGACGGAAATATTCGCGCAACTTGACTTTCCAGCTTTTCAATTCCCTGTCCTGAAAAATTAAGATACCCACTATTACAATTTGGACAAATTTCGGGACGTTTTTTTTTATAATGGCATTGCCGACAAACAACTTCCTTAGAATGAAATAAATACGTCAAGTGAACATCGCACCGTGGACATTTTAAAACATACTGACATTTAGCACAAATCCCAAAACTACTAAATCCTTTCTTATTCATCAGAAGTAAAATCTTTCCTCTTTCGTTAAGCGTTTTTTCAATCGCATAATAAAGAGGAATAGAAATAAGCGAATTCTTTCTAGGCTTATAATTTGAAATATCAATAATTTGAACAGGAAGATTATCCTTTGGATACAAATTTATAAGATCTATATCTTTTGATTGAGCTAAAGAGAAAACTTCAGCCGTTGGCGTCTGAGAAAAAACAACTACCGAACATGACTGAATCTTTGCACGCATAAAAGCAACATCGCGTGCATGATAAAATGGCGACTGATCTTGTTTATAAGAAAAACTGTCCTCGTTTATAATAACAATAAGACCAAGATTACGCACAGGAGCAAACACCGAAGAACGCGTTCCAACAACAATAGAAGCTTCTCCATTTTTTACCTTCACCCAATTCTTAAGTTCTTCAGTGCCCTTAAGTTGCTTATCTAAAACACAAATCTCTTTCTTTATTTCTTTTTTAAGCTGATTTACAATTTCATGAATCTTAGAATTTTCTGGCACAAGAACAATAACGCCATTATCTTTGCTAATCGCAGCATTAATTTCCTTTAAAATATTTGGCCAACTTTGCCCAATCGGCTTTCCACAAATCAAGACTGACCTAGCGCTATCTATCTGTTTTTCTCTTAGAAATATTGAATCAGCTGAGATCTCAACTGCCTTTTTTGTTTTCTTTAAATTCGTTGGTAAAAATACCTCGATAGCTTCACCCAATGAACAGCAATAACGCTCTGCAAACTTAACAGCAAGCTCAAGAAGAGCGTTTGAAATCACAGGCTCAGAATCCAAAACCTTGCTAATTGATCTTAACCTCGAGAAAGAACTTTTATCTTTAAGACCAACAACATAACCAATTATTTTCTTCATCTGAAATGGCACAATCACACGATGGCCAATCTTAACATTTCCAAGAAATGCAGAATCGATTTTATAATCAAAAGGTTTATCAACAGGAAGTCCAACAACAACCTGGGCAATTTGTTTATTCATTTTTAATAGGATAATTATACGATGAGTTTAATGATATCGCAAGCAGCAGATGGGCGAGCTAATTTCTTTATATTCTCAACACCCTTTTGACGATATTCAGCCGATGCGTTTAATGTTTTAATTTCTTCAGCCATTTCTAGAACACTTACACCGCTAACACCAATTCCATACTCTTTTAAAATTCTAATATTATTTGTTTCTTGTCCTGGAATCGCACTAAAAAAGATAAGCGTAAGATTGTTAACCAATGCTTCAGAAATAGAAAGTCCTCCAGGTTTTGTAATCATCGCATCACAACATGCCATAAACTCATGCATATTGTCAACAAAGCCACACACCTTAACTAGATCATCTTTATTTTTAGAAAGTCGGTCAAAGAGCTTTTTGTTATGTCCACAAATAACAACTCGCTGAAATCCAGGCAACGAATCAATAATCTGCTCAATCGGTCCAATTCCAAAAGATCCTGTTGCCACGAGCACTGTAAAGATTTCTTGCTTGAGCCCCAACTTGTCTCGCAATTCTTTTCCATTATACTCTTTTGAAAACTTTTCATCTGTTGGAATCCCAGTAATAAAAATTTGTTTTTCTAGAATGTTTAAAGACAGCAATGTCTTTTTTGTCTCTTCGCAAGCAACGCAATAATAATCAACACCCTTTGAAATCCAAATACTATGCGCATCATAATCCGTAACACCGCAGATTACTTTTGATCGAATTTTATTCTTAGATTTTAAGAATCCAACAACTTCATTAGGAAAAAAATGCGTTGAAACAATATAATCAAAATTCTCTTTCTCTAAAAATTTATGCAATTTCTTTGCATTAATCATATTAAAAAAACGCCTAAATATCTGGACAATCTTTAAGAAGCATCGAATATCGGCAAGCCCAAAAAAGAATCCCCAAAGACTAGGAATTTTACTAATCAGAAAAGAATATGTTTTTCGATAAATTTTCTTATAAAAATTATTTGTATAATCTAAAGCGTCAACAAGCTGAACATCAAAATCAGTATGATTTTTGATTGCGCTATAAACAGCTTCAGCAGCTTTTTGATGACCGGCTCCGGCCGAGGCGTGAATGACAAGAATTTTCATGGGTTATTATCCTTTCTGCATCAGAAAGTGTTTTGGCAACAAAATCAGGCTGAATTTCCCAATCCTTTGCATCCTTCAAGCGATTTTTTCCAGATAAAACTAAAATTGTTTTGCATCCAGCATTACGACCTGCTTCGATATCCGTTTTATCATCACCCACAAAAAAAGCATATTTAGCATCTTTTGATTTCTTATTAATAATTTTAAGTGCTCGCTCAACAGAGCCTATGTTTGGCTTTCGACAATCACATCCAGCATCAGAACGATGCGTACAATAAAAAACTTTCTTAATCCGTCCTCCTGCTTTCTTAACATAGCGCATCATATAATCATTAATCTGCTCTAATTTTCGCTTCGTATAAATTCCTTTAGCAACACCAGCTTGATTAGAAACAACAAAAATCGCATAACCCTGACTCGTAAGACTAGCAATCGATTCTAGCGAACCTTTTATGAAATGAAAATTCTTAACTTTAGTAACATAATTACCAAAACCTGGAAACTCATTGATAACGCCATCTCTATCTAAAAAAACAATTTTCATTTCTTCTCTATCCTTTGTTTCATTTCCCAAAACTTTGCATAACTTATAATTTGATACAACGATGCAAAAAAGGCAACCATGAAACCAACAAACCCGTCCTTGTGTCCTTTCTTGCGAAAATACGTTCTTGGAAATCGATCCAACATGCGCCAAAAAGCTTTACCAAAAGACATTTTTCTTTTCGCCTGAAACCATTTCTTAGCTTCAAGCGTTGTTTGTCCATTTAGCTTAGAAAGAAAGTGAGAAAAATCTCGATAGCTATAATGAATCATGTCTTTTGTTAAATGACCTGTTTCTCCTTCTAAAAAAACACGAGGATGCACTTCCACCTCTTCATATCGAAAACGCTCTTTTAAAAACAATCTCAGCTGGGCAGCTGGATATTGCCCACCGTGCTTGACCCAGTAATCTCCTAAATAATTACGTCGCGGAATCGTAAATGCATGATACTCTTTATTCTCTTGCAACGTTTCTGAAATTTCATCTCGAAGTTCTGGGATAATACGCTCATCAGCATCCAAACTTAAAACCCAATCATTCTTTGCTTGTGCATAAGCCCAATTGCGATGAGTTCCTTCATTGTCCATTTTTCGATGAAAAACTTTATCAGCGTATTTTTCCGCTAATTCAATTGTCTGATCTGTACTCTCATCGTCGACAACAATAATTTCACTTGCCCATCCATGAACACTTTCGAGACATTCAACAATATTATTTTCTTCATTCTTTGTAATCACAACAACGCTGACAGGGATTTTATTCATTTTATAAACATTCCTTTAGTGTAGTGCAAACCAAATCAATTTGCTCTTTTTGAATATGTGGAAACATCGGTAAAGACAAAATTTCTTCTGAAACTTTTTCAGCTATTGGTAAATCACCTTTTTTATACCCAAGCTCTTCATAAGCTTTTTGAAGATGAATTGGAATTGGATAATGAATTAAAACACCAATTCCCTTCTGTTGCATTTTCTCACAAACCTCATCTCGATTCTTTGTACAAATTGCAAAAGTTTGAAACGTATGTGTTCGCCCTTCTTTAATTATTGGCACCTTAACACCATCGATTTCACTTAAAAGTTCAACATAACGCTCGGCTGCTTGGTTTCGCATTTGATTCCATTTATCAAAATGCTTAAGCTTTGCTTCTAAAACAACAGCCTGGACTGTATCAAGTCTTGAATTATATCCTTTAATAATATGTTCATATCGTCCTTTTCGTCCATAATCACGCAACATCAGAATTTTCTCATACAAATCTTTGCTATTTGTTGATATGAATCCTCCGTCGCCAAAAGCACCCAATCCTTTTGTCGGATAAAAACTAAAGCACCCTAAGTCGCCAAAAGATCCTATTTTTTTATTTCGATAAAGAGCTCCGTGCGCCTGAGCACAATCTTCAATAATCTTCAAATTATGTTTTTGAGCAATCTTTAAAATTTCATCCAAATTTGCTGGCTGGCCATAAAGATGAACAGGCATAATCGCTTTAGTTTTTTCTGTAATTAATGATTCAATAGTATCTGCTTTAATCGCATAAATATCATCTTCAATATCTGCAAAAACAGGTGTTGCCCCGGTATAAGATATTGCAAGCGCAGAAGCAATAAATGTAAATGTCGGCACAATAACTTCGTCGCCTGGGCCTACGCCTAATGCACGTAAACCTAAATGCAAAGCATCCGTTCCTGAATTAACACCTATCCCGTATTGAGTTTGGCAATATTGAGCGAAATTAACCTCAAAATCTTTTTCTTCTTGCCCTAAAATAAAATTTCCTTTTTCAAAAACTTTTTTTACACCCGAATCAACTTCGTTTTTTACTTCCTCATATTGAGGGCGAAAATCTACAAATGGAATACTCATCTTTTTATTAACTCCTCTATTTGTTTAAAGACTTTATCAACATCAAGCGTTTTTAAACAATCATGATGTGTGCAATTCGCAACACGAAATCTACGATAACATGGTCGACATGCTATAGTTTTAGATACAACAATGTGGTTTCCTCTGGGATACGGACCATACACAACATCATCAACGGGTCCAAAAATAGAAACCGTTGGAACATTCAACCCAACTGCCACATGCAACGGTCCACCGTCATTAACAACAGCAAAGCAACTTTTCTTAAGAAGTGCTGCAAATTGGCCCAAAGTTGTTTTCCCGCAGACGTTCAACGATTGACTTTTCATCTTTTGAGCCACAGACCGGCAAAGCTCTTGCTCAGAAGGCCCACTTAATAGTATAATTTTGTAGTGAGTTTTTTCAACTATTTTGTCAGCTAATTTCGAATAGTTCTCAAAAGACCATCTTTTATAATCAGCCGCTTTTCCCCAGCTTGCTCCTCCTCCAGGAACAATAGCGACAATTTTCTCGCCATCTAGAAAATTATTATCCTTTAAATATTGATCTGCCCAATCCATATCTTCATTTGAAATATAATATTCAATATTCTTCTCAGTCTGCGGAATCTCTAAGCAACTTAAAAGATCTAAATAATGCTCTACAACATGCTTTTTTTCGTAACCAATGAGATTTATTTTCTTTGTCAGAAATGGACTGCGATTTTTATAATTAAATCCAATCCGGTTCTTTATTCCAAGAATCCATAGCAAAAACGAACTATACTTATTCAAAGAAATATCCACAGCTAAATCAAAACCCTCAGATTTAATCTCTCTAAAAAAACTTAAACATCTCTTAGCCCATTGCCATTTTGATTTCTTTAAAAGATGCACAAAATCATCTTTTTCATAAACAAAGATTTTATCAATTTTTGGATTATTCTTTAAGGCATCTGCCGCTCTTTTATTGCAAACATATCCAATAGATACATCTGGAATATATTTCTTAATATTTGAAATCATAGGCGTTGTAAACAATACATCCCCTATACCAAAAATATTAATAATCAAAATCTTTTTATATGCTTGAGAACCCATCGTCAACTAAACAATTCTTTCCTTAACACGTTTAAATGTTTTATATCGAAGCTTTAATATTCTCGCCGGATGCCACCAGAAAC
>CAZYOA010000014.1:216-45680 GCA_964648665.1 uncultured Planctomycetales bacterium | reverse complement strand
TCAATAACTTCTGGTCTTCGCTCATAACAAAAATCAATATCAATATCAGGCATTCCTGCACGATCTGGATTAAGAAAACGCTCAAAAAGAAGTCCGTATTTTAAAGGATCCAAATCAGTGATACCAATAAGATAACTCACCAAGCTTCCTGCAGCCGATCCTCGCCCAGGACCAACAGGAATTTCACTTTGTTTAGCAAAACGAATAAAATCCCAAACAATTAAAAAATAACTTACAAAACCCATCTTCTTAATAATTTTAAGCTCATGCTCAAGACGATCATCGATCTCTTGAGTTCGCTCTTCATATCGATGCTTAATTCCCTCTTCGCAAAGCTCTTCTAGAAATTCTTCTTTCGTTTGATTCGTTGGCGGAGAAAATCGAGGAAGATGAATCTTGTTAAATGTCAATTCAAGATTACATTTATCTGCTATTTCTAATGTATTTGAAATAGACTCAGGCGCATAACTAAAAGCTTTTTTCATTTCTTCTGGAGATTTAAAATAAAACTCGTCAGTCGACATGCGCATACGATTAGGATCATCTAAAGTTGTTTGAGTTTGCACACACAAAAGCGCTTCATGAGCTGAAGCCTGTGAGCGTTCAAGATAGTGAACATCGTTTGTTGCAACAAGCGGAATATTTAATTCTTTAGAAATTTCTATAAGACCTTGATTAACTTTTTTCTGCTCTGGAATACCGTTTTCCATGAGTTCAAGATAAAAGTTTCCTTTACCAAAGATTTGATGAAGATCATCAGCAACTTTGATCGCCTCATTAATTCCCTGATTTCGAATGGCTTGAGCAACTTCACCCTTAAGACAAGCGGATGTAGCTAAAAGACCTTTGGAATACTGAGATAAAATTTCTTTATCAAGCCTTGGTTTATAATAAAATCCTTCAAGATAAGCAGCTGAAACCAACTTCATCAAATGACGATAGCCTTGCTCATCTTTTGCAAGCAAAACAAGATGAGACATTCCTCGTCGACTTGTAGCTGATGGAGTTTTATCAAAACGGCTTGCTGGTGCAACATAACACTCACACCCAATGATAGGCTTAACCCCAAGCTGAATAGCAGTTTGATAAAAATCAATCGCACCAAACATGTTACCATGATCAGTAATAGCAAGTGCTGGCATACGATATTCAGCAGCCTTTTTGACTAAATCTTTGACTCGACACGCTCCATCTAAAAGACTGTACTGCGTGTGAACATGAAGATGAACAAAATCAGAATGATAATTCATAATGTAGGAGTTACAAAATTATAATTATTTGTAATTACTTATAAAAAATAAATAACTAACTACCTATAATTAGATTATTCCCACTCAATTGTTGCAGGTGGTTTTGAGCTAATATCATAAACAACACGATTAACTCCTGGAACTTCATTGATAATACGATTAGAAATTTTTGCTAATAAATCATAAGGCAAAGGAACCCAATCTGCAGTCATGCCGTCTGCGCTTGTAACTGCGCGTAATGCAATAGCATTCTCATACGTTCTTTTATCGCCCATGACTCCGACAGATTTGATTGGAAGCAATATCGCAAACGATTGCCAAATTTGATCATAAAGACCAGCTTTTCTAATTTCATCTAAAACGCGCTCATCGGCTTCACGCAAAATCTCAAGACGCTCTTTCGTAACTTCCCCAATGACACGAATAGCGAGACCTGGACCTGGAAACGGTTGACGCTTGATAATGCCCTCAGGCACACCTAAATGTTTTCCAATTTGACGAACTTCATCTTTGAATAATTCTCTAAAAGGCTCAATAAGCTTAAGCTTCATTCTCTTAGGAAGTCCTCCGACATTATGATGACTCTTAATCATAGCTGATGGCCCACCACTAGGAGAAATCGATTCAATAACGTCAGGATAAAGCGTTCCTTGACCTAAAAACTCAATTTGCTTGCTTTTGCTAGCTGAATCCTGAAAAACTTTTATAAACTCATCGCCTATAATTTTTCGCTTTTGTTCAGGGTCTGTTACATTCTTCAAACGATTTAAAAAACGTTTTTGAGCATCAACACAACTTAAATTCATTTTAAAATGTGTTTTAAATGTTTTCTCGACTGAAGAAAACTCACCTTTGCGTAAAAGTCCGTTATCAACAAAGACACAACTTAATCTCTTACCAATAGCTTGATGAATTAAAACCGCAGCCACAGAAGAATCAACGCCTCCGCTTAAACCCATAACAACTTTCTTATCTTTAACAAGGGCTTTAATTTCCTTGATTTTTTCTTTAACAAGTTTATCCATAGTCCAACGAGGTAAACATCCGCAAACCTGAAATAAAAAGTTTGCTAAAATTTGATGACCTCTTTGTGTATGTACAACTTCTGGATGAAACTGAACTCCGTAAATTTTCTTTTGAGGATTAGCAATAGCAGCATTTGGCGTTGAAAGCGTATGCGCAGTTCCGCGAAACCCCTCTGGTAACTTTTTAACTTCGTCACCATGACTCATCCAAGATGTTAAGTTGCTTGGAAGATTAAAGAAAATTCCTTTCGGACTATCGATAAAAAGCTCTGCTCGTCCGTATTCTCTTTCTTTTGTCTTTTTTACTTTTCCACCAAACATGTGAATGATCAGCTGAGCACCATAACAAATTCCAAAAATAGGAATTTTTAATTTAAAAATTTCTTTTTTAGGAAAAGGAGCTCCTTTATCATACACGCTCAAAGGTCCACCAGACAACACGATCCCCTTAGGCTTAATTTCTTCAATTTCCTCAATCGAAATATTATAAGGTACAATCTTGCTAAAAACCTTGCTTTCACGAATACGTCGCGCAATAAGTTGTGTGTATTGTGATCCAAAATCTAAGACTAAAATAACGTCTTTATTTCTCATAAAAAATCCTCGATTCCTTAATTATTTACCCATACCAATTTTTTGGCCAATCTGGAAAACTTTACCTTCTGTCTGTATCGATGGTGCAATAATAATTTCAACATCATTCATTTCTTTAATATTTTTTGCACCAAGAGAAGCCATTGATGTTTTAAGCGCTCCAACTAAATTTTGAGATCCATCATCAACTTTAGCAGGACCAACTAAAATTTGCTTTAACGTTCCTGTTGTCCCTACGCGAACTCTTGTTCCTCTTGGAAGATTAGCATTTGGCGTAGCCATTCCCCAATGACATCCTCCGCCAGGAGCTTCTTTAGCTTTAGCAAAAGCAGAGCCAACCATAACAGCATCAGCTCCAGCGGCAAAAGCCTTACAAATTTCGCCTCCAATACGCATTCCGCCATCCGTAATAATAGGAACATATTTTCCATGTCGAGTATAAAAACGATCCCTTGCTGCCGCACTATCAACTGTTGACGTAATCTGAGGAACACCAATACCTAAAACACCACGCGTCGTACAAGCCGCACCTGGACCGATACCAACCAAAAGCGCATCAACACCCTCTTCCATAAGCTCTAAAGCAACTTCATAAGTAACACTGTTTCCAATGATAACTGGCATCTTTGTCGACTTGCAAAGTTTGTTAAGGTCTAGCACCTTATATTCCCTTGAAATGTGCTCAACTGTTGCAACTGTTGATTGAACAACAAAGAAATCACAGCCAGCTTCTTGAGCGATTGCGCTAAAACGTTTAGCGTTTTGAGGAATACAACTAACAAACGCTGGAACCTTAGATTTTTTAATTTGTTCAATCCGTCTAGAAATTAATTTTTCTTTAATAGGAGGTAAATATAAATTCTGAACTAATCTTGTAGCTTCTTCTGCTGAAGCATTAGAAATTTGGCTTAAAACTTCTTCTGGATTTTCATATCGAGTTTGAACGCCATCGAGATTTAAAACAGCATTTCCACCTAATTTACCCATCGAAATAGCAAAATCAACATCTACAACACCATCCATAGCAGCAGCTAAAATTGGAACCTTAAACTTAACTTTCCCAAGTTTCCAACTTATATCAACCTCGTTAGGGTTAATTGTAATACGTCCTGGCACCAAAGCAACCTCATCAAATCCATAACAACGCCTCGCCCGCCTTCCGATTCCAATCCATTCTGCCATTTTACGTAACCTCCTTGAATATATATATTTTAGCGTCTACTTAAATACCTATAGTATGAAACATATAATATACTGATTAATACTTTAATTGTCAATACAAAAATAATAGATAAAAAATGGGCAAGGACCCCTAAAAGGCCCTTGCCCTATTATATTTCAACCAAAATTATGCTTCAAGAAAACAAAAAGCAAATCGGCTTACATCATTCCGCCCATGCCGCCCATGCCTGGAGGCATTGCTGGCATAGCTGATTTTTCTTCTGGAATATCTGTAACCAAAACCTCAGTTGTCAAAAGCAACGAAGCGATGCTTGATGCATTCTGAAGTGCTGTTCTTGTTACTTTTGCTGGATCGATAACACCAGATTCAAACATATCTACGTAAGAATCTTTATTAATATCATATCCAATATTAACCTTTTCTTCTTTTAACTTTTGCACAATAACAGATCCATCAAGACCAGCATTTTCACAAAGCTGACGGATAGGTTCTTCGATTGCACGCTTAATAATATTAATGCCTGTCAATACATCACCCTTAGCTTTAATTGCACTTAAAGCAGAGATTGTTCGAAGAAGCGCAACTCCGCCTCCGG
Source organism: uncultured Planctomycetales bacterium (assembly GCA_964648665.1). GTDB lineage: Bacteria > Omnitrophota > Gorgyraeia > Zapsychrales > Aceulaceae > Aceula. The sequence continues at coordinate 41,033 of CAZYOA010000014.1, read as the reverse complement.
GGACAATGCCTTCTTGAAGAGCAGCGCGAGTTGCATGAAGAGCATCTTCTACGCGAGCCTTTTTCTCTTTCATCTCAGATTCTGTAGCTGCACCAACATTAATAACCGCAACCCCACCTGAAAGCTTAGCTAATCTTTCTTGAAGTTTTTCGCGATCATAATTTGAATCTGTTTTTTCAATTTGATTATTGATCTGAGCGATACGAGCCACAATATCTTTCTTTTTGCCAGCCCCTTCAATAATTGTTGTATTTTCTTTATCAATCTTAACCTTTTTCGCAGATCCCAAGTCATCAACTGTGATATTTTCAAGCTTAAGACCTAGCTCTTCTGTGATCGCACGAGCTCCCGTTAAAACAGCAATATCTTCTAGCATTGCTTTTCTACGATCGCCGTATCCTGGAGCCTTAACAGCTGCGCAGACAAGCGTTTTTCTTATATTATTAACAACTAAGGTTGCTAAAGCCTCACCCTCAACATCTTCGCAGATGATCAAAATTGATTTACCTAATTTTGCAACCTGCTCAAGTGCTGGCACAAGGTCTTTAATATTCGTAATTTTCTTCTCATAAACAAGAATAGCTGGATTTTCAAGCTCACATTCCATTTTTTCCATGTCTGTAGAGAAATATGGAGAAAGATATCCTTGATCAAACTGCATCCCTTCAACAACCTTTAATTCAGTCTGCATCGTCTTAGATTCTTCAACTGTAATAACACCGTCTTTTCCAACAACACTAAAAGCTTCAGCTAAATTTTTTCCAATCGTTACATCCCCATTAGCAGCGATTGTTCCAACTTGCTCAACTTCCTTGTTGTTTTTATTATTAACTTTCTTAGAAAGCTTTTCTAATTCTGCAATAATTACTTCAACCGCTTTTTCGATGCCTCTTTTAAGAGCCATAGGATTAGCGCCTGCTGTTACATTCTTAAGACCTTCTCGATAAATCGCCTCAGTTAAAACCGTTGCTGTTGTTGTTCCATCACCAGCAAGATCTGAAGTTTTTTCAGCTACCTCTTTAACCATTTGTGCACCCATATTTTCATACGGATCCTTTAAATCAATTTCTTTAGCTACAGTTACACCGTCTTTTGTAATCGTTGGAGAGCCAAACCTTTTATCTAGAACAGCATTGCGTCCCTTTGGTCCCAATGTTACCTTAACGGCTCTTGCAAGTTGCTCAACACCTTTAAGGATAGCTCGTCTTGCTTCTTCATTAAAAATAAGTTGTTTTGCCATTTCTTTTTACTCCTTTTTCAATTAGATCAATATTACTTACCAAAAACTGCTAAAACATCCTCTTCGCGCATAATCATAAGATCATCGCCTTCTTTAGTTTTAATCTCTGTTCCACTATACTTACCATATAAAACATGATCACCAACTTTAAGTTCCATTTCCTGAACTTTGCCATTATCCAAAACTTTACCTTTTCCTGCAGCAACGATTTTACCCTCTTGAGGTTTTTCCTTTGCTGTATCAGGTAAAATAATACCACCCCTTGTTGTTTCTTCAGCCTCAAGCGGCTTGACAATAATTCTGTCTGCCAATGGTTTGAGTTGCATTGTGACGCCTCCTTGTAATTATGTATGTTGTTACGAGACTTAGGGTTTTGCCCTTAAATAAATCAACTTTAAATTAGCACTTACCCTTTAAGAGTGCTAGTATACAAAATTTTAAAAAAATGTCAAGATTTTTTTACAAAGAATTTTTAGCAAGAAAGATTACTTCTTAGACTGAAAAAGTAAAGCCATACCTTTAAAAACAAGCATGTCGTCGATAACATCAATTTTCTTCTTTAAGAATTTCTTCATCAATTTCGCATGTCCACCAGTCAAAACAATATAAGGTTTTTTTGAAAATTGACAAGAAACTTTTAAAATAAGCCCATCTAAAAGTGCTGAATAACCATAAAAAATTCCGCTTAAAATGCTTTCTTTTGTTGTCCGCCCAATTAAAGATTTTGGCGGTGCAATCTGAGCCTCTGGAAGTAATGCCGTATTCCTAAAAAGAGATTGAGCGCTTAAATTAATTCCTGGAACAATAATCCCGCCTTTATATTCTCCTTTATCAGAAACAACATCAATTGTAATTGCTGTTCCAAGGTCAATAACAATTACAGGACGTTGATATGCTTGATACGCACCATAGGCACAAACTAAACGGTCTTGTCCAACTTGGCCTGGATTACGATAACAGTTCTTAATTGGAACCTTGATATCTTTTCCAATTAATAGCGGCTGAAGCTTAAGCTCTTTCTTGAGAGCCAAAATAACTGTCGATGACCTTTTAGGCACAACGCTACAAACAATACAAGCATCAAACTTCCTATATTTCTTTCTTAATTTAGAAATTTGCAATAAAAATGCTTTCTTGAAAACACTTGAACATCCTCTTGTTGGCACAGATATTTTGCAACCAATTCTACCTGATTTTGAAACAGTTGTCGTCGTTGTTGTGTTTCCAATATCAACAAGAAGTAAATTCTTTTTAACCATCTTTCAATAGCTCCAATGCACTTCTTGCGTTCTCAAGATTTGGCTCAACCTCTAAAGTTTTCTCAAAGAATTTCTTTGCACGCTTTTTTTGACCTTTTCTCTGATAAACCATTCCAAGACCATAATACCCCCACGGGTAATCCTTATCTACTCTATTAACATCCTTCAAATATTTCTCTGCAAGATGATCATTCCCTAGAAAATAATACGTGATTCCTATATTATACAATGTTTTGATATCGCTAGACTCCACTTCTAAAGCAGACAAGAAATGCTTAAGTGCTTTTTTATGCTGATTTCGTACCCCGTAAAATCTTCCAATACTATTTTCAACTCTCACCCTTGGAACATCAGAGTATTCAAGAGCCTTCAAATAGTGCTTCAAAGCAAGATCATGATATTGCTCACCATAAAAATGATAGGAACCTGCTAAATTTAAATATGGACGATAACTTTGAGGCGTCTTTTTTATAGCATCCTTCCAAAGTGTAATATCGTTTCTCCAAACATAATTACGAGCTGCTGATTTCTGCGCATAAAGCGAAAATACGACAAGAAATCCTAAAATAAACAATAATCTCTTTCGTCTATCATTTGTTTTATTCCAAATTTTATAAATTTTATAAAAAAGAAAACCAACAAGAAAACAATATGCCACAGATGGAAAATACATAAATCTTTCTGAAAAAAGACCGCCAATAGGAATAATATTTGAAATCATAATACTACTAATAAAAAACCATCCAATAAAAAAAGAAACAATTGGACTTTTCTTCGCAAGCATAATGCCATACCCAACAACAAAAAATACAACAAAAATGGAAACAAAAATCTGAAACGGCGCTAACTCTGATACAGGCTTAATCAAATAATACGCTGTTAGATTAGTCGGAACAACTAAAAGAGAAAAATATTTAAAGAAAATATATGCCGTCATCATCACTTGATCAATAATCGTATCACTCGCCGGAACATTAAACTCAAAACGCATTCGCCAGAAACCAAAAGCAGTTTCTTGTCCAAATACCAAAAAACGTAAAACAATATAAAAAATTGATGGAAAAATTAATAACAAATATTTCTTCCATTTCTGAAAAAGATTCTTAAATGAATAATTTGACCAAAAATAAAAATCATACAACACAAAAATTGCAGGCAAAACAATCGCCTCTTCCTTTGAAAAAACCGATAAAAAGAACAAAGATACAGACAAGATGACATACCTCATGTCTTTTAAAGCATTACTTTTAAGAAATGCCCAGAATGAAAAAAGAGCGAAAAAAGACGATAAAAGACCCATATAATTAAAAACAGGCGCTACGGCCTCCACGTGGATAGGATGAACAGAAAAAATTGAAGCTGATAACAACGAAATCCAGAAATTCTTAGAAATTCTTTTAATAATAAGAAAAACAAAAAAACAATTTAAAAGATGAATAATAATGCTCATAAGATGAAGACCAAAAGAATTCATGCCCCAAAGGTGATAATTCAAAAGTAAAAAAATCATAGAAACCGGTCGATAATAACCACTCTGTCGACCAATCGGCGTCGTCATCGCAACATCGCTTAAAAGAAATTCATTAAAATGCGTAAGATCTTTAATATACGGATTATCAAGAATTAAATAATGATCATCATATGAAAATTCATTAAATAATGCATTACCAAAGACTGCAAAAACAATCAGACCAAGAATAAGGAAAATGAAAGTATTACTTTTTAGAAATGATGAATTCATTTTCTCGTAGCTCCTTTATTTTATCGCGAATTGCGGCTGCCTTTTCAAAAAGTAAATTGCGCGCCGCAAGATCCATATCTCGCTCAAGATCTGAAATTAAGCTTGAAAAACTATATTGCTCTTGATCCTGACCAGATACATCCAAAACCATTTTTTTAGCTTTACTAAATTCTTCGATTCCTTTTCTTATAGCCTTCTTAATCGTTTGAGGCTCAATATTATTCTCCCGATTAAATGCAGACTGAATTTCTCTTCGCCGCTCACTTTCTGTAATCGTTGCTTTCATTGCCGCACTAATAGTATCCGCATACATAATAACTTTTCCGTTAACATTTCTTGCCGCTCTTCCTGAAACTTGAATCAAAGATTTCTCAGATCGTAGAAATCCTTGCTTATCAGCATCAAAAATAACAACCAAAGAAACTTCGGGAAGATCAAGACCTTCTCGTAAAAGATTTACACCAACAAGGCAATCAAAATCTTTCATACGCAACCCTTGCAAAATTCTAGCTCTATCAATTGTCTCGATATCGCAATGCATATACTTAACTTTAATATTTTTCTTTTCAAGATAATTTGTTAAATCTTCAGACATCTGCTTTGTTAAAGTTGTGACTAATACACGCTCATTTTTCTTGGATCGATCCTTAATCTCCTTAACTAAATCATCAACTTGACCATCAGTTGCCCTAATTTCAATAGGAGGATCAATAATTCCAGTAGGCCGAATAATCTGCTCAACAACCTGGCTCTTAGCTTCTTTGATTTCAAACAAACCCGGCGTAGCCGAAACATAAATTCTCTGATCAATAATATTAGAAAATTCTTTAAACTTTAAAGGACGATTGTCCAAACATGACGGCAAGCGAAATCCGTGTTCCACCAATGTTTTTTTTCGAGACCGATCACCTTTATACATGCCGTTTAATTGCGGAATAGTCACATGAGATTCATCAATAACAACTAAAAAGTCTTTTGGAAAATAATCTAAAAGTGTGTACGGTCGACTTCCTTCAGGGCGCCCCGAAAGCAATCTTGAGTAATTTTCAATACCATGGCAATATCCTGACTCTTTTAACATTTCCATATCGTATCGAGTCCTTGAGCTAAGACGCTGCGCTTCTACGATCTTGCCTTTATTTTTCAAAACTTTAAGTTGTATCTCAAGCTCTGATTCAATGCATTCGATACCAGATTCAACCATGTCCTGAGACATGACAAAATGCTTAGCTGGATAGATAGCAATCTTTTCTAATTTTAAAATCACATCTCCCGTCACAGGATCAATCTGAGAAATCTTTTCAATTTCATCTCCAAAAAATTGAATTCGAACGGCGTCTCTTCGATAAGCTGGAAAAACTTCTACAACATCTCCACGAACACGGAACTTTCCTCTAGAAAACTCATAATCATTTCTTTCATATTGGATATCAATCAAGCTCATCAAAACCGCATCACGATCAATTTCTTGACCTTTCTCGAGACGAAGCAAGAAATCCTTGTACTCGTCAGGAGATCCAAGATTATAAATACACGAAACACTCGAAATAACAATAACGTCTCGACGAGACATCAGAGAAGCTGTCGCTGACAATCTCAACTGATCAAGATGATCATTAATTGATGCATCTTTTTCAATATAAACATCTGTATGTGGAATATAAGCTTCGGGCTGATAATAGTCGTAATAACTAACAAAATATTCAACAGCATTATTCGGAAAGAATTCTTTAAATTCACCGTAAAGTTGAGCTGCAAGCGTTTTGTTATGAGAAATTATTAATGTCGGTCTGTTAACTTTTTCTATAACATTAGCAAGAGTAAAAGTTTTACCGCTACCCGTAACCCCCAAAAGAACTTGAGCATCAACACTAGATCTAAGACCTTTAGTTAAAGCTTTGGCAGCCTTTTGCTGTTCAGCAACTGGAGAAAAATGACTCTTTAAAACAAATTGTTCCATACAAGCTACTCTGGTTCAAGCTCATTTGATATCAAATTAAATATTTTATTAGCAAGCTTATCATTTTGATAGCTTGAGAAATTCTTAAGCGCAGTTGATAGCGTTGAATAATACCGAACTTCGACATCCGTTCTTTGTCCGTTTTCTCGAACCAAAACATTAATTGTCATATAGCGTGATCCTAAAAACATTGCTTTTTGACGAACATCCGTAAAAATTAATATCTGTTTAATTTGGCCATCTCTCGACTGCTCACTTTGCTCAAAAGCAATTGGATGCGCTTCCTTAGAAATTTTCCAACCAGTTTTCTCTAATGTTGAAATTGTCGCTTTAAGCGTTCGGTCATAATTAGCATAAAAAGATTCTTGATACGAATCTTGAGAAGTAACATATTGCGGCATCTGAACAGTAACACATCCAGACACAAGAATTGCCAAGAATCCCAAAACTATAATTCCACCTGTTAGCTTATAAAATCTTTGTCTTCCTTTTAGCATTACAACCTCCTTAACAAATCTTTCCATGTTTATAAGGGCGTTTTTTGTTCTTTGCTGCTTTTTGTGCAATTTCTTTCGTAATGTCAATATTCAACCCTCCGCAAAGATCAAGAAGACGAATAAACACATCCGCAATCTCCTCATGAAAATTCTCTTGATCCTCAATTCTATGGGCTTCCATCGCCTCTGCCAACTCAGTAACGACTAACATAAGCGCTTCTCCAATATTACGCTCTTGATCCCAAAATCCTTTTTCAACAGCCGTTTCATGACAAAGCTTTGTCAGCTGCTGTAAATTCATATTTTCTACAACTATTTCAGTCACATTATACTCCTTGATAAACATGTTTTGATAAAAAATCTTTCATATCTTGTGCAAGCGGAGCTTCAACAAGAATGTTATTCTTTGTAATCGGATGGACATATTCAATCTTTTGCGCATGCAAAGCTGGCCTTCTAAATTTTAGTAAAAAGTCTTTGGCAAAAGCATATTTTCTTTCACCAATTAACGGATGCCCCATCTCGCTAAAATGAATACGAATTTGATTTGTCCGTCCAGTTTTCAAATCAATCTCAACAAAACTGAAACCTTCTCCCTCACCGATAACTCGATAATCTGTTTGAGCCCATCGCCCTTTTGACCTTTGATGATATTTTTTCTGATCAAAGTCTTTAATTATTGATTTAATCTGTCCAGATTTCTTTTTCAAAATCCCATGGACAATAGCCAAATACATTTTTTTAATTTGTCTATTTTTAAAAACATCCATCATAACTTTTTGATTCTTTTTGCCCTTTGCAAAAACAATAGCTCCTGAAGTATCTCGGTCAAGACGATGACAAGGATAAAGTCGAGGCGATCCCGCTTCGAACACAACAGGATTAACAATATCGCACAATGTTCGATATTTCTTTTGAGGGCTCGGAATTACAAGCAAACCGGATGGCTTATCATAGATAACATATTGATCGTCTTGAGACAAGACATCGATCGAGCTGGAGTGTGTCTTTTTACGACTCTTCGGATTCGTCTTCATACTGCGACTGTAGTAACTCTGCAATATAGTTCAATTTTCGGATAACAATAATAGGAAAAATAATAATAATCCAAAGCTGAAACGCAATGGACAAAAGAAGCTGAATTGGCGTCATGGATGCCAAGATACTACCTTCCATATAAAACCTTTTCTAAAATTAGTTACTTAAAGAAATTTTATTTTTTAAAACGATTTCGACATGCTGAGAAATAAGCTTTTTATCCTTCTCTTTAATGTCGTTAAAATAAACAGCGGTGCTGAAACCTTTTTTGCTCGCACAAGGTGCCGATCGAACAACAACCCCAAGACATGAAATCTTTTTCATCGTTGTTTTATTTTTCTGCTTAACAGGAAGCAAGAGCTGAATCTTTAACTTTGTCATCGGCTCCAAAAACTTATCAACCAAGCAATGTGCACCAGAACAGCTTAGATTCTTGCTTTCTGTAACAATATCAAATTCTTCACTAGAAATCTTGAGAGGAATATTATTATCAACGCGAGGGCTTCTTCGCCTTTCGCTAGTAGGCATAATCACGAATTAAGACTCCGTTTTCTCTTCAGATGATTCTTCTGTCTTTTTACTGAATTTTACCCAGCAATTTTTATTGCAAAAATATTGTCCGTTTCGATAAACTCGCTTTGCCTTAATAAGATGTTTTTTGCAAGCAGGACAATTCTTTACTTCTTCTTCAGTTCCTTTAGCCATAATGCTTATTTTACTCCTTTCTTCTAGTAAAACCAATATAATTTATATTTTGATGGGATTGTATTATTCGATATGGGATTCGACGTATTGGCGGATATCTTCTCGAACTTTTACACTTATTTCTTCAAATTTAATGCCTATCTGATAACGGTCAGAACAAGGTATTCTATGGGCCCAGGTGACACGGCCTTTTGCTAACAAGACATCTGGATTCTCAGATAAGTGGAATTTAAGCACCATGTCTGTGCTTGGGCGCACAAACTGTGAAAAGTTGATGCAAAACCCTCCCTCACTTATATCACTACTCAAACAACCACCAAGCGTATCATCAAAATCTGAAAACAGATACGAAACTGGTTCTTTAAAATCTACTCTTGAAAATATTCGTCGCTCGATTTTATCTTGTCCTTCAATAAGCATACCACTTCTCCTTAGATTAAGGTTCCGTGGCTATTTAAAGTATAACATATTTTTAAATAGCGACAACCACTTTTTTCACAGAGATTTATGAGCTTTACCAAAATCTTTTGACGTGATATAATTTTCGACATGTACAAGCAATTCTATGGACTTAATGAAAATCCTTTTAATGTTACTTCGGATCCTTCCTTCTTTTTTTCAAGTGCCCATCATTCTGAGGCATTCTCCTACTTAACGTATGGGGTTCGTCAACGTAAAGGAATTATTCTTATCACAGGTGAGATTGGAACAGGCAAAACAACGCTTTGCCGTACCCTTTTAAATACGCTTGACCAAAAAACAAAGACTGCCTTTATTCTTTATCCAAACTTCTCAGAACTTCAGCTTTTGCAAATGGTTATAAAAGATTTCGGTATCGAAATTAAAAGTAGAAACAAATCAGCAATCATCAACGCTTTAAATGATTTTCTAATTAACGAAACAAATCATGGCAATAACGTAGTTTTAATTATTGATGAATCTCAAAACCTTAAAGAATCTCAACTTGAACAGATTCGTCTTCTCTCTAATCTCGAAACCGAAAAAGAAAAGTTGCTACAAATCATTCTTGTAGGTCAGCCAGAATTATGTCAGAAATTAAAGTTAACATCTTTACGACAACTCAACCAGCGCATCACAATTCGTTATCATATCAAGCCTCTTGAAAAAGAGGAAATGAAACAATATATCTTACATCGGCTTAAGATTGCAGGATCTAAAGGAAAGATTAAATTCACGAATGAAGCCACTGATGAAATATTTCATTATTCTTTCGGAACTCCCCGCCTGATTAACATTCTTTGTGATCGTGCACTATTGGCTGGATTTGTTGCCGAAACATTCACCATTGATTTTGCAATTATAAAAAAATGTATCGAAGAAATAGGATAAAAAATGAGCATCATTAATGACGCCCTTAAAAAAACACAAACCTCGCTCAATAACAACAACAGTCAAAATAGCCATCAAAATCAAGTTTCTTCAAGAAAGATTAGCTCCTGGATGAAATTTACAATGTTGATCATTATTAGTGGATTTATAGGTTGTGCTATTGTTTTTAGCAACATTCTTATCTCTAGCAAAACAATACACAGCAAAGATGAGAAAGAAGGAAATCTTATCAATCTTAATGCTCTAAAAGAAATTGTACAAATCAAGCCCACCAAAAAACAAAAATCTCAAAAATCTGAGCTTATCGTCAATGGAATCATGCAATCCGGAGACCACTACACCGCCCTGATTAACAACAAAATTGTTAATCCAGGCGATACAATTAATAATAAAAAGATTTTAAACATTGAAGAAGATCACGTAAAACTTTTTGACAATGGCCAAGTTGTTATCTTAGAACTTAATCCTTAAGAACAATAAGAATTAACAACTTTTCGTATCAAAGGCAAAGAGATTCCCTCCAAAATACAAACCTGACCAATTCTTTTAGGAAGTACAAATCGATTCTTTTTTGAAATATTCTTTTTGTCATGCGCCATACTTTTAAGCATGCGAACCATATTGACATTTTTTATATTTTTAGGCAATCCAATATTAGATAAAAGATTTTCAAGTTTATCTAAGTCACCTTTCTTAAAAATCCCTATAGCACACGCAATCGCCCCTGCCGCACGCATTCCAAGACTAACAGCCTCACCATGTTGATAACGATCATACGAACTTGCTGTTTCAATTGCATGGCCAACAGTATGACCGAAATTAAGGATTGCACGAATCCCCTTCTTTTCTTTTTCATCTTTCGATACCACGCCAGCTTTAATGCAGCTGCATTCTGAAACAACATGGCTTAGAGCAGCTAAATCAGCAATCAATAATTTCTTATAGTGGCAATCAATATAATCAAATAATTCTTTATCTTTAATAACACCATACTTAACAGCCTCCGCCAGACCATTTCTAATTTGCCGCTGACTTAACGTCTTAAGCAAGATGACATCACTAAAAACAAGTTTTGGCTGATAAAAAGCACCAACTAAATTCTTTCCTGCAGACAAATCAATAGCGACTTTTCCTCCAATAGCGGAATCAATTTGAGCCAAAAATGTTGTCGGCACCTGAATGCATGGAATACCACGCTTATATATCGCAGCAACAAAACCAGCTAAATCTCCAATAACACCACCACCAAACGCAACAACAAAGACTTTCTTTTTAACGTCATATTTTGCAATCTTTTCAATTAAACCAAAAGCGCTTGCTTGAGATTTGCTTTTTTCTGTATCTGCCACACATAAAAATTTAACTGAAATTTTTGCTATCCGTAAACTTTTTTCTAATGCAGATCCGTAAAGCTTTTTGACTAAAGGATTGGTAATAACAATAGCGTCATCACCAACTTTAAGTTTCTTTATCTGAGAACCAAGCTTAGATAAAATATCATGCCCAACAATAACTTTATAACTATTTTCTTTTAAAGAAACATTGATAGATTCCATATTTGAACTCCTAAATAACTTGCGAGCTGAAAAATAACAGGACCAATAACACGAAATAAAACTCTAGACCATAATAACAAAAAAATGATAACAATGCCATACTTCTCAAGCTTTGCATAAGGATAAGCATATTTTTGCGGTAAAATTCCCATAACAATGCGAGATCCATCTAAAGGCGGAATAGGAATAAGATTAAAAACAGCCAAGATGAGATTAAGCAAAATTCCCATTTGCAAAATTGATGCAGCTAATGGGAAAATATTAATCCTTAGAATAAGTGCAAGAACAACAGCAATTAAAATATTTGTAATGGGTCCTGAAATTCCGACCCAAATCATGTCTTTTTTTGGATTTCTTAATCTTGAAAAGTTAACCGGAACTGGTTTTGCCCAGCCTAAAATAATTGGTGAACTCGTTAGGAAAAGAAATAACGGTAAAATTATAGTACCCAACAAATCAACGTGCTTAATGGGATTAAGAGTCAATCGTCCACGTTCTTTTGCTGTGGGATCTCCTAGTTGATAGGCAGTCCATCCGTGTGCACATTCATGAAGAATAACAGAGAAGAAGAAAATACACGCAATGATTAAGAAGCTAATGACATCCATCAGAGAAGAGCTTACTTTGCTGTCTTTTCGTCTTTTTTCTTTTCTTCGTCAGACTTTTCTTCAGCTTTTACTTTTCGAGCCTTAACCTTTATAATCTTAGTTTTTGGTAAAGCTGTTACGTCTTGCTCATCTTGCCACTTGCCTCTTTTCATCAAATCTTTGATACGTTGAATACGCGACAAAACAGTCTTATGCTGAGCACCAGCAGAATCAACCTTCAGTGATGGGTGAATTGACATTTTACAATCTCCTAACTAAACAATCTTTGTATTTATTTTTTAACCTATATGAAAAACCTTGAGCTTCATCTTGCTTTAGAAACTTTCCAGCACAAACAATCAAATAGCTTCCCTTCTCAACAATAAATATTTCATAACCCTTTTTCTTTAAAGCAAAAGCCTCTTTTTCAGCATACTTACGAGTTTTGAAAGAAGCTACCTGAACAGTATAAAAATCTTCAGGTAATCCTGATAAAATTGAAGGTTTTTCAATAATCTCTTTGAACGGTTGACTAATAGGATTAGCTAAGACAGCTCTTCCGCCTTGATCAGCAATTTCCACTGGCTCTAATACTTCCGCATCCAACACAATTTCTTGCGAAACAATAGGATCTTCAACCAATAACGAGACGGTTCCCTTTCCCCGTTCAACCCCAAAAGAGAAGGATACAATAATACCCATAAATATTAAAACAGTCAAGACAATAATATTCTCAAGCGTCAAAGTAATGCGAGAAAAAAAGAATTTCGGCTTTTGAGAATCCTGCCCTTCCTTTGAAGATCCAGGAAAAAGCTCAAATTGTGTTTGCTTGTAATTTAAATTCATAATTTTATTATAAAACTATTGTGCCATAAGTCTCAAGTATTTCTTAAACTTTACCTGCGAAGAAAGAGAACAAAAGACATCAACAACTCTTGGATCAAACTGCGATCCTTTTTGCTGTTTAAGCTCGCTTAGCGCTTCTTCAACCTTTTTTCCTTTTTTATAAGGTCGTCCGCAAACCATTGCCTCAAAAGCATCGGTAACAGCCATAATTCGTGCACCTAAAGGAATATCTTCACCAGCCAACCCAGATGGGTAACCCATGCCGTTATACCATTCATGATGATAAAGCACGATAGGAAGAATTGGTCTTAAAAATGCAACGGGCTTAATAAGCTCAACGCTCTTCTTAGGATGTTTTCGAATAGCAGAAAACTCTTTTGGCGTCAAACGGCTTGTTTTCGATAATACATTAAAAGGAACATCTACAGAACCCGCATCATGCAAAATGCTTGCATACTCCAAAGAATTAACATCTTTTTCCTTCATATTAAGCTCTTCGGCCAAGCAACGAACAATTTGATAATAAACCGGAGCATGGCTAGACTTATCCAGCGAGCCATGTTTTTCAAAAAACTTACCCATTGATTTAATACTATCTAAAATAACTTTTTGCTGCATTTCATGCAACTGAAGATTCTTTACTGCCGTAACAACCTGCTCTGCTAAAACCGACAAGACCTCTCTATCAAAATCATCAAACGCAGGCTCTGTCTTTTTTCGACGCATAAAAACAGCACCAATACTATCATCACTAACAAGAGGTATCCCGATGAATCGGTTTCGAGCAACAACTCCCCCTTTAGTAACAAATTTATCATCACTTGAAAGATTAGACAAATCAGATTTTTTATCTAAAAGAATATTAACTTTGCCATTAAAAATAGCAATAAATTTTAATCTTTTGGTCTGTTCATCCAAAACATGGACGCAAGAAGAACTTGCCCCAATAAGCTGACAAATAATTCGAGTCAATCGAATCAAAAGCTCTTTAATGCTATATGTCGAGTTTACCAAGCGATAAACCATATGCACAGCAGCAATAACGCGCTTATATTTCTCTTTGGACGATAAACAATAATTTGTTTTAAGTTTTGTCATGCTAGACTTAATTTCTTATATTCAGATAAAGCAGAACGATCTGTCATATCTGCAATAAAATTACATATAATTTCTTTTTCTTCTTCTTTCGTATACTTAACTTCGCGCTTATAAACATCATACGGCAATTGATTTGGATTGCTTGAATAAATATCAAAAAGCCGTTGAACAACCCTTTTAGCCTTTGTCGTCATGCGCTCAACACGATAATGATGATAAAGTTTTTCATTAATCAGTTTCTGCAAATGTTTACGCTCGCAATCCATTTGCTCACTAAACTTAATAACACTATCTGTAGAAACTTTTACATCATCACTAGATTTAAATCCTCGACTTTCAATCTTCTTGTCTGAATTCTGCAAAAGATCAACCACTTGAATATTAATAAGATTTTTAACAATTTGATTTCGCTCAATGACCGAATCAATCCCTTTAGCTGTTTTCTGAATCTGGTCTAACGTTGTTGCCCAGAGCTTGCTTTCAGCTAAATCTTCTTTAGTAATATAGCCCGAAGCTAGACCATCATCAATATCATGATTTAAATATGCCAATTCATCAGCAACATTAACAATTTGTGCTTCTAAGGTTGGAAATTCTTTTAAGAACTCCTCTTCATTAGATGGAATATCATAAATTGTTTTATGCTTTAATATCCCTACCAGAACTTCTTTTGTTAAATTCAAACCCTCGAAGCTTGGATATCGTTTTTCACGAGTAACAATTTCATAACTTCTTTTATTATGATTAAAACCTTTAATCTTGCGAGCTGAAAAAACTCGAGTTAAAAATCCATCCAACTTCTTTTCGCTCATAATTTCATCAAGAGCCTTTTCTCCGGCATGTCCAAATGGAGGATGACCAAGATCATGAGCAAGAGCAATTGCTTCAATCAAATCTTCATTAAGTCGTAGATTGCGACCAATCGTTCGAGCAATTTGAGCAACTTCTATGGTATGCGTTAAGCGGGTTCGATAATAATCATCTTCAAAAATAGGAAAAACTTGTGTTTTATATTCAAGATTTCGAAACGCTCTTAAATGCACAATTCGATCACGATCACGCTGATAACATGTGCGCTTATCATCTAAAGGCTCGTCATAAACGCGACCTCTTGAATCTTTGCTACACATTGCATAAGCTGCTAAATTTTGAATTTCAATCTGTTCAATTTCTTGTCTTGTTCGCATAAACTAATTTCTCATGTAATACGTTTAACGATTGTGATATAACTTTAGAATCCGTTGTCACAGGCATAAAATTTACATCCCCCTTCCAACGAGGCACAACATGAACATGAAGATGTCCTGGAAATCCAGCTCCAGCAATACGCCCAATATTAATTCCGATATTATATCCTTGCGGTTTTAAAACTTTATCTAAAAGATCTTTTGCTTCTTCAATAAGATTAAATAAATCATATTTTTCTTCTTTTTTTAATTTCTTTAAATCATTAACATGTCGATTTGGAATTAAGAGAATGTGTCCATTGTTGTACGGAAAAATATTTAATACCGCAAAACAATATTCTGTTCTTTTAAAAATATAATTCTTCTTATCAGCCTTACTTTTTAAAATATTACAAAATACACATCCTGATGATTTCTTGTGTATAGCTGTTACATATTTTGATCGCCATGGGGCCCAAAGTCTTTTAGTCGTCATCAACTTTTATAATCCTTCCTTCAACATGATCAGTGAGCTCTAAAATTCCATAAGATCGAAAAGGTGCGAAAATCGTATCTGTCGCACTTCCCGGATTAAAAAAGAGCACGTTTCCAATTTTCTCATTCATCGGCTGATGAGAATGGCCAAAAATGACAATATCAACCTTCTTTCCTTTAAATTCTTGCTTAACACGATCCAGCAGAAATTTTGGAGCTCCTTCCCCATGAAATAAGCCGATTAAAAAAGATTCACAATTAATAATTTTGCTTTTAGGTAAAAGTGCACGCAACCCAGATCCATCCATATTACCGTAAACAGCTTCAACCTTGCCGATCTTTTTAAGAGCGTTCAAATCTTCTGTCGAACAAAAATCTCCAGCATGGACAATAAGATCTACCGTCTTAAGATCATTTAAGATTTTTTTTGACAAATTCCGTGAGTGAGTATCTGAAAGGACGCCTATTTTCATTTAACAATAAAAGGTTTATCATACATGTTTAAAAGTAATTTTAATTCACCCTCATTCCAAATCCAAGCTTTTTCCTGTAATGCTCGCAAGCGAGCACTGTTTTCTAAATCTTTAAGTGAAATAATCAATCGTCGGTTAGGCTTCTGAGTAAGCTTATTTGATTCTTTTAAAAATACATTAATATCGTTTTCTGAAAGCGATTCATCATTTAAAGCAATAAACCAAGATTCATCGGATGAATAAGCCTTAATAACATCAAGATTTTTTCGAGAGATTCCTCGCATCTTCAATGATTTAATCTTATAAAAATATGGTAAACGATATCGTCGTCCTTGAAAATTAAAAGATTCATTATCAAAGCATTTTAAAAGATCAATAATGCGCAATGACAAATCTTTTTGAGAAGTCATTTGAAAATTAACAACAGTACCTTCAAGTTCAGATGTAAAAATTTGTTTTTGGCGATCCAAATCGCAACCAATTGAATTAAGTCTCTTTTGAAAAATAAATTTGATCCAATACTTAAAAAGTTTATCTTTTAAAGAATAAAAACTTGAACATTTTTCAACAACACCAAGTTCAATCAGTATCGACATCTTTTGCAAAATAAAACTTCTCCGAAGATCAGCGCTTTTTGCAATGTCATCTGTTTTATGATGCTGGTTTGATAACGCAATCAAAAGACTACAAGCATCTCGATTGTTTTTACCTTGCGAAAGTCGGTTAACCATAATTTCAAAATGCCTGCTCAAAACACCCCAGCGGTCAAAAATCGTATTTTCGATTGCCTTAGACAATACCGGCAAAAAAGCTTCTGCTTGATCATGAATCAAGCATAAACTTTTAACTTCCCTTAGCAAAATGCTTAGATAAAACGGATGACCACCCGTAAAATCAATTAAAAAACTACGCAGATCTCGACTCATCTGAATATCCCCAAGAAAATATTCAATAAACTTTTGACTTGTTTCTAAGTCAAACGGGGCAACATTAAGAACTTCGAAATGACCAAATAAAAGAGAAAGTTTTTCTGAAAGAATTTTCTGAGCAAGATTTTGCATTGAACTTGCCATAAAATACAAACACCTCTTTTGAGTCATGATCCTTTTACCGAGCTCTTGGAAAACATCATTAATTTCCAAATCTTCAAGATTATGAAACTCATCAATAACAATCAAACAAAACATCTCCGATTCCAAAGAAAAAACTTCAGGCAAAGAGATTAGCTGTCGATAACCTTCTGCAAAACGTTTTTTATCAATATTTAGTTTTATTTTTTTTATGACCTCAATCGTTTGAGGAATATGAGATTTTGTAGATTCAATTAAAAGAGAGAAATCATCATGGAGAGGTAATTGTTTTGATTTTGAAAAATTATATAAAATATTTCCAGCAAAATTATGAAAAATATATTTAAAATCTTTTTGTTCTAAATCTAGATAGATACTAATCAATTCTGGATCATCGAGATCAGAAATAAACTTGTGCAAAATTGAGCTTTTTCCAATATATTGCGGCCCTAAAAGAGCAACGTTCTGACGATATCCATCCTTTAAGTCAATAACGCGTTTTTTAAGAATCGCCAGTGTATTTTTTCGATCAAAAAAGAATTTTTGTAGATCCATACTTTTATAAACCAGTTAAGGTAAAAAATATAACGGATTGCTCGCAATAGAATCTTTGCGAATTTCAAAATGAACAAATGCAAGTGAATCTTTTTTTCCAACTTTAGCAATTGGTGTTTTTGACACCACCACGTCTCCTACGGATACAATAATATCTGAGTTCTGCCCATAAACTGTCAGATACCCATCTCCATGATCAATCATAACAGTCTTTTCATAACCCGGAACATAATCAGCAAACACAACCTTGCCTCCCTTTGAGGCATAAACATTTTGACCAAATTTTGACCTAATATCAATTCCATTATTTGAGGAATTAGAATTCTTGTTTCCAAAAAAAGCTATTACGCTGCCCTTGACTGGCCAATCAAATTCCTCACTCAAAGATGCTACCTGGTTGATAATAATTCTTTTTTGCTGCCCTGCGCCAGGAATAAAAATAAGCTGATTTTCTTGAATTTGTGCAGCATTCGGGATATTGTTTGCACGCGCAATTTGCTCAACACTCAAATCATAAACTTTAGCAATACTCCAAAACGTTTCCTTCTTTTGAACCTTATGATAAATTCCTTCTTTACGATACTCGGAACTCTTCAAAGGACCACGCCTGCGAGCTGTACATCCACTTACCAATAAAAGCAGAATGAATAACCATACCAAACAAATATTTTTACTCTTCTTTTTCATAATTTTCTCATTTAAACAAAAAACAAGAATTACATCTACAATGCTTAGATTGGAAAGCTACCGATTTCTTCTAAGCTACCTTCGCGCATCAAAAAATTTTATCAGAATAAACTTACAATTCTTCGCTCTAATTCATAAATACGATAACGCATTTTTTTAAACGCTTCTGCTTTTTTAAAATCAAAGAGCTTAGTAAATTCTTCTAAAACACGAATGGATTCTTTGCTTCGCTGTGAATTGGCATAAAAAATATCTTCGATATTCTTTCGCTTAAACTCGGTTAAAACCGTCTTTTTGCCAACATCCTTAATAATGTTACGAGTACAAATAATATTCTTTTTTGCGCTTTTCATTTCAGATAACAATTCTGTTAACTGATGACGAATATTCTTATACGCAAGAGTCTCTTTCTTTCGATCAAATATAAAACGAGTCACATCTTCACAAATACGCAAACCTTCTTTAGCGCGATTAAAGTTTACATCAAGAACTCTTAAAATTTTCTTTTTTTCAGATACAACCATTTTTTAAAACCATTTCAATGATACGTGTCGTAGAATACCCTTTAAGATATTTAACAAATTTAACACATCCGCCATTTTCTTCAACAATATCTTGTCCAATAATTCCTTTAGTTTTCCAATCAGCCCCTTTGACAAGAACATCTGGCTTTAGAGATTTGATAACATTATACGGCGTCTCTTCATTGAAAATTATAACAAAATCAACAGCCTCAAGCCCTGCAACAATGCTAGATCTTGATTTCTGATTCTGTATTGGTCTTCCATTTAATTTTATCTTTCTAACCGATTTATCGCTATTAACCGCAACAATCAAAATATCTTTTGAGTTCTTAATTTTTTCAAGATAATTAACGTGTCCCGCATGCAAGAGATCAAAACATCCATTTGTAAAAACAATTTTATATTTCTTTCTACGTAAAGCAACTAACTTTCTTTTTAATGTATCAACGCTGATGATCTTAGATTGAGTATTCATCTTTTACTAAACTTTTCTTCAATCAGTTCACAAAGAATATGTGCCAAGCAAATATGAACCTCTTGAACTCGCGCTGTAATTTTAGATGGAACAACAATACTAAAATCAGATGCCTTAGCAATCGATCCACCTACGCCTCCAGTTAATGAAATCGTCTTCATTCCAATCTTTCTTGCTGCTTTCATTGCTTTTAAAACATTTGACGAATTTCCACTTGTCGAAAGACCAAGAGCAATATCTTTTTTTGATCCAAGCCCTTCAATCTGACGAGAAAAAATAATGTCAAAACCATAATCATTAGAAAGAGCTGTTAAGATTGATGTGTCTGTCGTCAAGGCGATCGCAGGAATAGATTTTCTCTCTTTCTGAAATCTTCCAATAAGCTCTGCGGCAATATGCTGACTATCTGCAGCCGATCCTCCGTTACCAAAAATAATAATCTTTCCACCTTTTCTAAGTGCACCATCAATCACATTGACAATTTTAATTATCTTATCAATATCTTTCTGAATTGTTTTTTGCTTAAGATCAACAGAATCTGAAATAATTTTTAAAATGACTTCTTTCATGTTATTCAATACCCTTATTCTGCAAAGAAAACTTTTGCCATGTCGTAAATATCCATTTTAACAATTTTTCTTTTTTCAATCGCGCCTTCAATAGGAACAGATTGTACAATATTATTTTTTAAACTAACCATATGACCGAACTTTTCCTCTTTTGCTAAACCAACAGCATGAATTCCAAAACGTGTTCCAATGATTCGATCATACGCTGACGGAGTTCCGCCTCTCTGAATATAACCTAAAACACTTACACGAGTATCATATCCAGTTCCTTGCTCAATTTCTTTTGCAATAGATTCACCAAAACCACCAAATTGATGATTCTTTTTAAACGCTTGATTGAATTCAGGACGACCCTTAACTTGAGCGCCTTCAGAGGCAACGATAATGCTAAAAGTTTTTCCTCTTTGATGACGTGAGCGCAATGATTCACAAACCTCTTCAATATCAACAGGAATCTCTGGAATCATAATAATATCTGCTCCTCCAGCAATACCTGCTTCCAAAGCAACCCATCCTGTATAGCGACCCATAACTTCAATAACCATGATACGATGATGACTTTCAGCCGTTGTATGAAGTCGGTCAATGCATTCGGTTGCAATATTAACAGCCGTATCAAATCCAAAAGCATAATCTGTGCCAGACAAAGAATTATCAATTGATTTAGGAACACCAATAATCTTGATAGCTTTACGCCTATAAAGCTCTAACGCCACAGTAAGCGTAACCTCGCCTCCAACCACAATAAGCGCATCAATGCCACTGCGCCTATAATTTTCTTCAATCTTTTTAATTTGACTTGCATCTTCAAGTGGATTAATTCTGCTCGTGCCAAGAAGAGTTCCACCTCGATCAAGAATACCGGATGTTTGTTTTAAATCCAACACTTTCATATCATTATCAATTAATCCCAACCAACCATTCTTGATGCCCGTAATCACATATCCTTCTTGAATCCCTTTTCGCACAACTGCACGAATAACAGAGTTTAATCCAGGGCAATCGGCTCCACCAGTTAAAATACCAATTCTTCTCATAGAAAAATCCGCCTGTTAATTTATTTACGATATCCCTGGAAAGGAACAGAAAGCTCTTCTTTCCCTTCAGGCTCATCTTCTTTAACTCTTTTATCTTTTCCGCATGAAGGAATAATTTTTGTCACATGAATCTTAACAACAACATTTTCCTCAACACCGAGAACATCTTGCACGCGCCTCTTAACTAATTCTTGCAGCTCTGCAGTCATATCTGGAATGCTAACATCCGAGTTTAAAATTAATCGTGCAGCAACTTCAATGCCATTTTTTGTTGCGCGAATAATCGGCCGAATTTCTTTAACCTCAGAAACTTTTGAAACAGATCGCTTGATCATGTCTTCTAAAGCACTTAAAGAAATACTAACGCGTCCTGAAGGATTATCAAACGCGATTGTTCTTTCTTTTTGATGGCTTCCAGTTATAACTCTGCCAAAGACAAGACTTAAAAACATAATCAAAGATGAGACTAAAATAATTATAATTCGAAGATTTAAATCGTTGTACGCCATACTTAAAAGATAATTTATTTCACCGATTGTAATATTGTGAAATGCAAAGGAAACTGCAAGTCCTCCAATAAATAAAATAATTGCAACATAAAATATCATCGCGATATGTGTAAAAACTCTCATTAGGCGCTCCCTTCGATACCTTGAATGTTGATATGAATATCTGTTAAATTAATATCTGTTGTGCGATCAATCGCATCCCGTATCGCATCTTGAAGCTGACGCGAAACATCTGGAATGTTAACTCCATACTGCACATAAATACGTACCTCAATACTAACTTCATTTTCTTTATCAATTGAAACAATGATGCCAGAATAATTCTTTCGGCGAACAGCATTAAGAAGGCCTCCAATAAAATTTTCTGGAGCGATACTAATACTTTCCGCTTCGTTGATAACAGATAAAACAACATCAGCTAAAACTTTTTTATGAATTTGAATCGAACCGTAATCAACCTTTTGATCTTGTTTCATTTTGAACGTCTCCTTTTGGAATATTCAAAAGTTATTTATTTGAATCAGACTCTATTTTTGCCATCTTTTCTAAAAAATTTGTTGTTACTGCTCCTTTTAAAAATGATGGATTTTGTAAAATCTTTTTATGAAAATTAATTGTTGTTTTTATCGGAGCAACATAAAATTCATCTAAAGCTCTCGCTAATGTTTTTATAGCCTCTGCTCTTGTTTTTCCATGAACAATAAGCTTTGCAACCATAGAATCATAAAATGGACTAATCATATAGCCTTGATAAATATGCGTATCAATACGAACTCCTGGTCCACCGGGAAGATTAAGCTCATCAATTCTTCCTGGTGATGGCATAAAATTATTTTCTGGATCTTCAGCGTTAATTCGGCATTCAATAGCAGCGCCTGTAATCTTAACATCTTCCTGCTTGATTTTAAGTTTCTCTCCAGCAGCGGCACGAATTTGCTCCTTTAAGATATCGACACCTGTAACCATTTCCGTAACAGGATGCTCAACTTGAACACGCGTATTCATTTCCATAAAATAAAAAGAACCGTCTTCATCTAATAAAAATTCAACAGTTCCAACGCCTCTATAATTAACGGCCTTTGCACCCCGAACAGCCATCTCCCCCATCTTTTTTCGTAGCTTGCTACTCAACGCTGGAGAAGGCGCCTCTTCAAGTAATTTTTGATGTCGTCTCTGAATACTACAATCACGTTCACCTAAATGGATTATATTGCCAAAATGATCTGCGAGAAGTTGAATTTCGATATGACGGGGATTTGTAATAAATTTCTCAATATATACATCCGGATTGCCAAAACTTGCTTCGGCTTCCGTTTGGGCCATAGTTAAAGAACTAAAAAGAGAAACGTCGTTATGACAAACACGCATGCCTTTTCCGCCCCCACCTGCTGTTGCTTTTATGATTACAGGATACTTGATTTCTTTAACTAACTTTAAAGCATCCTCTTTACTTTTTACAATTGAATTACCTCCCGGAGTAATCGTAACACCTGCTTTTTTCATCACCGCTCTTGCGGAAACTTTATCTCCCATCATTCGCATAGACTCAGGAGTTGGTCCTATAAAAGCGATATGACAAGATTCGCAAATCTCGGCAAAATGTGCATTCTCTGCAAGAAATCCATATCCAGGATGAATAGCTTCCACATTTGTAATTTCAGCGGCAGAAATAATTGCCGGAATATTAAGATAACTTTCTTTACTTGATGCGCTTCCAATACAAACTGCTTCATCAGCAAATCGAACATGTAAAGAATTTCTATCCGCCTCCGAATAAACAGCAACAGTACTGACTCCAAGCTCTTTACAAGCTCGGATGATACGGAGAGCAATTTCTCCACGGTTAGCTATTAATATTTTTGAAAACATAAGCTTATCTCTTAAAGGGGTTCAACAAGAAACATGACAGTACCAAATTCAACGGGCTCTGCATTTTCAACGTTAATTTCAACAATTTTTCCTCTGATGTCTGATTTGATTTCATTCATCAGTTTCATTGCTTCTAAAATACAAACAACTTGTCCAACTTCAACAACTTGTCCAACGTCAGCGAATGGTGGCGCATCTGGAGATGGAGATCGATAAAAAGTTCCAACCATCGGTGCTTTGATTTCTTTAAGCCCAGATTTTGGAGCAGGCGCTTCACTCGTTGGTACCGCTGCCTGAGGCACCGCACCTGATGCTAATGGAGTCCTGTATTCAACTCCAGAATTAGAAACAATAACTGGAGCACCCGACATACCCTTGTTAAGTTTAATCTTAGAACCTTCTCGCTCAATTTCAACTTGAGACAGATCGTTTTCATTCATCAACTTAACAATTTCTTTAATTTCTTTTAAATTCATTTCTTTACCCTTTCGACATAAGTTCCAGTTCGCGTGTCCACTTTAATCCGCTCTCCGATTTCAATAAATAGCGGCACCTGAATATCTGCCCCTGTATCAATTTTTGCATACTTTGTTCCAGCTCGAGCAGAATCACCTTTTAACCCAGGCTCAGTTTGAGCAATCTCTGTTTCAATAAAATTTGGCAAACTTATTTTAAGAACCTGATCTTCATGAAGATAACCAGTTACATCAAGATTATCTTGTAAATATTTCATATCATCTCCCACTAGCGCTTCGGAAACAAGATACTCTTCAAAAGTTGTTTGATCCATCAGATGAAGACTATGATCCGATTGATATAAAAATTGAAGCGTTCGTTCTTCTAAAAAAATATCATCGAGTTTTTCTGAACTTTTAAAAGTTCTATCGATGACAAGGCCATTTTTAAGATTTTTTAGCTTAACACGAACAAATGCGCTTCCTTTTCCAGGCTTTACATGACTATAATCTGAAACAACATAGATAGTATTATCGACTCGAATCCCCATGCCTGATGTAATTTGATTGATCGTTATTGTCAAGATAGCCTTTAATATTATTACTTATAATAAAAAAAATATATAACTATTAGAATTTTCTACTTAAAACCTTACACCCACTTGAAGTTACCAAAACCATATCTTCAACTCGAATGCCAAATTTCCCTGGTAAATAAATTCCCGGCTCTACCGTAAAAACCATTCCCTCTTTCAAAACTCCAGGATTTCGTGAAGATATCACAGGACTTTCATGAACCTCTAAGCCAATTCCATGCCCTAAAGAATGAACGAAAAACTTATCTATCTTATTATCCTTAAAAAAGTTACGTGCCTGCTCATCAACTTTGCTGATTAAAACACCAGGCTTAACAGCTTGGATTGCAAGTCGTTGCGCTTCAAGCACAAGACTATAAACATCCTTAATAGATTTGGATATTTTACCCAAAAAGAGCACTCGTGTCAAGTCAGACTTGTAGCCATCAATATCAATTCCCATATCAATAACAATTGGCTCTCCCCGACGAATTTTGCGCTCTGTAACGCGCGCATGAGGAAAACAAGAATTTAATCCTGATGCAATAATTGGAGGAAATGAAAACTGAGCATTGTGACCCTTAACGTAACGCTCTAACTTAAGCAGAACTTCTCTTTCTGTTATTCCCGACTTAATAATTCTTTTCAAATATTCATAACATTTTAAATTCAAATCAATCGCTTTATCAATTTTCTGAACTTCTTTTCTAGTTTTAATCATTCGCAGCTGCTCAACAGGAGAATTTACAAAAACTAGCTTCGCTTTACGCCTTACCGTCTTTCGCAATCTTTCAAAAAGAGAAACAGAAATATCCTTTGGATCAAAACCTAACCTTTCAACTTTAAACTGGCTGACTAAATCGAGAACAGAATCAGAAAGTGACTTAGAATATTCGATAAGCTCAGATTTATTCTTAAGCCTAGACTTAACTTCTAAGGTGTATCGAGAATCTGTAATGTAAAATGATCGATTTGGAAGAATTAAAAACCAAGCATCTTGAGCAGGAAATCCAGTTAAATAAGAAATATTGACGCTTTTCGTCACAAGAAAAGCGTCAATATCGGAAAAACTTAGAACCTTATTCATATTCTTTTTATAAGAAATCACGTCTTTTTTAAAGATAAAATTGCTTCAAGACCTAAAATATAACTGTAAGGTCCAAATCCACAAATTTGTCCTGTGCTAACAGGAGAGATTAAAGATGTTTGGCGAAATTCTTCTCGTGCGTAAACATTTGACAAATGAACTTCGACAGCTGGCAACTTAACAGCTGCAATTGCATCACGAATCGCTATGCTTGTATGTGTGTACGCAGCAGGATTAATCAGAATAGCATCAAATCCTTTTTTTGAAGCACTACCAATCGCATCAACGATTTCACCCTCATAGTTTGTTTGCATAAAATCTAAATTCACATTGTTCGTCTCAGCTCTTTCTTTCAACATCGCATTAATATCATCTAAAGAAGTTTTTCCATAAATATTGGTTTCTCGATCTCCTAAAAGATCAAGATTGGGACCATGAATCACTAAAATTTTCTTCATTCTTAATTCCTTTCACTAAACATCTTTAAAACTAATCAAAATCATCATCATAATAAATCTAAACTATTGAATTTTAGAATAACACTGCTTATATTTATTGTCAACAAACGAAACAGTTCTATATCTATTCAACTTCAAAAGAAATAACAACATTAAACGAAAGTTCTGGATATTTCAATTCTTCAGGAAATGCAGGAAAAGGACTAGCCTGCTTGACGCTCTTCAAGCTAACACGCCTAAGATACTGATTTGCATTTGTACGATTCTCAATAATTTTGATATCCCGCAGCATTCCATCTTGCACAATAACAAAGGTAACATAAACCTCTCCATCGTCAAACTTTTCATAATTCTGATACGCTCTTTCTCGTATACGATTTCGAATATCATGATAATATTTTGTATAAAGAGGATTTTTAATCTTTTTTGTTTCAATCTCAGGAACAGAAACTTTACGTTTTACTTTTGTAGACTCTTTTGGCTTAGGCTTAGCTTCACTATGCAAGAAATCATCATTCATTTTACTAATATCTTTTATGAATGACGATAAGTTTGCATCTTCCTTGGTCAGCTGTTGCGTCATTTCTCGAAGAGTAATTTTCATATCTGACTGCTTTTCTGCCTGATCAACTCCTGTCAATTTCTGAACAGCAATATTGGGATAGACAACTTCAATCCCCTTAACAGGGTTAACCTTAAAATGAATGTTAGAATATGACATTCTAGCTAATATTCCAATGTGAATAACCAAAGAAATAATAAGAGCGTATTTAAATATCCTATCTTCCACGAATAATATCCTAATTAATTTTTTGAAAACCAAACTTGCTTGATAATGAAAATAAAGAAGCGAAATGTATCGATTACGGGATTAATTTTACTAAGCTCGTTTCGATATATCGTTTGAATGGGAATCGAATGAACTTTAAAACCTTTGCGAGCAGCCTTAATCAAAACTTCAGTTTCAATTTCGAAATCTGATGATGAAAGTGTAATAGATTTTAAAACATCTACACTGATATAACGAAACCCACATTGTGAATCTGGAATTCTCTGATGGCACAGATTAGATACCAAAGAAGACATCGCGCGATTTATTAATTTCCGAATCTTAGGCATATTCTTACAATTCTTCATTCGACTTCCTGAGACAACGCTGCTGGGATATTGATTAGCTTTTTCAATAAACACATCAAGCTCAGAAACTAAATGTTGACCATCGCCATCCATAGAAATAACACCATCGTAAGAATGTTCTACGGCATAAGAAAATCCATCGCGTAAAGAAACACCTTTTCCTAGCTTTTCAGAATGAGAAATAACTAACGCACCTTGCTCTCGTGCGATTTCTCCAGAGAAATCAGAAGATCCATCGTCGACAACAATAACATCTAAATTCTTAGAACAAATCTCTTGAACTAAATAACTAATTGTTTTTGACTCATCATGAACTGGAATAATAATACAAATTCTCATTCTATCCAGAATTTCTGAAACATAAACCATTGCGTAGGATATTTCTTTATGTTGCTTTCAATAGCAGCTGCATATTTCTCGATAAGATCACCTAAAGCAATTCTCGATCCATCATCATTAAAAAGAGAAATTGGCTTCTCAAAGAATAATTTAAAATGATCTTCTTGCTCTCGAATTAGAAACGTAGGAACAATCACCGCTCCTGTCTTAAGAGAAAAAGCAGCTGGACCTTTTGGAAAAATTGTTTTCTTTCCGAAGAAATTAACAACTTCTCCATTTAAATTAAAATCACGATCTGCTAAAAGCGCAACAATTCGGTTTTTCCTTAAACCCTTAATGCATTCTCTAATGGCAACACTATTAGGAACAATAGTCATACCCTCAGCAGCTCGCTGTGCATTGAACAAATCATTGACTGATCTTTCTTTGTGCGGCAACGCAACAGCAATTGGAGGATATCCAAGCTTACTAAGAACACACCCTCCTAGCTCCCAATTTCCCATGTGAGCTGTAACAATAATTGCACCCTTTTGCTCTTTCAGCGTATCAGTAAGATATTCAATGTGTTCGATTGTAACATGATTACGAACATACTCATCAGTTAAACTCCCTTGAACTTTAAAGAAATCAACAAGATATTTACCAAAGTTGCGAAAAGATTCTCTTGCTAAATAAGACAGATTTTCATCAGAAGAAAGAATTATTTTCAAATTATTTTTTACAATTCTTCTATCTCGAGAACAAAAATAATAATGAACATCTGATATAAATATAGCAATTTTATACGAAAGCTCTGTCGGTAACTGTCTCACACAAAACTGACCAAATTTATATAAATAATACTGTATCATTGATCAAGAATTAATTTTGCGATGTTAATGGCAGCATCAGGATTACCATGTTTTAAAGCTGCTGCCTTCATCGCTTGAATTTTTTGAGTATTTTTTAAAATTTTATTTATCTCCATCCCAACTTCGTCAATATTATCAATTTCAACAGCAATACCTTTCTCTAGCAGAAGTTTTGTGTTTCTGGCTTCCTGACCTGGAATAGGATCAACAATAATCATCGGAAGTCCTTTAACTAAGGATTCAGCAGTTGTCATTCCGCCCGGCTTTGTAATAATAACTGAAGATACATCCATCAATTCATTAACATTATTTACATACGGAAGTATTTTAACTCTTTGCTTATTGGGAAGCTTGATTTTATTAAGCGCTTTTAAGCCTTTTTTGTTTGTCCCCGACAAAACAATCAATTGAAAATCTGATTCAAGATTTGCCAAGCTTGAAACAATAGAACGAATAGGTCCAAGCCCTTGCCCTCCACCCATAATTAGAATCGTCGGAATACTTGGACTAAATCCAAGGCTTGCGAAAACTTCTTTTTTAAAAACAGGTTTGCTAAATTTAGGATCAATAGGAATTCCAAAACATTTAATTCTTTCCGGAGCAATCCCATCTCTAATAAGTCGATTTCGAGCTTCTTTAGTCGGAACAATATAATGATCAACTTGATCATGAAGCCAATAATGATGAGGTGCAAAATCAGTAAGAACACCAACTAATTTCATTGGATAATTATAGCGCTTTTTAAATTCGGCAACCATCCCGCAAGGAAACGCCTGAGAACAAACAACGCAATCAGGCTTGAAGCGATTAAAAAGCTTTGCAAGCTTAGGATGCTTAGCCTTATTTAACATCCTTTTAATATTACCTGTTTTTTTGATAATTAGCGGATTGTCATAAAGATAATCCCATATTTTTGGCCGATTCTTAATAACGCTCATATAAGCGCGGTTAACAACCTTTTCTAAAATTGGATAAGTATAAGCAAATCCATTGATATTCATAGTCTCAACATTAGGCTCTAGAATCTTTAACGCACATTCAAGTGCCAAGGTTGCCCGATGATGCCCTGACGTCTTCGTGATATGCATTAATAATACTCTTGAACTATCCATTATATTATTCAACAATTGCAATAGTCTCTCCGACCTTTGCAGATTGCCCTTCCTTAAAGAAAATTTCGGCCAATCGGCCCTTATGCTCAGACTCAATATTAAAAATAGCTTTATCTGCTGCAACTTCAGCAACATCCTGACCAAGACAAACATCATCACCTTTTTTAAGATACCAGCACGATAAAATTACACTTGTAATTCCCTCACCTAGAAAAGGAACATCAATATTTTTCATTACCATTTTCTCTTATTTCTAAATTAAAAATATTCTTAAAACTTATTATAATTTGTTTTTTTACTTCCTGCATAGAAATTTGCTTTTTTAATTCATTCTCCATTGATGTCATTTCGATATCAAGGCCACATGGACGAATCAAAAGAAAATCTTTTAGATCCGTCGAGACATTTAACCCAACACCGTGAAACGAGATCCACTTCTTGACTCCAATACCTATTGAAGCGATCTTTTTCAATCCAACCCAAACGCCAGTTCGACCTTCTTTCCTGCTAGCCAATATACCAAAATATCCCAATAAATCAATAACGACCTGCTCCAGATTAGAAATAAACTTTTTTAAATCTTTACCAAAATGCAAAAGAGGAAAAATTGGATAAACTATGAGCTGACCCGGCGCATGATACGTCACGTCACCTCCTCGATCAACTTTTTGAATTTCAATTCCCTTGCTTTTTATTTCATCTTCACTAAACAAAATATTTTCTTGCTTAGAAAGACGCCCCAGCGTTATGACAGAAAAATGCTCGCACAAAAAAAACTCACACGTCAACTCTTCTGTAATTTGTGTGAGCTTTTCCTTCTGAAGCCGATAAGCTTCCTGATAACTAATAAGACCTAAATCTTTAACCGTACATGAAATCGCTGAATGCATAAAAACATATCAATAAAATTAAAGTTCTTTGATTCGTTGACAGATCGCATCAGCCATTTCCTTTGTTCCAACGGCAGATGGATCATCTTTATCTTTTTTCAAATCATAAGTAACATTGTTACCACTTTTTATAATATCCATAACTGCTGTTTTAAGTTTTCGCGCAGCTTGCTCCTCACCAATATAATCTAACATCATTACAGCAGATAATATTGTTGCTGTAGGATTAACTTTATTTTTTCCAGCATATTTTGGCGCCGATCCATGAACAGGCTCAAATAAAGCAATACCGTCACCAATATTTGCTCCAGGTGCAATTCCAAGACCTCCAGCTAAACCTGCACATAAATCAGAAATGATATCACCATAAAGATTCGGTAAAACAAGAACTTCATAATATCCTGGTCGCTGAACAAGCTGCATACACATGTTATCAACAATAACATCTTCAAACTCAACTTTTCCCTTATAATCTTCAGCAACTTGGCGACCTACATCTAAGAAAAGTCCATCTGTAAACTTCATGATATTAGCTTTATGTACAAGTGAAACCTTTTTTCGATTATGTTTAACAGCATATTCAAATGCAAATCTTATAATTCTCTCTGAAGCATAAACAGAAATAGGCTTAATCGATACCCCTGCATCATCTCGAATTTGCCTTGACTGCAATCCATTAATTTTTTTAATCAAATCTAAAGTTTCTGCTTGACCTTTCTCAAACTCAATTCCCGCGTAAAGATCTTCAGTATTTTCTCTGAAAATAACTAAATCAAGATCTTTTGCGGAAGACTTAGTTCCTTCAATATACTTTGCCGGACGTACACATGCAAACAGATCTAATTCTTGACGAAGTTGAACGTTAACAGAGCGAAATCCCTTACCCACAGGTGTAACAATCGGACCCTTAATAGCAACTTTATTCTTTCGGATTGACTCAAAAACTTTTTCTGGAAGAGGAACTCCGTATTCTTTGATAGCATATTCGCCAACAATTTGTTCATCCCAGTTAATATTTACACCCGTTGCATCAACACATTGTTTCATTGCAAACGAAACTTCTGGACCAATACCATCTCCGGGGAGCAATGTTACGTTGTAGGCCATCACTTTTCTCCTATTTTTAAGCTAATCGATTAAATTCTTCTGGATTCTTTGCGTGAGAAATGGCTTCTTCATAACTAATAATGCCAGCCTGACACATCTGCTGTAAAGATTTGTCCATTGTCTTCATACCATATTTTTGCCCTGTTTGAATAGCTGTTGGAATTTGTTCAATTGCTTGCTCGCGAATAAGATGACGAATGCCAGGAGTTGCAACCATAACTTCTGTTGCCAATATTCGTCCTGTTCCATCTTTTCGAGGAAGCAAATTTTGGGAAACAACCCCAGCTAAACATGATGCAAGCTGCAATTTAACTTGCTCTTGCTGGTGCGGAGGAAATACATCAATAATGCGTTCAATGGTTTGAGGTGCGTCTGGCGTATGAAGCGTCGCTAAAACCAAATGACCAGTTTCTGCAGCTGTTAGTGCAGTTGAAATTGTTTCGAGGTCTCTCATCTCACCAACAACAATAACATCTGGATCCTGTCTTAAACATCGCTTAAGCGCTTCAGAAAAAGAATGCGTATCGTTATAAACTTCTCTCTGCTTAATAACAGCTTTCTTATTATAATGAATATATTCAATTGGATCTTCAATGCAAATAATCAAACTTGAGCGCTCAGTATTAATCATATCAATCATTGCAGAAAGCGTTGTTGTTTTACCAGCACCAGTTGGTCCAGTGACTAAAACAAGTCCCGTTCTTCTTCGTGCAAAATCAGTAACAACCTCAGGAAGGCCAAGATCTTCAATGCTAGGAATAAAAAGAGGAATACGCCTTAAAGCAACTTCGACACACCCTTTTTGGATATGAACATTTGCACGAAAACGATCAAGCCCAGGCAATGCAACAGAAAAATCAAGCTCAAGCTTATCCTCAAACTGCTCTTTCTGATCATCAGACAATAAGCTATAAATAATAACCTTTAGCGTATCTCGATCTAAAGGTTCGAGGTCAGTAACAAACAATTCTCCATCTAAACGTAAAACCGGAGGAGTGTCTTCAGTCAGATGAAGATCTGAAGCTTTCTTCTCGATGGCTAAAAGTAAAAGTTCTCGTATATCTGGCACTTTTCCCATTTTTACTCCTATCGTGTTTTTACCCACTCAGAGATTCGACGAATACCTTCTTCAATACGTTCCGTTGATGTTGCAAAGCTTAATCTTATATATTGATCAGCTCCGAATCCCTGCCCAGGAATACACGCAACATTTGTTTTGTCTAAAATTTCCTTAGCAATAGAAACAGAATCTTCACCAAGCTTACTTACATTACAAAAAACATAAAACGCACCCTTAGGATAAATATAGCTAATTTCTGGAATTTTGTCTAAACATTTTAAAATAAAATCTCTTCTTTTTACAAATTCTTTTTTCATGTCCTCAAGATTGTTAACTGGCCCCTTTAAAGCTGCTAAAGCCGCCATTTGAGAAATAGACGATGGATTTGACGTTGAATGATCCTGAATCTTTTTTACATTTTGTGCAATTTCTTTTGATGCACCAAAAAACCCTATTCGCCATCCTGTCATCGAATATGCTTTTGAAACACCATTAACTGTTACTGTTAAATTAAAAATATCTTTATTCAAAGAAGCAAGAGATGTATAAGGCTCATCCGTATAACAAATTTTTTCATAAATTTCATCACTAACAACAAAGATATTTCTCTTAACGCATACTGCAGCAATAGCCTCAAGCTCCTGTTTAGAATAAACTGAACCTGTCGGATTTGATGGAGAATTTAAAATAAGAACTTTCGTGTTTGGTGAAATATTCTCTTCAAGCTGATCTGAAGTAATTTTAAATTCATTCTCAGCAGATGTCTCTAAGAATTTAGGAGTTGCCCCTGCAAGTTTTACCATTTGTGGATAGCTTACCCAATATGGCATTGGGATTAAAACTTCATCTCCCTGCTCAACTAAAGCTTGCATTAAATTATACAAAGAATGCTTCGCTCCACAAGAAACAACAATTTGCGTTGCAGGATCATATGAAAGATTATTATCAGTCTGAAATTTATTTGCAATGGCTTTTCGAAGATCTAACGTGCCAATGCTAGGCGTGTATTTGGTGAAGCCTTTCTCGATAGCTTCAATAGCCGCTTTTTTAATAAAATCTGGCGTATCAAAATCTGGCTCACCTGCAGCAAAATTAACAACATCGCACCCTTGAGCTTTTAATTCTTTAGCACGAGCAGTGATCGCTAGCGTCGAAGATCCTTCAACGCTTTTAGCTCTTCGAGAAACTGGCATAAGAACATCCTTTATTTTCCGGGTTTCTTTCCAAAAATTTTCTTTATTCCTCTAGTGACTTTCTTTGACGATGTCTTTTCTTTAGAGGAATCCTTTTTTTCAGAATTCTTTTGATCCGAACTTTTATCAGATTTTTCAGTCTTTACTTTTTGTTCTTTTTCAACTTTAGAAGTCTTTGTTTTTGTTTCTTTTTCAGAAACTTCTTTAAGTTGTTCTGTCAGCTCTAAAATAACTAAGCTTGCGTTATCTCCTCTTCTATTTTGAGCAAGTCGGATAATACGAGTATATCCACCTTGTCGATTTGCAAAAAGCGGAGCAATGTCAGAAAAAAGCTTACTAACCATGCGATGATTACATATAACCGCATAGGCATTACGCTTAGCTGCCAAAGTTCCTTTTTTACCAAGAGTAATCAACTTATCAGCAAGCTTGCGCGATTCTTTAGCTTTGACAAGTGTTGTTGTAATTCTTGTTTTAAATAAAACGGCCTTCGCGATATCGCGAACCGTTGCTTTACGCAAAGAAGAGTTTCTTCCAAATGTTTTTCCTGATTTACCGTGTCTCATAAATCCCTTTTTGTATTAGTCTTTTTGTCTTAATTTTTTTAGATCAATTTTCATGCCAAGGTCAAGACCCATAGCCTTTAGAATTTCACCGATTTCAGTTAATGACTTTTTACCAAAATTTCTAAACCCTAGAAGCTCAGGTTCACTCTTTCGAACTAACTCAGCAATATTCTTGATGTTAGATTCTCTTAAACAGTTTGCGCTTCGAACAGAAAGTTCAAGTTCTGAAATTGGCAACCGCAACTTCTCATATAAAACTTTTTCCTCTGCAGAAACCTCTTCCTCTTCCTCTTCTTCTTCAGGAAGCTGTCCATAACTAACGAAGACATCTAAATGCCTCTGTAAGATATTTGCACCATAAAGTAACGCTTCCTTAGGACTCACGCCGCCATTAGTATTAATTTCCAGAATAAGTTTATCATAATCTGTTTTTTGTCCAACGCGTGTGTTCTCAACAAAAAAGTTTACTTTTATAATTGGGGTAAAAATAGAATCAACTGCAATTGTTCCAATAGGAGCATCATCTTTTTTGTTTAATTCAGACGGAACATATCCCCGTCCTCGTGCAACTTCCATCTCCATGCTAAACTTAACATCTTGCGTAAGCGTAGCAATAACAAGATCTGGATTTAAAACTTCAACAGTTTCATCTCGAATAATATCTCTAGCTAAAATCTCACCCTTTTTATCTGCTTTGATATAAATTGTTTTTGCAACTTTAGAATGAGATCTTAAAATAAGTCGCTTGATATTAAGAATAATATCAACAGTAGATTCAACAACACCTGGCATTGTTGAGAATTCATGCTGGATGCCTTCAATGCGAATAGCTGTAACAGCACTACCCTCTAGTGAAGATAATAAAATTCTTCTAAGAGAATTACCTAGCGTAACTCCATATCCTCTTTCAAATGGCTCAGCGATAAACTTACCATACGTATCCGTATAGCTTGATTCATCACACTCTAGCCTCTTTGGCATTTGGAAATCTCTCCACTTGACACCCATGTATTCCTCCTACAGTAATATTAAGTAACCTGAATAAATTATCGAGAATAAAGCTCGACGATTAGTTGTTCGTTGATTGGGAAATCAACATCTTCCCGTTGCGGCAACCTTAAAACTGTTCCCTTAACTTGCTTTTCATCAACACTCAGCCATGCCGGCATACTACGGACTTTTGTTGTTTCAATATTTTCTCTAATTAATTTCTCACCTTTTTTCTTAAAACGCAATTCTACTTCATCGTCTTTTTTAATAAGAAAAGAAGGAATATTAACTTTTCTGCCATTAACGTATGTATATGCATGACTTACAATTTGACGTGCTTGTTTTCGAGAAGATGCAAAACCTAGACGATAAACAACATTATCAAGTCGTCTTTCTAAAAACTGAAGCAAAACATGACCCGTAACACCTTTTGTCTTAACTGCTTTAGCAAAATAACCCCTAAACTGTCTTTCTAAAAGACCATACATTCTTTTGGTTTTTTGTTTTTCGCGTAACTGTAAACCAAAGTTTGATAATTTTATCCGTCTTGCTCCATGTTGACCAGGCACATATTCTCGTCGAGATAATGCACAACGATGAGTATAACAACGAGCACCTTTTAAAAACAATTTCTCGCCTTCACGTCTACATTTTCGGCAACTAGCGTCTAAATCTCTTGCCATTATAAATAACTCCCTTTTTAAACTCTACGTTTCTTTCGAGGTCGACACCCATTGTGAGGAATAGGCGTAACGTCACGAATTATTGTTACTCTTAGACCTGCTGCTGAGACCGCTCGTACTGCTGACTCACGCCCAGCTCCAGGACCTTTAACATAAACTTCAACAGTTTCAATACCAAGCTCTTTAGCTTTTTTTGCAGCATCAGATGCAGCGATCTGAGCAGCAAATGGTGTTGATTTTTTTGAACCTTTAAATCCAACATGGCCAGGCGAAGATGCAACAATAACATTGCCTTGCATGTCAGTAATTGAAATTAGCGTATTATTAAATGTAGCTTTAATATGAACAGCACCACTGCTAATGCCCTTTAATGACTTCTTTTTTGCCTTATCTTTTTTTCGTACTGGTTTGGCCATCTTTTCTCCTTTTATTTCTTAGACGGCATTGCCATCAAATTTTTCTTTTTACCCTTACGAGTTCTTGAATTTGTTTTTGTTCTCTGTCCTCGTACGGGTAAACCTTTTTTATGGCGAAGTCCTCGATAAGAACCAATATCGATCAAACGTCTAATATTTTGATTCACATCTCGTCGCAAGTCACCTTCGATGCGATAATCTTTTTGTATAATCGCTGTCATGCGAGATACTTCTTCTTCAGTTAAATCTTTAGCTCTTCTATTCTTGTCAATCTGAGCTTGCTCTAGAATTTTTAAGCAATTCTTTGGACCAATACCATAAAGATACGGCAAAGCAGCTTCAATTCTTTTTTCCTTGGGAAGATCAACACCTAAAATTCTTGGCATAACTTATCCTTGTCTTTGTTTATGTTTCGGATTTTCACAAATAACCCGAACAACGTTTTTACGTCTTACGATTTTACATTTACCACAAATTCTTTTAACAGAAGATTTTACTTTCATTTTATTTTTCCCTATACGTAATTCGCCCTCTGGATAAATCATACGGCGAAAGTTCTAATTTAACTTTATCGCCAGGAAGAAGACGAATAAAATGTACTCTCATTTTTCCTGAAATATGGGCCAAGACCTTATGTCCGTTTTCCAATTCAACATTAAACATTGCGTTTGGCAATGATTCTCTAATGATTCCTTCAACTTCTATTAAATCTTCTTTAGCCATATTATTTTGTCAATATCTCCGGACCGTTAGCTGTAATAGCAACTGTATGCTCAAAATGTGCTGACGACTTTCCATCCTGAGTTACAACTGTCCATTTGTCATCTAAAGTTTTTGTTTTATATGCTCCGAGATTAATCATCGGCTCAATTGCAAGAACCATGCCCTCTTGTAAAACTAATCCTGATTTTGGTAAGCCAAAATTAGGGACTTCTGGATCTTCGTGTAATGATTTGCCGATTCCATGACCAACAAAATCACGTACAACAGAAAAACCAAAAGGCTCAACAAAACTTTGAATTGCAAAACCAATATCCGAAAGATGATTTCCATGCTTTGCTTGCTCGATTCCCTTAAACAAAGACTTCTCAGTAACTTCAACAAGACTTTGAACTGACTCGTCTAAAGAACCAAATCCTACAGTAAAAGCCGAATCTGAAAACCAACCGTCCAAAACAAGGCCAATGTCAACACTAGCAATATCACCTTCTTTAACAATTCGAGAGCCTGGAATTCCATGAACAATTTCCTCATTAAGAGAAATACATACCGTTGATGGAAATCCACGATACCCTTTAAAGGCTGGCTTTGCTTTTTTCTGATTAATCAGATTCTCAGCAATTTCATCTATCTGAAGGGTTGTCATTCCTACTTTCAAAGAACTTTTCAAATCTTGTATAACCGAAGCAAGAGCCTGACCAGCTCTATGCATTGCTTCAATTTCCTGTTTCGACTTAAGAATTATCAATTTTTCCATCTTTTGTAAACACACTCAACAAATATTCTTTTAATTTATTAGCATCCTGATTTCCATCTGCCTTTAAAAGAATCCCCTTTGCTTCATAATAATCAATAATCGGAGCCGTACTTTCTAAATAAACATTAATTCTTTTGCAAATCGTTTCTTCGTTGTCATCAACTCTTTGATACAACTCGCCACCACAAGAATCACAAACATCCTCTTGCTTAGATGGCATATTTACAGTATGGTAAAGCGCTCCACAACCTCTGCAAACTCGTCGACCAGTTAAACGCTGAATAACAATTTCACTGTCAACATCCATACAGACAACATAATCAATAGGTTGACCAACTTTTTTTACAATATCATCTAAATCTTCAGCTTGCTTTCTTGTTCTTGGAAATCCATCTAAAAGATATCCACGTGGAGCAAAGGTATCATCTTCTAATCGATTTTCAATAATACGCGTAACAACATCATCAGGAACCAATCCACCGCTTTCAACAAATCCTTTTACTTCGACTCCAAGAGGTGTTCCGTTCTTCATTTCTTCTCTTAAAATATCACCCATAGAAACATGCTTAAGATTCAAAACTTTTTCTAAAAGCTTTGCCTGTGTTCCTTTTCCTGCTCCCGGTGCTCCTAACAAAATCAATCTCATTTTCGTCCCCTTAGATGACCTGTTTTCATAAAGCCATCATAATGTCTCATTAAAAGCTGTGATTCCAT
Organism: uncultured Planctomycetales bacterium; assembly: GCA_964648665.1. GTDB lineage: Bacteria > Omnitrophota > Gorgyraeia > Zapsychrales > Aceulaceae > Aceula. The sequence continues at coordinate 2,617 of CAZYOA010000014.1, read as the reverse complement.
CTGCTTAACAGTGTCAAGCATAACACCAACAATAATCAAAATTCCTGTTCCTCCAAAGAATGATGCCACCAAAAAAGGAACTTTAAAAGCTGACATAATCGCATCCGGCATAACCGCAATAACACACATAAAGAATGCACCAGCAAGAGTAATACGCGTCATTACAAAATCTAAGAAATCTGCTGTCGGAACGCCTGGGCGAACTCCAGGAATAAAACCTCCATGCTTTTTCATGTTCTCTGCAACATCAACTGGATTAAAAACAATTGCTGTATAAAAATAACAGAAAAAGATAATTAAAAGACCATATAAAATATAATATGCTGCATGTCCTCTCATGAAAAAGCTTGCAAACGACTGTAGCCCCTCATGCGGAACAAAACTTGCTAATGTTGCTGGAAAAAGTAAAATTGATTGAGCAAAAATAATTGCAATAATACCAGCTGTATCAACCTTTAAAGGAATATATGTGCTTTGCCCACCATAAACTTTTCTACCAACAATGCGTCTAGCATATTGAACTGGAATTCGACGTTGCCCCTGTGTTATCAAAGTAATTGCAAAAATAACACTAACCAGAAAACCAATCATCAAAAGCAAGGTCAGCGGCTGAATTTGGCGCATCGATGCTGTCTTCGGTGAAAGCAAAACAATCAACGTACGAATCGCATCTGGAGCACGTGATAAAATACCAGCTGTGATAATAAGCGAGATTCCCTGTCCAATTCCTTTTTCTTGAATTTGTTCGCCTAGCCACATTAAAAGAACAGTACCTGACGCAAGAGTTAAGACCGTTGTAAATCGAAATCCCCATCCCGGATCATTAACAACCATCAAACCTTTAAATGCTTGCGGGCTTTCAAGCCAAAGTGCAATAAAATAAGACTGAATAATCGCAAGTCCAAGAGTTCCGTATCGCGTATATTGATTTATTTTCTGATGCCCAGCTTGACCTTCTTTAGACAATTTCTCTAAAGCAGGAATAACAGCAGTCAAAAGTTGCATAATAATCGAACTTGAAATATACGGCATAATTCCTAAAGAAAAAACCGTCATTTTTTGCAACGCACCACCAGAAAACATATTCATCATGCCAAAGATCGTTCCGCCGCCAGATGATTCACTAATGCGACGAAAGAATTCTCCTAACACTGCACCGTTAACGCCTGGTGTTGGAATATGACATCCAACACGATAAGCAAAAATGATTGCAAGCGTAAAAAGAATTTTCTTTCTTAAATCAGGTATTTTAAAGCAATTCGAAAATGCTTTTAGCATAGAATCTCTTTATTTACTTTCAGTATTAAACTTTTGGATTTTTCCGCCTGCTTTAACAATTTTTTCTTCAGCAGACTTTGAAAACGCATGAACTTTAATCGTTAACGGTTTTGAAATTTCTCCATTGCCTAAAACTTTTACTGGCTTTCGGTTACTTTTTACAAGACCTTTATTCTTTAAAAATTCTGGATTGACTTCTGTGCCTTCTTTAATCTTAGAAAGCATAGTTAAGGTAACCAACTGATAAACAGTTCGATGTCTAACTCTAAAGCCAACCTTTGGTAAGCGACGAATCAACGGCATCTGTCCACCTTCAAGACCATGAATGATTGAACGTCCAGATCTCGACTTTTGCCCGTTTTCTCCGCGACCAGCAGTTTTTCCTCTACCAGAACCTTGACCTCGGCCAACGATTCTTTTTTTCTTACGTGCGCCTTTAGGCTTTCCTATTTCATGCAGAAACACTATGCGCTTCTCCAATTTCTTTAAACGGCTTCAATCGAGATAACCCATCAACTGTTGCCTTGATAATATTAATCGGATTGTTTGACCTATGACATTTTGTCAAAATATTTCTAATACCAGATGCATCACAAATAGCACGTACTGGACCTGCCGCAATAACACCAGTACCTTCACTTGCTGGCTTAAGCAAAACAGTTGCTCCACCGCATCGACCAATAATTTCATGAGAAATTGTTCCCTTACGAACAACAATATCCATCATGTTCTTTTTGGCAACACGAAGAGATTTCTGAATCGCCGTAGCAACTTCAGGTGCTTTCCCTAAATAATAACCCACTTTTCCTTTACCATCTCCGACAACAACAAGAGCGCTAAATGAAAGTTTTTTTCCGCCCTTTGTAACTTTTGTAACGCGATTAATCGCAATAACTTTTTCAATAAGGCCGGAATCATCTTGTTGTCTCTTCGGTGGTCTTGAAGACCATTTTCTTTTTCTTTTGTCGTCAAAACTCTTCTTCCCATCAGCCGGATTTTCTTTAGCTGGCGGTTGAGCAGCAGGAAGATCTTTAGGAACTTCTTTAGGATCTACTTTAGGAGCTTCTTCTTTAGGAGCTTCTTCTTTAGGAGCTTCTTCTTTAGGAGCTTCTTCTTTAGGAGC
>CAZYOA010000014.1:0-116 GCA_964648665.1 uncultured Planctomycetales bacterium | reverse complement strand
TTCTGCCTCTTTTGGTTTTACTTCTTCTTTAGGAGCTTCTTTCTTTGATTTTTTATGTAAGTCTATTTTCTTTTTATCTATAACTTTTTCTGAAACTAATAAATTATGAACTGTTT
>CAZYOA010000013.1:0-55973 GCA_964648665.1 uncultured Planctomycetales bacterium | reverse complement strand
CCCCCGACCTACTGATTACAAGTCAGTTGCTCTACCAGCTGAGCTACGCCAGCAAATTATATTGCTGTCTATATTCTTTTAAAACGAGATCTACTTATACCAGATTTCTGTCGGGCTGTAAAGTATGTTTTTATATTAATAATTGAAAGTCTCTTTTTTCTCTTAAAGCTTCCCTGTTTTTCTATTTTACAATTGATTTTGATATATGATTGTGTTAATCTACCTTCTATTCTAAAAGATATGAATTTAACTTAAATAATTACAAGGAGATTTTGATGAAAAAAATCGGAATTATTACAAGTGGTGGAGATTGTGGGGGTCTTAATGCTGTTGTTAAGGGTGTTGCTCAGATGGCAAATCGGAAGAATATTTCTTGTTATGTTATTCCAAATGGGTATGCCGGGCTTTATAATTTAGTGGATTTTGATAGTCTTGTTGAGCTTACACCAGAGCGCGTTGATTGCGTAAGCTCTGCTTTAGCTGGTTCTGAAGCAGGACATTCTCGTGTTAAAATTAAAAAAATTAATAATGAAAAGAAATACGATCGCATCAAAGAAGGTCTTAAAAAATTTGCTATTGATGGGCTTGTAATCAGTGGTGGCGATGATACGGGAAGTGTTATTGTTGATCTTTCTGAGCATGGCATTAAATGTGTTCATGCTCCAAAAACAATGGATCTAGATCTTCAAACTTATTCCGTTGGAGCTGACTCAACCATTAGTCGCATTGCAACATTTGCTGAAGATTTAAAAACAACCGGACGAACACATAATCGAATTATTGTTATGGAAGTTTTTGGTCGATACGCAGGGCATACAGCTTTTCGTGGCGGTGTTGCAGCTGATGCAGATGCAATTCTTATCCCAGAAATTCCAGCTGATTTCGATGTGCTCTATGAACATGTTAAGAAGCGTTTTATGAGACGCATTGAGCAAAGCGATGTCCGCGCTGGTACATATCTGATTATTGTTGCTGAAGGATTAAAAAATTCTAATGGTGAAGATCTTGTTGATGGATTGGCCGGGGTTGATGCGTTTGGACATAAAAAACTAACAGGTTCTGGGAAATATGTTTGTCAGGAGCTTACCAAAAGATTTAAGAAGGATGAAGAAATCAAGAAGTTTATGGAGAAAGAAAAAATGTTCGTTGAAGGTTTATATGAAGCTCCAGAGGTTCGCGCAGTTACTCCAGGGCATTTGGTTCGATGTGGACGTTCATCTGCTTATGATGCAAATTTTGGTAAAGAAGCTGGTGCATCGGCGGTCCTTCTTCTTTGTGAGGGTATTAATGGCGTTACAGTTGTTGGTGTTAATGGTGATAAAGTTCGATACATGGACACAAAAAAGGCTATTGAGCAACGCCATGTTGACTTAGACACGGTTTCTTTGCATGAAACGCTTGGCATTTGTTTTGGTCGCCCAAGGCCAGAGATTAAGCCTAGTTTTGAAAAGGTTGAAGCGCCAATTGAACGACATTTGTAAAAAGGAAATGATTAATAAAAAAGAGCTCATGAAATTCTCATGAGCTCTTTTTTATTATATCTAAAGTTTAAAATTAAAATCCTGCCGCAGCACATCCTCCGCCTTGACAAACTATATTTCCGTTTCTTAGAATACGCAGACCGTACAATCCATTCTTTCTGGCAATTGCAGCGCAAGTTCCTCCAGATCCACAAGTTCCTACAACTATTAAAGGAGTGTTAAAGTGATTTAAGGCTGGGATTGTGATATCAAGGCTCGCTTGATTATTAGGATAAAATCCATGCTCAATATCGTAGCGATTCATTGAGGCTAAGACATTCCATAAAATTGTTGTTCCTTCAGTCGCTCGAGATCGTTCTATTGTATTTAAAAATTGCGGAGCAGCAATCGCTGTTAAAATAACGACGATAAGAACAGCTATCGTAATCTGCAATAATGTAAAACCTTTTTTTTGTATCCATGATTAATTATCTCTTTTTATAAGTATATCATAAAAGTTTAGCTTTTCTTTGTTGTCGCGCGAAATGCATTTGGAATAAAATCTATAATGTCAGTTGCGATAACAGAGACTTTAGTTTTTTTCTTAGCGGCAATATCTCCTGCTTTTCCATGTAAAAAAACAGCGTATTTTGCAGAATCAAAGCCAGATAAGCCTTGTGCTAAGAATGCTGCAATCATGCCCGTAAGAACGTCTCCAGTTCCAGCTGTTGCAAGAGCAACATTTCCTGTTTTATTTCCGTAAATGTTACCGCATGGTGATGCAACGATAGTTCGGTGTCCTTTTAAAACAACAATAGAATTATATTTTTTTGCAAAGTCTTTTACGATATCTTTTTGATTAGATTCAATATACGATTTTGTTTCTCTTGTTAATCTTGCCATTTCTCCGATGTGAGGTGTAAGAATTTTAATGTTATTGTTCTTTTTTAATATTGAAATTTTATTTGAAAGTGCGTTAAGACCGTCAGCATCAATAACAGTGGGAATCTTTACTGAAGATATAATTTCTAAAATGAATTTTTGTGTTTGTAAATTTTGAGACAATCCAGGGCCAAGGGCGATAGCTTTATATTTTGAAATTTCTTTTTTAATTTGGTTGGCGGCAAGAAATGAAATGCTCTGCTCTCTTGTTTCTTTAAGTGGCCAAGTCATAATAGTTGGAGAGATTTTCTTTTGAGCAATAAGATTTAAGCTTTTTGGAATGGCAAGCGTGACAAGTCCTGAGCCGGAACGTATTGCAGAAAGACTAGCAAGAGCAGCCGCTCCGAGCATGCGCTGTGAACCAGCGATAATGAGGGTGTGACCAAAAGTATTTTTATATGCCTCTTGGTTACGTCGTAATAATGGCGTTGGCAACCGCATAATTTTTTGTATGTGACAAAGAAATAAATATTTTTTTGTTAAATTCTTTGATATGAAAAATACAAGATGGCTTACCGTTATGTTGATTAATAATTTCGATGTCTTTCCATCCAACGTGCGCATTTTCCCCTAAAGCTTTTAAAACAGCTTCCTTAGCGGCAAAACGTGCAGCTAAATGTTGATCAGGATATCTTCTTTTTTTAGCGTAGGCAATCTCTTGATTTGTAAAAACGTGCTTTAGAAAATCATCTCCCCATTTCTTAACGGCATTTGAAATACGATCGACTTCGACAATATCAGTTCCTTGTCCTAAAATCATTTTATTTTATTAACTCCTGCATGTCTTTGACAGCTTTTTTAAGGCCATAAAAAATTGAATAAGAAATAATTGAGTGACCAATATTAAGCTCTTCAATTTCTTTAATCTTTGCAATTGGCCGTGTATTTTTATAATTTAAACCGTGACCAGCATTGACAGCAATGCCAATCTTTTTTCCAAATTTTGCTGCTGTTGATATTTTTTTTAGTTCTTTATTTCTTGTAAGTTTTGTTTTTGCATTTGCATATTGTCCAGTATGAAGCTCAATCGAATCAGCTCCAACATTCTTCGATTCTTTAATTTGTTTCTTAATTGGATCAATAAACAAACTTACAAGAATTCCTTTTTCTTTAAGACGTTTAATTATCTTTTTTAATTTAGATGAATTGCGTAAAACGTCAAGTCCTCCTTCGGTGGTGAGCTCTTTTCGTTTCTCCGGAACAATCGTTGCTTGATCAGGTTTTAAACGGCATGCAATTTTAACAATATCTTCACTGATTGACATCTCAAGATTAAAACGAGTTTTGACAGACTTTTTAAGCTTGATGACATCTTGATCGTTAATGTGGCGTCTATCTTCTCTTAAGTGTGCAACGATGCTGTGTGCGCCTGCTTGTTCGCATACTTTTGCCGCATCAACAGGATTTGGAAAAGTCTCTCCTCTTGCTTGACGGACAGTTGCTACGTGGTCAATATTGATTCCAAGTTTTGGCATAGTAAATGACTTTCGGAATTAACTTTGAATTAAAACTCCGTTAACATATAGCCATGTAATAATGGCAAGGCCTAGTGCGATGAGTTTCAAAGCTAGGTTATGGGTTAGCCATTTCTTCATTTGTTGGCCTGCCCTAATAATAAGTTTTTAAGAATGCTGATGAATCGTTCTTTATTGACAATCGGAATAAAGCGACCATCCGCAGCGATAGAAATATTACCGGTTTCTTCAGAGACAATAACACCAATGGCATCAGTTTGTTCTGTGATGCCTAAAGCAGCGCGATGTCGTGTTCCAATAATTTTACTTAAATTTGCATTTTCAGATAAAGGAAAAAGGCATGATGCAGCTAGAATTCTTTCGTTGCGAATAATAACGCCTCCATCATGCAGAGGTGATGTTGTTACAAAAATACTTTGTAAAAGTTCTGATGAAACTTTGCCATCTATAGAAACGCCACTATCAATGAAGGTTTTTAATTTGGCGTCTTTTTCAATGGCAATAATGCAGCCAATTTTTCTTTGAGCTAGCTTGTGAACGGCTGCTGATATTTCTTTGATGATGGCAACAACTTCTGATTCTTCAAGATCAATGTTAAATAAATGCTGTTGGCCAAGTCGTGCGAGCCCTTGACGCAATTCTTGTTGAAAGATAATTAAAACGGCAAGAATAGATATTGCAAAGAAATTCTTTAAAAGCCAGTTTAATGTTGTTAGGCCAAAAAGTTGGGATATAAGAAACCCTATAAGAAGATAAATAAGACCCTTGAGAACTTGAAACGCACGCGTACCTTCAAAAAATACTAAAATTTGATAAAAAACAAACCATAAAACGCAAATTTCAACGACAGGTTTAATAAGTGACCAAATTGTAAGAATTGTTAGCATCATAAATTATATTTCTTTATACATTTATTATTGCATCTGTTAGGTCGGCAACATCTCGCATTTCGCTGATATCATGAACGCGAATAATATGTGCACCATTTAAAATAGATGCACTAACAGAAGCAGCAGTGCCCATTAAGCGATTTGAAACACTTTTTTGAAGTGTTTTTCCAATAAACGATTTTCGCGATGTTCCAATTAAAATGGGTTTGTTGAGGGTCTTAAATTCAGCTAAACGCTGAATGATCTCTAAATTATCCTCGACTGTTTTTCCGAATCCAATACCAGGATCTATTATCATTCTATCTGATTTTATCCCGTTTTCCAAGCATTTTTCAATTGATTTTTTAAGTCCTAAAGATATTTCAGTAATGAGATTGTGATATCGAATATTTTTTTGCATGGTTTTTGGTGTTCCCTGGATATGCATTAAAATAATTGCAGCTTGTTTTTCTTGGATAACGCGAAGCATAGCCTTTGTTATTTTTGTCCCCATTACGGTATTAACAATGCATGCTCCTGCTTCAAGAGCTTTCTTAGCGACTTCAGGCTTATATGTATCAATGGAAATAGGTATCTTTGTTTCTTTAGAAAGTTTCTCGATGATTGGAATGACACGAGAAATTTCTTGATCAACAGTTATTTTTTTTGCGCCAGGCTGTGTTGATTCGCCGCCAACATCAATGATGTCAGCGCCATTTTTAATAAGTTTTAAAGCGTGTGAAACGCAGTGATTAAGCTGTTTCTTAAGAAGGCCATCTGAGCTAAATGAATCAGGGGTCATATTAAGAATGCCCATTATTTTAGTTGTAGCGCCAAGTTCAAGATGAAGATTTTTGGCTTTAACAATAAATTTCTTTCGACAACAAGATAGGGAATTCTTGCTACGAGGTGCCATTTTGATCAGAGTTTTTGTTTTCAGAATTTTCTGCAATTTCTGATGTGTTTTCAGGTTCTATGGTTTTTGATGTGTTTTCAGGTCTTATGGTTTCTGACGTGTTTTCAGGTTCTATAGTTTCTGATGTGTCTTCACGTTTCCTGGGAGCGATCCCAAGCAAAATCTTAGTTTCATCAGCATCTAAGATTTCTTTTTCTTTAAGCTTGGTAACTAAAGCATCGACATGATCTCTGTTATCTGATAAAAGTTTTTTTGCTTTTTTGTAAGCATCTTCAATCATCGATCGAATCTCTTTGTCGATGGCCTTAGCAGTATCTTCACTATAATTCTTTTGCTCCATCATGTCTCGGCCGAGAAAAACTTGTCCGTGTTGATTGCCTAGAGCTAATGTGCCAAGTTTTTCGCTCATGCCATATTCACAGATCATTGCACGTGCGATAGCTGTTGCTTGTTGCAGATCATTTTGCGCACCAGTTGTAACATCTTCTAAAAAGACTTCTTCAGCAGCTCGTCCTCCGAGAGCAACTGTGATTTTCGCAATAAGTTCTTTTTTGCCCCAGTTGTGCTTGTCTTCCATCGGAGGTGTGATCGTGTATCCGCCTGCCATGCCTCGAGGAATAATCGAGACTTTTGTGAAATCATCTGCCTCCTCAACCAATAAGGATAAAAGTGCATGACCAGCCTCGTGATAAGCTGTGATTTCTTTTTCTTTTTTCGAAACGATATGACTCTTTTTTTCTGGCCCCATGGTTACGCGCTCAATAGCCTCTTGCATTTCTTCATATTCAACAAAATCTTTATCTTTTCGGGCAGCTAAAAGAGCGGCTTCATTGCAAGCGTTGGCTAAATCTGCACCAGAGAAATAAACTGTTTGCTGGGCAATCCTTTTAAGATTAACATTTTTAGCAAGTTTTATATTTTTAGTATGAACTTTTAAGATTGCTTCGCGCCCTAAAATATCAGGAAGAGGAACAACAATTTGACGATCAAAGCGACCTGGTCGCAAAAGTGCCGGATCAAGCGTGTCAGGCCTATTTGTCGCAGCCATAACGATTAGCCCTCCGTGCGTATCAAACCCATCCATTTCAACAAGCAGAGCGTTTAGCGTTTGTTCGCGCTCATCGTTTCCTCCTCCTATTCCAGAGAAACGTAGGCGTCCAACAGCGTCGATCTCATCGATGAAAATAATACATCCTTTGCCAGATGTTTTAGAAGCTTTTCGTGCTTGTTCGAAAAGATCACGAACACGAGAAGCCCCAACGCCGACAAACATTTCAACAAAATCAGAACCGCTTAAAGAAAAGAATGGAACATCGGCTTCACCAGCAACAGCTTTGGCTAAAAGCGTTTTTCCTGTGCCTGGTCTGCCAACTAAAAGAACACCCTTTGGGATTTTTCCCCCTAATCGCTCAAAGCGTTTAGGCTCCTTTAGAAATTGAATGATTTCCTGAAGTTCTTCTTTGGCCTCTTCAACGCCTGCGGCATCAGCGAATGTCATTTTCTTGTTTTTTCCATCGTTAACTTTTGCACGCGATTTACCAAAAGACCAAAGCTTGTTTCCCATCTGTGAGCCTCGGTTTGATAAAAACCAGAAAAATAAAATTAGAATTAGAATTGGGCCAATGGAAAATAGTAAGCTAGTCCAAAATGTGTTTGGTACAACAACTTTAAAATCTGAAATATTATTACGAATTAGATCAAGGATGACCTCATCTTGCGCAGGAATAGTTACTTTAAATTCAGAGCCATTTGATCGAGTCCCTGTAATTTCATTCTCTGTTAAAGAGATAGACCGAATGTCATTCGTTGTTTTGTTGCTTTTAAGGAGTTCGTAAAATTTACTATATGATATTTCTTGTGTAGCTTTGGTGTCGGTAAAGCTTGATTGACTTGAGAGAATTACAGCAACGAAAATAAGTCCGATCCACAACCAAAAATTACTAGAAGGTTGTTTTTTCTTTGAATTGCGTTTTGGATTCTTTTTTGGTAGTTTTGTTTTCTTCTGCATAAAATTAGACCCCTTTATAAAGTATATTTAGAAAAGTCCTCATATTATAACGATTTTAAGAATTTAATCAAGAATTCCTTGGCTTTTTGAGCTGAGAATTTTTTGTTTTTGAATGAATATAAAAGATAATCATTGATGATTTCTTTTCTACAACAATTGCATTTGGTAAATTAACAATTGATTTATTTGGGCGATTTAAAATAAGATCTTCTATCTCTTCAATATGAGAAAATGTTAGCTTTCTCGTGCTTCCTGACAGGCGTTCAATAACAAAACGAATAACAAGTCTTTGGATTGAAGTATGATATTTAGAGAAATTATCTATTTTAATTGAAAAGTTATTTGATCGATTAGAAAATTTTACCAATTTAATAAAAGCATCTCTGGCATTTTCTTCTAAGAATTCATAATCTATTGATGATTGCAAGCAAAGATTTTTTAAGGTATTTTTGATATTCGGATTATACTTTTTTTCTAACGCTGGAATGAGTTCTAAGCGAATTCTATTGCGCATAAACACTTTTTGTTTGTTTGTTGAATCAACGCAAAACTTTATCTGTTTTTTCTTGAGAAATTTTAAAACATCATTGCGAGTCAATGTGAGCATTGGCCTGATAAACATTGTTCCGTTGAGATGTCTTTTAGGTAAGATGCTACGAATGCCGTATAATCCAGCGCCTCGAATAATTCTCATAAGAACAGTTTCAGCTAAATCATCTGAAGTGTGGCCTATAGCAACAGAATCAATTTTATATTTCTTTGCTGTATTGATTAAAAATTGAATTCTTTGTTCGCGAGCAGCTTCTTCTAGAGATTGAGATTTCTTTTTGATTTTAATTCGTTTGATTGTGCAAGATATATTAAGCTTAGAGCATAAAGATTTAACAAATTTCTCATCTTTGTTTGAATCTTTTCGAATTCCGTGATTAAGATGAGCAGCGTAGAGATTAATTCCAAGATTGTGGCGAAGCTCATTTAAGGCACAAAGTAAAGATACGGAATCTGGCCCTCCAGAAATCGCAATTAAAATTTTATTTCCAGGGAAAAAAAGATTCTTTTCTTTGGAAAATGATTCTATTTTCTTTAAGAATGTCATTGTTTATAAAATTAGTTGTTGGTAAAGAAAAAAATAATCTTTGATTTTCAAGAAATTAATTGCTATGAATTCCATTCTTTTGTTGCCGTGCTTCAATATAGGCGTTGCGAAGTTCAGATGCATATTTTGTATTCGGAGGAGCAATGCTGAGGCTGGCAAATCCTTGACGCAAGATCTCAACATTTACAAGATTGCCGTCGGGAAGAAAAATATATCCTAGAATGTATCCGCCTTTATCTCGATATTGCTGATCGAATTCAATTCTAACTTTTTTGTTTTCTAGAAGATTATTTATGTATTCAAAAGCCCTCTCCTCAACCGTAGTTGTTGGTTCTTGATCTTGCTCAATGATAATATCAAATTGATTGGTTTTTAGTTTTTTTCTTTTCGGGGGATCGATGGGTTGTAATCCGATAAGGCGAATCCGCCGCTTGTCATCGAGAACGACTAAGCCAGAATTGACAACTTTTTTGACGATTGCTGTGTTGTCTTTTTTTGAAAGACTTAAGAATAAAGGATTGCTGTTATCTGCAAATGAAATTTTAGTGAAAATAGATAGCAGGCAGAAGCTAATAAGTAAAATATTGAAGAAGGAAGTTTTAAAAACTTTTATTTTTAAATAGGTAGGATTTAAATTCATTAAATTCTTTTTTGGTTTTATTGGCAGTTTTCTTTGTTTTTTCATATTTTTTTTCTTCGCGTTTTACTTTTTCTTCAAAAGATTTTTGTTTTTTATCAAGTTTTTCTTTTAAATTGTCTTTTTTCCAATCAATTTGGCTTTCAAGTTCTTTGACTTTGTCTTCAGAGGCTTTAACTAGTTCTTTGTATTTCTCTATTTTTCTTTTTGCATGATCGATTTGGCTATGTAGTTTGTTGGATTGAGTTTCTATTTTTGTATTTCTTGAGAGCTTAAATTTTGAAAGTTTATTTTTAGCATTAGATAGTCGTTCTTGAGCGCGCGCTTCTTTCTCGTTCGCCTTATCATATTTCTCAATAATTTTATCTAGGTGCATTTTGTTTTCTTCTGATAGATTTTTCTGCTTGAGTCTCCAAATCTCAAAGTCTTCAGAGCTAGCAAGTTTTTTCTTTGGATTATCTTGAGCAAAAGCAGAGCCAGAAAGGCCACAGAAAGTAATGCCAATAAGTAATAATAAAGTATATATATTAATCATAATTGAATATTTTTATTATATTTAGAACTTTTTCATCCCGTAAGCATTTAAGAGATGAGCGCGTATCAAGAGAAATGGTGGCGGCGACTGGATTTAAACCAGTGACCGATCGGGTATGAGCCGAGCGCTCTATCAGGCTGAGCTACGCCGCCATAAGAGGTGCATTGTACGTTAAAGGAGATAAAATTTCAAGAGTTTTCTGAAAAAGAAGATTTAAGAATTTTGAAAAATTATATACAAAAAGAAAACAACAATACCTAGAGATATTAAATAAAAGTCATTAAAATAAAAAAAATCTTTTATTCGCTCACTTTGTGTGTATTCATAGTGAGTGCTCTCAGAAACAACTGATCCGGCATTTTTCATCGCAAGGACGTCACTTTTCTTAAACCGAATAAATTGTCCAGCAATTCGATAAATTTTTAGCTCATTTTCCTCTGAAAGCTCCATAATTTTCTTTTCAGAAATACCAAGGAGTTGTCCTGCTTCACGTACAGAAATAAATTGATCCGACATTTTTAGCCTTTAGCCTTTTCAACGGCGATCCAACGATCAATCTTTCCACGCTCAAATTTCCAATCATCGCCATGACGTGTTGCAGGAATATTACCAGCATTTGCCATTTCAACAACTGATGGAATATCAAGATCAAGGTATCGTGAGACTTCATCAATATCTAAGCTTTCACTAAGCATTTGACATTTTCCCTGAAATATTGCACCTTCAACGATATTTAATTTTGGAGTTGTAATGTTTCCAGATAATTCTGATGTTGGCATTAAAACAAGCATAGTGCTTGCTATAATATCTCCTTTAACTTTTCCAGCAACAATAATATTTTCACCTGTAATGCGAGCATCAACAGTTGCGCAATCACCGATGGTTAGAGTTCCCTTAGTCTGAAGAGTTCCTTCAAAGTTTCCATTAATTCTTAAATTAACGGAATCTGTAAAAGATAGCGTTCCTTGCATTTCTGCATTAATTTCAATAACTTTTTGACTGTCCTCTTTTTGATTTCGTTTATCTCTAATTGCCATTTTTTCCTCCTATTTTTGGTCAAAATATTTTGAAATTTTTATCTCAATGGATCTTAGTCCAATTAAAGTCCAGAAAACAGCAAGGGTAACAATAATTGCAGCTAAATATTGTCCAGCGGCGACGGCCATTCCGATTCCTGCAACAATCCACATGCTTGCCGCAGTTGTAAGCCCAGTAATGCCGTTACCACCTCTAATAATGGTACCAGCACATAAAAAACCAACACCGGTAACAATGCCAGCGATGATACGCGTAGGATCAACGATATGCATATCTTTATATATATCAAAAACATGATACGAAGTCAACACAAGCAAAGCAGATCCTACACCAATTAAAATATGTGTTCTTAATCCTGCTTCTTTGTGACGTATAAAACGTTCAATTCCGATTATGCCTGAAAGTAACATGGTTAACAAAACTTTAAAAGTTATAGATAAAATTTCGATCAGAGTTTCTTGCATTGATGATGCCTCCTTTTATTTCTTAATTAAATGATAACCTAATCCTGCGATGATGGCGGCATTGTCCATGCAAAGGTCAAGATCAGGAAAAAAGATATCAATATTTTCTTTTTTTGCTTCAGAGCAAAGCTTGTTTCTCAATTCAGAGTTTGCAGCAACGCCGCCACCGATAATAAGCGTTTTAATCTTTTTTGATTGGCAAGCTGCAATAGATTTTCTAACAAGTGCTTGAACAACGCTTTTTTGAAATGCATAAGAAATCTTTAAAATATCTGAACGTGTGATTTTCTTTTGTTTTCGAACGTAATAATAAACAGCTGTTTTGATACCACTAAAACTAAAGTCAAAACTTTGATTAATGTTTGCACATGAAAATTGAATTTCGCTATTTTTACCTTTTTGTGCAAGACGATCAATCACCGGTCCTCCAGGATAACCAAGTTTTAAGATTCGCGCGACTTTATCATATGCTTCACCGGGGGCGTCATCACGAGTTTTTCCTAGTAGTATAAATTTTTTAAAATTATTAATATAAAAAATATTAGAATGTCCACCAGAGACAATGAGACCTATAGCTGGAAGTTTTGGCATTTTCTTTGTTTTTATTTTTGAATTTATTTTTTTAAGAAAGTTTGCATAAACATGAGCCTCGATGTGATTTACTTCAATGAGAGGTTTCTTGATGGCATACGACAATGCTCGCGCAAAGGAAAGTCCGACAAGTAAAGAACCAATAAGTCCAGGTTTTGATGTTACGGCAACGGCATCAATCTTTTTTAATGGAATTTTTGATATTTTTAAAGCTTTTTCGACAACGGGATTGATGAGTTCTAGCTGTTTGCGTGAAGCAATTTCTGGAATAATACCACCATATTTCTGGTGATCTTTGAGGCTTGAAGCAATAACGTTAGACAAAATGATTTTACCATCCTTCACAACAGATGCCGATGTTTCATCACAAGATGTTTCAATGCCAAGAATATTCATTTATAAGTTAATAGTTTGTTAGGGTTTTCACGTTAACAAATTCGAAGCCTTGATCTTTTAGCTTTTGACTTTCTTGCTGAATAACCTTTAACGTGGTTGGTCGATTATGAGCAATCCCAAGTGCGTATCCTTGTTTTTTAGCAAGTTCAGCAAGTTTTTTAATTTGATTTCTAATGTATTCTTCGTTTGAAAGATTATCTAAGAATACATCTCTTCTTGTAAAGGGAATTGAAACTTCTTTGGCAGCTTCTTTGCAGGCGGAATCAGGACTGACGACGCTATCAACAAAAAACATTTTCTTGTATTTTAAATGCCGAAGAATTAATTTCATAAAATCTTTATCTTGGGTTGCCTTAGAGCCCATATGATTGTTTGCCCCTTTGGCGTAAGGAACAGTTTTTAAGAAATTATCGATATTTTCTTTTACTTGATTTTCATTCATAGAGGTCATTATTACATAATTTTCAGGATAGTGCTCAGTAAAGCGATGTGGCTCTAGTGGAAGATGAAGCATGACTTCTTTGTTGTTTTGATGAGCTATTTCGGCAACAAATTCGCTATAAGGAAGATCAGGCAATATTGAAATCGCTAAAGGGATATCGATATCCTTTAAGATTTCACAACTTTCTTTGTTATATCCCCAGTCGTCAATGATAATAGCAATTTGCCCAACATAAGATTCGCGAAATATTTTTCGCATCAAAGGTTTATGTTTTTCAAAAGGCTTGTTTGCGAAGATGTAAATAGCTGTGCCAATTGTTGAAATAAGAAGAAAAGCACATAAGCTTGTTGCGATAAATTGTTGAACGTTCTTGTTCATTTTTTATGAATTCTTTTGATAAATTTTAATGCCTTTAATGACGCTTAAAGCTGACTGAACTTGATTGTCTGACAAAAGTCTTTTTTTGGTATTGTTTTTCTTTGTTTCTTTATCATCAGCTGGTTTGTTGCCATTTTCGACATTGTCAAATATTTCTTCTGCTTTTTTTTCTTCAGGGGTGTTTTCATCTTTTTCTGATTTGTATTCAATAATAATGTCAGGCGTGATTCCAATCCCGTGAATTGAAATATCGGATGGTGTAAAATATTTACTAGTTGTTAATTTTAATCCTGCTCCATCTGGAAGCGGAATAACAGATTGAACTGATCCTTTGCCAAACGATTGTGTTCCAATAATAATAGCTCGTTTATTATCTTTAAGGGCGCCAGCAAAAATTTCGCTTCCAGAGGCACTTCCTTCGTTGATCAGGACAGCAATGGGCCAATTAATGAAATCTCCATTAATATTTTGTGATTTCTCGACACTGTTTTGTGAAGGATTGCGTGATTTTGTTGTTACAATTGTCTTTCCTTCGGGTAAGAATTCTGCCGTAATGTCAATTGCAATATTAAGAAGACCGCCAGGATTATTTCTTAAGTCAACAATTAAACTATTTGCACCTTGATCTTTAAGTTCGTTAAGTGCTTTTTTAAATTCCTTATGTGAATCTTCACGAAACTCTGTTAAGCGAATATAGCCAATATTGTCATCTAGAATCATGACATTTTTAACGTCTTGGATATGAATGATTTCTCGGGTGATTGTAAAATTAAGAATTTTTCCGGCGCTTTCTCGAAAAACTGTTATTTCAATTTCTGTTCCAGGTTTTCCTCGTAGTTTTTTAACGGCTTCACTTAAAGAAATATCTCTAGTTGATTCATCGTCAATGCGCACAATTTTATCTTTAGCTTTGACACCAGATTTCCAAGCGGGAGTTCCTTCGATAGGCGTAATAACAGTTAAAAGATTGTCGCGAATAGAAATTTCAATCCCAAGTCCGCCAAATTTACCTTCAGTTTCTGTTTTTAGATCTTTAAAATCTTCTGGTGTTAGGAATTGGCTGTGAGGATCCAAAGAATTAAGCATGCCTTTTAAAGATCCATAAATAAGATCTCTTGGCGATGGCTCTTCGGTATATGCAGCCTGAACCGTTGTTAGCGCATAGCTAAAAAGCTCAATCTGTGCATATAGGTCATCTGGAATATTTTCTTCCTTGTCAATTTCAGATGTTGCAATTCTTGAAACTCCAAGAATAGAAAATATGCAAATAATAATAATAAAGATTTTCTTAGCCATCAATAATTCTCCTTTTGATCATCTCACCAATTTTTTTAGGGTTTGCTTTTCCTTGTGTCTTTTTCATGGATTGTCCAACTAAGAAACCAATAGCCCCTTCTTTTCCAGATTTAATTTGTTCGACAACCTTTGAATTCTCAGAAATAACTTCATCAATAACTTTTTTTAAGGTTTCATCATCAGAAACTTGGGAAAAGCCATGATCTTTGATGATGTCATCAATGCTTTTCTTTTCATCAAATTTAATTTTTAAAACATCTTTGGCCGCTAAATTGCTTAAGGTTCCTTGTTCAACTTTTTCAATTAAGCAGACAAGGTCATCCTCTGTTATATTTGCATCTTTTAAATTGAGCTTGCGAGCGTTAAGTTCCTGTTTAAACGCGCCAGTAATCCAATTACAAACTTTTTTTGGTTGATTATATTTCTTTATACAAGATTCAAAGAAATCAGCAATTTCTTTATCTTGAACAAGAACGCTAGAATCATAATCAGAAAGCTCGTAGTCTTTAATGAGGCGACTTTGTTTTTCTGCAGGGGATTCTGGCAGAGTTGCTTTAACGCTTTCAATATTTTCTGCGTCAACCATAAAGGGCACTAAATCTGGCTCTGGAAAATATCGATAGTCATGAGCCTTTTCTTTGCTACGCATTGAAACTGTAATCTGTTTACCTTCATCCCAAAGTCGAGTTTCTTGAATAACTCGCTCTCCTTGTTCAACAAGGTCTATTTGTCGTTTAACTTCAAATTCTAGAGAACTTTTCACAGCTTTAAAAGAATTTAAGTTTTTAAGTTCTGCTTTTGTTCCAAGTTCTTTCTGTCCAAATTCTCGAATAGAAACATTGGCATCGCAGCGCAAGCTCCCTTTTTCCATGTCGCAATCTGATACATCTAGATATTGCATGGCAAGTTTTAGCGTTGTTAAATAATCATAAGCTTCTTGCGGAGATCTCATGTCGGGATCGCTTACGATTTCTACAAGAGGTGTTCCTGTTCGATTGTAATCAACAAGGCTGCTTTTGATTGATGAGTCATGAATAAGCTTGCCGGCATCCTCTTCCATGTGAGCTCGAAGAACATTTATTCTTTTAATGTTTTCTCCTGTTTTAACATCAAGATATCCTGTGTGCGCAATCGGAAAATCATATTGAGAGATTTGATACGCTTTAGGAAGATCCGGGTAGTAATAATTTTTTCTATCAAATTTTACAAGTGAATTGATTTTACAATTTAAAGCAAGGCCAATTTTCATGGCAGATTCTAAAACTTTTTTATTTAAAACAGGAAGTGTTCCTGGGAGTCCTAAACAAATTGGACATGTCTGGCTGTTTGGGCTTTTTCCAAAATCTGTTGAGCATCCACAGAAAATCTTTGTTTTGGTGTTTAACTGAAGGTGAACTTCTAGCCCAATGACGGTTTCGTATTGTTTCATAAGGCGACCTTCTTTTTGTGCCATTCTGTATTTTGTTCGTAAGAATGTGCAATTTTAAAAATCATTTCTTCGTCAAATGGTTTTGCCATAATTTGCAAGCCGATTGGTAGCCCTTCTTTTGAAAATCCACATGGAAGCGAAAGCGCAGGAATGCCTGCTAGGTTTGCTGAAATTGTATAGATATCAGAAAGATACATTGATAAAGGATCAGATGCTTTTTCGCCAATCTTAAATGCAGTTGTTGGTGATGTTGGTGTTAAAATGGCGTCGAATTCTTTAAAAGCTTCATTAAAGTCATTTTTAATCAAGGTGCGAACTTTTTGAGCTCTTAAATAGTACGCATCATAGTATCCGGAAGACAAAGAATATGTTCCTAACATAATGCGTCTTTTAGCTTCTTGTCCAAAGCCTTGATGACGCGTCTCTTCGTACATGTCAATAAGAGATGTACGTCTTTTGTCTTTAGGATGACAACGCAGGCCATATTGAACGCCATCAAAGCGAGAAAGATTAGAACTGGCTTCAGCTGTTGCTAAAATATAATAGGTTGCGACCGCATATTCGGTATGTGGTAATGAAATTTCTTCAAAACAAGCTCCTTGCTTTTTTAAGACTTCAATGGCTTGTAAGATACTTTCTTTAATCTCAGGATCAATGCCTTCAATAAAATATTCTTTTGGAATTCCAATCTTAAGATTCTTAATATCGCCGGTTAAGGATTTTGTGTAATCAGGAACGGGAATATTGGCAGAAGTTGAATCGAGCTTGTCATGACCAGCAATTAAGTTTAAAAGAAGTGCTGAATCTTCAACATCTTTTGTTAAGGGGCCAATTTGATCAAGACTAGAAGCAAAAGCAATTAGACCATATCGAGAAACACGACCATATGTTGGCTTAAGGCCAACAACACCGCAAAATGATGCTGGTTGACGAATAGAGCCTCCTGTATCTGATCCAAGAGCCCAGATGGCTTCATGTGCTCCAACAGCGGCTGCAGACCCTCCGCTTGATCCTCCGGGGACACAATTTAGATTCCATGGATTCTTTGTTGGGCCGAAAAATGATGTTTCAGTTGATGATCCAAAAGCAAATTCATCCATATTGGCATGTCCTGTAATAAGAGCACCAGAATTCAAAAGCTTATCAACAACCGTTGCATTATAAGGTGGTTTAAAATCTTTTAGAATATGCGATGAACATGTTGTTGGATAATCTTTGATACAAATATTATCTTTAATGGCAATAGGGATTTGGAATTTTTGGGATGAATTCTTTGATTGAATCGGCTTGTCTGATATATGTGCGTAAGCATTGATCTTGGCTTCTGTTGCATCAATGACGTTCTTGACTGAAGAAAAAATGGAATCGGCAGTTTCTTTCTTTGCCTTAAGTAAGTCTAAAAGTTCATGGGCAGTTAATTCGCTTAGCTTCATTCGATTACCTGCGGAACTTTAAAGAAGCCTTTTTCGCTTTCAACGGCAATTTTTATTGCATTTTCTTGGCCTAGAGATTCTTTTAAGGCATCTTCTCTGAAAACGTTTTTAAGAGGAAGAACATGGCTTGTTGGCTTAACATCTTTGACGTCAAGCATTTTAAGCTTTTCAATGTACGAAAGAATATCTTCTAAATTTTTTGCTAGAGTTTCTGCTTCAGAATCATCTATATAAATTCTTGAAAGATGCGAAATGTACTGAACATCATCCTTTTTGATCATAAAGTCACCTATCTATAAATATTTAATATTAAGATATGTATACTAACATTAAAGGTAAAACGTGACAAGATAAAAACTCGAAAATACGGTGATAAAATAATAAGAAACCTTGAGGGCTTAATCGCTTAAAAGATCTTTTTCAAGAATATTTCGTAAATCATCAGGAATTTGACTTGGTTTAAAATCAGTTGTTAGGCAGACAAGCGTTACTTCAGAGATGACAATGAGCCTGTCGGAGTCTTTTTCTATAATTTTTTGATCAAAGATAAGTTGAGCAGCTGTCATTTTTTTAAGGGAAGCTGTGCATACAATCGTTTCACCATACCGAGCTGGACTCTTGTAAGAAATATTGCAATTTCGAACAGCATACATATATCCCTTTTCGTAAAATTCAGAAACACTTAAAGAGCGGTTTTCAAGAAATTCAGTTCTTGCCTCTTCGAGATAGTTTAAATATGTCCCATAGTAAACAACCCCGCCTGCGTCAGTATCATGATAGTGAATTCTTTTTTCCATTTGTGCCTTTATTTTTCGTATTTAAATAAGTGTTAAAATTCTTAAGTCCTTATTTTTTAACACCTTTGGGGAATTCTGTCAAGATGACAGGTATTAAAAATATTGGGAATGAGTCTTGTAAAACAAAAATAGATATGATATATTTAAGTTAGCCACGGAAATGAGAAATCAGTTCGGTGGCATTTTTTTTGATATTATCCTAACTTTTTAAACAAGGACAATTCTATGAATTTTAAGCAAGCTAATCATCAAGTTAATGGCGATCATCGGTATTTTCCAAGATGGGAAGTTGCAAATAAAATAACCTATAAGCATGAAAGTGGTGTTAACTTTCATGATTGTGTTAGTCGCGATATTAGCAATACAGGTATTTGTCTTAGGACGTATGAAAAAATTCAGCCTAAGCAAAAAGTCTTAATGACCGTCGAGCTTTCTGACGGCATCTCTATTCAAGTTCAAGGTCGTGCAATGTGGGAAAAGATTGATGGAAAAGATTTTCTTGTTGGAGTTCGCTTTGAAGACATTAGCGAAAAAGTTCAGGAAATGATTTTCAATTGTGCGTTTGAATCTCAAAAAGGTCGATTCCAAGAAAAATGGTATGAAGGCGTTTAGCCAGATTGCCGCCTCTTCTTTTATTTTAAAAAACAATTAGAGATATTAATAAATTCTTCGAGAGTTAAGTTTTCTGCTCTTAGCTTCGGAGAGATTTTGCATTGAGCAAATACGGATTCGATTTCAGACTTTTCATATTTTGACGATAAAGAATTTAGGATTGTTTTTCGTCTTTGTTGAAAGGATTGGCGGATAATGCTAAAAAGCAATGTTTTGTCTTTAGCTGGAGTCGGCAATTTTTTGTTAAAGTCTAGACAAATAAAAGCAGACTGCACTTTTGGGATAGGACGAAAACAAGAATTCTTAATTTTAAAAAGTAATCGAGGATTGGCGTGATATTGAATAAAACATGTCAACGATCCGTAGTCTTTTGTGCTTGGTTTTGCAACAAGCCGATTTGCAAATTCGAGCTGTACAGTTAAAAATGAGGAGTGAATAAATTTTGAGTTCTCGATAAGCTTTTTAATGATTAACGATGAAATATTGTAAGGAATGTTTCCAACAACTTTAACTTTTTTTTCTAGTTTTGAGAAATCGAATCCTAGAATATCTTTATTAAAAATTTTAATTTTTAAATCGGGATTAAGGTTAGAAATTTCTTGAGCTAAAGAGAAATCTTTTTCAACGGCAACAAGAGACGAAACCCTTGTTGCTATTTCTCCTGTCAATGCACCGAGTCCTGGTCCAATTTCTAGAACATGATCTCTTTCATCGAGTTCGCAAAAAGTGATTATTTTGTTAATAACATTTTTGTCGATTAAGAAATTCTGTCCTAAATATTTTTTCGGAGAAATAGAATTTTTGGATTTTTTTTTCATTGAGATAGATGTGCGGCAAGTCGAATTGATTCGATCATTGATGAAGGGTCAGCTCTATTCTTTCCAGAAATATCAAACGCGGTTCCATGAGCTGGAGATGTTCGGACGATTGGAAGCCCTATGGTTAGATTGACAAGATCGTTAAAACTAGAAGCCTTGATGGGAATAAGTCCCTGATCGTGATACATGGCAACAATAGCATCGTATTTTTGAATATTAAAAGGACAAAATAAAGTATCAGCTGCAAAAGGACCTTCGATTCCTTTTGCAAGTTTTTGAGCCTGCTTAATCGCTGGAATAATAATTTTCTTCTCTTCCTCTCCAATTTTTCCACCTTCACCCGCGTGAGGATTGAGTCCACAGATAGCAATCTTTGGATTTCTAATTTTAAATTGATTCTGTAGCGATTTAAGCGTAAGGCTGATTGTTTTTAAAAGCTTTTTTTGAGTGATAGATCGACTGATATCTTTAAGAGGAATATGTCGGGTTGCAATAACAACTTTTAGATTCTTTGTAACAAACATCATTTCAAACTTTTTTACACTAAAGAAATTTGCTAGATATTCAGTATGTCCTTTAAAATTAGAATCAAGCATTTGCACGGCTTCTTTGCAGACTGGGCCGGTTACAAGTGCAGAAAGTTTTTTTGTTCGCAAGAGGCTTAACGCTGTATCAAGATAAGCAATCGATGCCTCTCCTGATTTTTTATTTGGATATTTGAGAATCTTTTTATTATCAAAATTCTTTAAATCAAGGAAAGAACAGTTTTTTAAAGGTTTTCTTAGATACTTTTTGAAAACTGAGAAATCTCCAATAATCTGAAATTTTGCAAGCTTGTTTACGGAAGGCTCAGAAAGTGCTTTAGCGATAATTTCTGGACCGATTCCACAAGGATCGCCGAAGGTGATTCCGATGATTTGATTCTTTTTATTTTTTAATTTCGATGTAGGCATTGTCACGTAGTTTTTGTATCCATTCTTTCTGTCTCTTGTTAATAGCTTCTTTAGTCAACATGTTGTTGATGAGCTCTTTAACATTTTCAAGAGGTTCAACATGTTTAGAAATTTTCTTTTTAACTTTGAAGATGTAAATTCCCGTATCTACTTCAACGGCTGATGAAATTTCTCCTTCTTTTAGAGAGAAAACAATTTTCTCAATTTCTGGTAAAGTTTGGCCTTTGACGATCTTTCCAATGGATGAAGAATTTGAAAAATCCTTGGCAACCTCTTCAAATGTTACTTGATTAGTTCTATTGGTAAGCAATTTTAGAGTTTTTCTAGCTTGTTGTGCTGCATATTTTGGATTATCTTTATCGTTTTCAATAAATATAGAATTAAGCTCGACGCTTTCAGATGTCTTAAACTTATCAAGATTTTCTTCATAAAAATTTGTAACATCTTGCGGGCTAACAAAAACTTTCGAAAGAATTTCAGCGTTAACTATGTACTCTTTCTTTAGGTCTTCAATAATTTTATTGCGTGCTTCTGAAACTGTTAAGCCTTGCGAAACAAGGTCATCTAGAAAATCTTTTTCAGTTTCAAATTTGGTTTTGATTTTATCCATTCTCTTGTCAATAAGTTCTGGTCGAATAATGAGATCTCTTTTGTTTGCTTCATCGATGATTAATTTGTCATCAATAAGTTGTCCAAGACCATTTTCTTGATAATAAGTCATTATTTCGCTGATCTCTTCTTTGCTTTTTCCTGCAGAGGTTAAATTGATATAAATGAGTGATAAAAATTGGCGAAAATCATGCATTGTAATAATGTCGTCATTGACAACGGCAATAATACCATCGGAAAATTCACAGTAAGCGGTGGATGACCCTGTTAGTAAAATCGCTGCGATTAAAATGATATATAATATTTTCTTAAAAGATTTCATTATTTGTCTCCAGATTCTTTTTTAATGTTTTCAACGGATTCTTTTAGTAGCCGACAGTATAAATCAAATCCAACAGATGAAATGTATCCATGCTGTTGTTCGCCCAAGAGATTTCCGGCACCTCTAATTTGCAAGTCTTCAAAAGCAATATTAAACCCTGAGCCAAGACTGTTATATTTTTCTATGGCATCGAGCCTTGATTTTGATTGGGATGAGAGCGATTTTCTTGGAGGCGCAATAAAATATGCATATGCTTTATGATCAAAGCGCCCAACTCTTCCTCTTAGCTGGTGAAGATCAGAGAGTCCAAAACGATCTGCACGATTGACAATCAGCGTATTGGCATTTGGAATATCAATTCCAGATTCAATAATCGTTGTGCAAACTAAAATATCAACTTCACCTTTTAGAAATTGTAGCATAATTTTCTCTAAAAGGCGACCAGGCATTTGTCCATGAGCAACACAAATGCGAGATTTTGGAACAAGTCTTTTTATGATGTTTCCGATTTTTTCAATATCTTCAACGCGATTATGAAGAAAAAAGATTTGCCCTTTTCTTCTAAGTTCACGTTTAATAGCATCTTGAATGAGATCTTCATCAAACTCAACAATATGTGTTGATATTGGAATTCGATTTTGAGGAGCGGTGTTGATTGCAGACATGTCCTTAGCACCTGACAAAGACATATAGAGTGTGCGTGGAATAGGTGTGGCGGTTAAGGTTAGGACGTCGACGATAAAGCGAAGATGTTTAAGGTGCTCTTTGGCGCGGACGCCGAAGCGCTGTTCTTCATCAATTATAACAAGCCCAAGATCTTTAAACGCGATATCTTTTGAAAGTAAGCGATGCGTGCCGATAACGATGTCAACTTTTCCAGCTTTAAGATTTTTAACGATTTGTGTTTGTTCAGATTTTGTGCGAAATCTATTGAGCATTGCTACTTTAACGGGAAATCCCTTAAGTCTCTTGCTGAAATTATAAAAATGTTGTTCAGATAAAATTGTTGTTGGGACAAGAATCGCAACTTGTTTGTTATTCATAACGGCTTTAAAACTTGCACGCATAGCGATTTCAGTTTTTCCATATCCTACATCTCCACAAATTAGGCGATCCATGGGTGTTTTAGATTCCATGTTGGATCGAACTTCATCCCAGGATTTGATTTGATCTGGCGTTTCTTTAAAAGGAAAATTTTTATCAAATTCTTTTTGCCACTCTGTATTCTTTGAAAACTGAAATCCTCCTAAGCTTGCGCGCATAGCTTGAACATGCAAGAGCTCAGCTGCAAATCTTTGAATGCGTTTTTGAATGCGCGATTTTATTTTCTTCCACTCGCCTGACCCAAGCTTAAAAAGACGGGGAGGTTTCTTTGTGAATCCAATATATTTTTGAATTAAATGAATATCTGATTTTGGCACAAAGAGCTTGTCTCCTCCCTTGTATTCAAAAACAAGATGCTCTTTTTTTATTTTTCCAAAATTGAATTCTTCAATGCCTAAGAATTTTCCAATTCCATGATTATTGTGAACAACATAATCCCCTTTTTCGATATCAACAAAATTATTTAAAGGTGTCTCTGAGGAAAAAGCTTGTTTCTTGAATTTTTTCTTTGGAAGGATGATGACGATGTTGTGTTGCCAGATGTTTTTAGAGGTTTTTATATTAATGCTTGAGATGTGGCAAATCTTATCATCGTCAAGATCGATTCGAATTGGTGAGTCAAAATTTGCTGGGAAAACATCGATAATGCAACCGCGTCGACTGAAGTCACCTTCAGCATAAACAAAGTCGTTGCGCTCGTAACCGAATGAGATTAAGTGCGCAACGACAGAGTCGATAGAAATGTGTTGGCCAACAAGAAATTTTAACGATTTAAACATCGAAAGAATTATTTCTTCTTTTTTTGCCAAGCTAAAACAAGTGGTGCAGCGATAAAAATAGTTGAATATGTTCCAGAGATAAATCCAATTATTAAACAAAAAGCAAATGTATTCAAGACGTGTCCACCAAGAAAATATAGGGAAACAACAACTAAAAGCGTTGTGATTGTTGTTAGCAAGGTTCGCCCCAGAGTTTGATTGATGCTAAGATTAATGACATCTCGAAGCGTTGTTCGCTTTGCTTTTAAAAGATTTTCTCTCACACGGTCATAAATAACAATTGTATCGTTAATTGAATAACCTGCGATTGTTAGAAGCGCTGTGATTACCAGAAGATCAATTTGACGACCTGCCATAACTAATAATCCTAACGTTAAGATAACATCATGCAACAGCGCGATGACGCCAGCTGTGGCGAAATCAAAATGTTTAAAACGGAATCCTACAAAAATTAAGATTCCACTTAAAGCAAACAAAATAGCAAAAAGTGCCTGCTTTCGAAGAGTTTGACCAACAACAGGCCCAACCTTTTCAATGCGCATAATTTCAAATTTATTATCTGGAAAATCTTTTTCAAAGGCAATAACAGCGTGATCATAAATATCTTCTGGAGATCGAATAATAACAGATTCTGGATTTTTATCAAATTGTTGAATAACAAAGTTTTCAACGCCTTCATCTTTTAGTGTTTCTCGTAGTTTTTGGGCATCAATTGGTTTTTCAAATTTGTATTCTTGAATTTGACCACCAGCAAAATCGATTCCGTAAGCCGTATCCTTTTTTTGCCAAAGGGCAAACATTCCAATGATAATTAAGATGGCCGATAGAGCATAGCAAAAATATCTTTTAGAAACAAAATCAATCTTTGTATTTTGAATAAATTTAAGACTTGGCAAGGATTTTAATATTCGCGATTGGATAAGAACATCAAATAGCGTTCGCGTAACAAATAAAGCTGTAAATAAGCTTGCAATTAAACCAATGGATAAGGTAACGGCAAAACCTTTAATCAAGCCAGATCCGAACTGAAAAAGCATGAAAGCTGCAATTAAGGTTGTTGCGTTAGAGTCGATAATAGCTTTAAAGGCTTTATTAAAGCCGTTGCTAACAGCTGCCTGTAAAGGTCGTCCATTGGCAATTTCTTCTCGAATACGTTCATTGATTAGAACATTAGCATCAACAGCCATCCCGAGGGTTAAGATGATACCCGCGATACCGGGAAGCGTTAAAGTTGCTTGAGCGCCGGGCATCATGGTATTAAGAAATCCCATGGCTCCAACGATGATTAGAAGATTTAAAACTAAAGCAATATCAGCAATTAATCCGGATATAAAATAATATAAAAACATAAACGCTAAAACAAGAGCGCAACCAATAATTGTTGCTTTGATTCCTGCGTCAATAGAATCTTTTCCAAGCAAGGGGCCAACGGTTCTTTCTTCCTCGATATGCATTGGAGCAGGTAGTGCGCCAGAACGCAGAGATAAAGCTAAAAGATTTGCTTCATCAAAAGTAAAAAGTCCGCTGATCTGAGCGTTTCCTGTTAAAATCGGTTCGCGAATATTTGGAGCTGATTGAACTTCTCCATCAAGAACAATGGCTAGTCTTTTGCCAACATTTTCTCTTGTTAGGTCTGCGAATTTCTTAGCACCTTCAGAATTAAGT
This sequence comes from uncultured Planctomycetales bacterium, assembly GCA_964648665.1. Classification (GTDB taxonomy): domain Bacteria; phylum Omnitrophota; class Gorgyraeia; order Zapsychrales; family Aceulaceae; genus Aceula. The sequence continues at coordinate 30,909 of CAZYOA010000013.1, read as the reverse complement.
GAAAGAGAAATATTAGGTTGACCAAAGCCTGTTTGATCAAAATCAACACGTGCATCTGCAATAGTATCGCCACCTAAAGCAACTTCTTCTTTAATTAAAAGAGGTCTTTTTTCATCATCTTTTGTATATTTTAGAAGGTATCCTGGCTCGATTTCACCTGCAAGCGCTTTGCTCAAAAGGTCAGGATCATCACTGACAAGTCTAAAATCAAGCTGGGCAACTTTGCCAATCATCTGAAGTGCAGAATCGCGATCTGTAACACCAGGAAGCTGGACAAGAATTTGATCGTCTCCTTGTCTTTGGATAACAGTTTCACCAACGCCAAGACCATCAATGCGATTACGTAAGATTTCCATTGCCCGAACAACAGCATCTTTGCGTGCATCTTCTGAGATTTTATCAGTCTCAACTTTTAAGACAAGGTGCATTCCGCCTTTAAGGTCAAGTCCGAGATTAATTTTTTGTTCAAATGGCAAGGCAAAGAAAAGCGATGCCGCAATAACGCCAACAATAATAAGTAGACGTGTTTTCAAATTTTTTGTCATAAAAACCTCTTTATTTAATAAGTTTTCTTAAATAAGATTAATTTTTATCAATGCGCAAGATTGCAGAACGATCAACTTCAAACTTAACGTCGTCACTCACTCGAATGATAGCAATAGTATCTTTAATATTTACAATCGTTCCATGAATGCCTCCGCTTGTTACAACCTTATCATTCTTTTTAAGGTCGCTAAGCATCGCCTGGCGATTCTTTTGCTCTTTCTTTTGCGGCTTGATAACTAAAAAATAAAAAACAGCAAAAATAAGTCCGTAAGGCAATAGATTCATGATTGGGTTAATCGCTTGTTCGCTACCCATAATTGGATATCCTTTCGTTTCTAAAAAATATCAGTTTTATGATTTTTTTGATTTTTTTACTAGAGATCGAACTGTGTCTGACATTTGAGCACCTTTTTTAATCCATTGATCAAGCTTTTCGTTATCAATAGAAAATAAAGCTGGCTTTTTAGCCGGATCATAATGCCCCAAGATCTCAAGATTTCGAGAATCTCGCTTTGTCGCTTTTTTGATAGCAACAACGCGGTAGTTGTATTTCTTTTTAGCTGATTTTCCGATTCTTTGTAATCGAATACGTACTTCCATGTATGACTCCTCTTTTCGTTAATAAATATATTTACTATATTATCGTGATTTCTATTTATTTCAACTCAAATTTGTATTAAAAATAATTTCTTTAAATTTAACTTTATTCTGTTCCTTTGAGAAAAATCGGATTTTTCAATTATCTTGATTATTTTTTACGCAAGATTAGGTTTAATTTCTTATGCAAAAGTATTATTCGCTAGCTCTATCGCAGAAATTTGAGCCCTTGCTTTGTTTCGTGTCTCAAGATATTCCTTTTTAGGATTTGAATCTGCAACAATTCCAGCACCAGCTTGTACGTAAGCAGTCTTGCCTTTAATGACGATAGTGCGAATGGTGATGCATGTATCTAGATTTCCAGAAAAACTTAAATATCCAATGCATCCTGCGTAAGGTCCTCGCGAAACAGGTTCTAAATCATCAATAATTTCCATGGCACGAATCTTTGGTGCTCCAGAAACTGTTCCTGCCGGAAAACAAGCTTCAATAACATCAAAGGCTGTCTTATTTTTCGCTAAAGCTCCTTTAACATTGCTAACAATATGCATAACATGAGAATAATATTCGATGTTCATAAATTCAGAAAGTTGAACGCTTCCTTTTTTGCAAACTCTGCCGATGTCGTTGCGGCCTAAATCAACAAGCATGATGTGCTCAGCGCGTTCCTTGGGATCTCGAAGAAGATTGCGCGCTAGCGCAAGATCTTGCTTCTCATCTTTTCCTCGAGGACGTGTTCCAGCGATTGGTCTTGTTTCAACAACGCCATCTTCGCATCGCACTAAAAGTTCTGGTGAAGAGCCGGCAATATTAAGATCATCAAAACGAAGTAAATACATATATGGAGATGGATTAATTGTACGAAGCGTTCGATAGACATTAAGCGCATTTGTACTTAAAGTTGTTTTGAATCGTTGTGATAGAACAGTTTGAATAATGTCGCCAGAGTGAATTTTTTTCTTTGCCTGAATAATAGCTTTTTTAAAATTTGATTCGCTAAAAGTTGATGTTACTTTCAATGGTGATGGTTTCGATAATTTAATTTTTGGTTTTAGAACTGGCTCTTGTAGCTTGGCTATAGTTTTTTTAATTGTTTTTTGTGCTGATTTATAAGCTAAAATCTTTTTTGTAACTGAGCTCTTTGGATCAACTTCGACACAGCAAACAATTTTGATTTTATGATCAAAATGATCAAAAATGATTAAATTTTTTGTTAGAGATAAAAGAACATCGGGTATCTTTAGGTCATCTTTTGGTTTTTTAGGAAGATGCTCGAAAAAGCGAACAGTATCATATCCGATGTAACCTAAGAATCCACCACAAAATCTTGGAAGCCCCTTAGCTTCAACAAATTTGTATCGTGACATAATTTTCTTTATTTCATCTAAAGGCGATCCTGTAAGTAAAAAAGATTTTTTAATTTCTTTTTTTCCTTTGAAGGTAATAATTTCTGCTTTCTTATCCTTACTTTTAAAAACAAGTTCCGGAGATTCTGCTAAAAAAGAATAGCGGGATACCTTTTCTCCCCCTTCAACAGATTCAAGTAAGAATGTGTAGCGGGAATCTTGAGCAAGTTTTAAATATGCGGATACCGGCGTCTCTAGGTCTCCAAGAATTTCTTGATAGACAGGTATGAGATTTCCCTTTTTCGTAAAATTAATAAAATCTTTTTGCGATGGATAAATCATGCTTGTTTAAGTTTTCTGTAAAAACAACTAACTCTTCCTGTGTGGCATGCGCCTCCAAGTTGGCGTACGGTGACTAGCAGTGTATCGCAGTCACAGTCATAATAAATGCCTTTAACAAATTGAAAATGACCTGATGTCATTCCTTTTGTCCAATATTCTTTTCGAGATCTTGACCAAAAACATGTTTTTTTATTTTTTATTGTTTTCTTTAAGGATTCCAAGTTCATATACGCAAGCATTAAGACATTTTTATTTTTATAGTCTTGAACAATTGTGGGAATAAGACCATCTTTGTTAAATCTTAATTTCTTTAATGTTCGTGTTGTGATTTTAATTTTTTCAATATCCATTAACGCACCTCAATTGATTTTGTGTTTAAGTATTTTTTCACCTCGGGAATTGGTATTTCCCCGTAATGAAAAATTGATGCAGCCAATGCTGCATCGGCCGAAGTTTTTGTAAATATATCATAAAAATGTTCTAAGTTGCCAGCACCGCCAGAAGCAATAACTGGAATGTTAACAGCATCACAAATGGCTTTTGTAAGGTCTATGTCGTAGCCGTTTTTTGTGCCATCGCAATCCATGCTGGTTAAAAGAATCTCTCCAGCACCAAGACTTTCTGCTTGCTTGGCCCACTGAATTGCATCTTGACCTGTTGGTTTACGACCTCCGTGAGTATAAATCTCCCAACTTTTGTCTTTTTGTTTGGCGTCAATAGCTACAACAATGCATTGACTGCCAAAGCGATCCGATGACATTTTAATCAAGTTTGAGTTTTCAATTGCAGAAGTGTTAATTGAAATCTTATCAGCTCCGGCATTGAGAAGATCTCGAATGTCATCCAAAGAATTAATTCCCCCTCCAACTGTCAAAGGCATAAATACTTGTTCAGCGGTTTTTCTTACAATATCTAAAAAGATCGGTCTTTTTTCATGACTTGCTGTGATATCTAAAAAAACAAGTTCATCGGCCTGCGCTTGATCGTAAGTTTTTGCGCATTCAACTGGATCTCCGGCATCTCTTAATTCAACAAAGTTTATGCCCTTAACAACTCGGCCATTTTTAACATCCAGACATGGAATTATACGTTTTGTGAGCATGTCAAAATAGCCTCTCTAAGATCAATTTTTTCTTCATAAAGCGCTTTTCCTACAATTGTACCATAAAGATTGCTTGCTTTCATCGATAGCAAATTCTTAACATCATCAAGATTTGATACTCCACCTGATGCAATAACAGGAATAGTAACGGTATCTAAAATTTCTTGAATTTGTTTTAGATTTGGACCGATTAAAGCTCCATCTCGAGCAATATCAGTATAAATAAGCATTTTTAGTCCGGCACCTTGAAGTTTTAAAGCAAGTTCTTTTCCTGAGATTGCAGAAACTTCAGTCCATCCTTTTGTCGTGACCATGCCATTTGCACAATCAAGGCTAACAGCAATTTTATCATTCCATTTTAAAAGAGCGTTTTGCGCAAAAGTAAAATCTTCGACAGCTTTTGTGCCAAGAATAATTCTTGAAATTCCAGCATCAATTAATTTCATAATTGTATCTGTGTCTCGAATTCCTCCACCGATTTCAATCGGAATATTAATAGATTTCTGAATTTCTTTGATAATATTAAAGTTTGTCGAAATGCCTTTTTCAGCGCCATCTAGATCTACAATATGAATCCATGTTGCACCTGAGTCTTGCCATTTCTTGGCGGTCTCAACAGGATCATGGTTATATTCGGTTTTTTGATCAAACTTGCCCTGTGTCAAGCGGACAACTTTTTGGTTTTTTAGGTCTATAGCTGGAATAATTATCATTTTAAATTATTAAAGTTTTCTAATATTTTAAGTCCAATATCCTGACTTTTTTCAGGGTGAAACTGAACGCCAAATATATTATTTTTTGAAATTGATGATGTAAAATTTAATCCATAATTTGTTGTTGTTGCAATAAATGAATCATTTTTTGGTTTAACAAAAAAAGAATGACAAAAATATACATTTGATCCGCTATCAATATTTCTAAACAAAGAGCATTGGTCTTGTTTAATGCTAATTTGATTCCAGCCCATATGCGGAACCTTGAGATCTTTAAAACGAATAACCGATCCTGGAATAATGCCTAGAGTTTCAATAACGCCACCTTCGTCGCTTTGGTCGAATAAAAGCTGTAGGCCTAAGCAAATCCCTAAAAATGGTTTGTTGGAACTAATAGCATTCTTGATAGGATCAACAAGATTAAGACTTTTAAGCTTTTCCATAGCAGGTGCAATCGCTCCTACGCCTGGTAAAACAATCTTTGTAGATTTTTTTATTATCTCAGGATTGTCTGTGACAACGGCAGTTGCCCCAACTTTTTCAAGCGCTTTTTGAACGCTTCTTAAGTTTCCCATCCCATAATCAACAATTGCAATCATTAATCTATGATTCCTTTGGTTGAGGGAATTCCATTTCGACGTGGTTCAATGCGCACAGCGTCACATAATGCAAGCCCAAGCGCTTTAAAGGCAGTTTCTAGCGTTGTGTGTAAGTCGTCACTAACATTGTTGATGTTAACAATAAGATTAGTTCCTAGGTTATGTGCAAATGATTCCAGAAAATGCTCCAGATAGGTAATGGCATATCCATCTTGAGCCGTAACATTTACTTCTGGCTTAAGATCAAGCTTGAGATATCCACGACCAGCAATATCTAAGATGACTTCTGAATATGTTGATTCCATCGGTGCTGTAGCAAAGCCAAAACGTTTAATGCCTGCCATTTTGCCTAAAGCTTTCTTGAATATCTTTCCAAGCACAATGGCAACGTCTTCGTTTGTGTGATGAATATCGATTTCTGTATCTGCTTTTTTTACCTCAATAGTTAAATCAAAAAGTCCATGAAATGTAAAAAGTTCTAGCATGTGATCAAGAATTCCAATACCAGTCTTAATTTTGGCAATTCCTTTTCCGTCGAGATTAAGCTCAGCAATAATTTCGGTTTCTGTGCTTTTTCGTTCGAATTTTGCTTTTCTTTGAGTTTTTCGGATTAGCATATTTTAATCCTTTCTATTTAAAACGTATTTGAACAGATTCGTTATGTTTTGTTAGTCCCTCTAAAAGAGCAATTTTTTCAAGTGCTGTTTTTGCTTTTTCAAGCGCTTTTCTTGAATATGAAATTAAATGACTTGTTTTTGTGAAATCAGATAAGCAAAGCCCTGAGAAGAATTTTGCTGTCCCCAGTGTTGGTAATACGTGACTCGGCCCTGCAATGTAATCACCGATTGATGTGGGGCTGTGTGGTCCTAGAAATATAGCACCTGCATTCTCAATTTTATTTGCAACTGTTGAAGCATTATTGGTCATAATTTGTAAATGTTCTGGAGCAATCTTATTCGCAATTGAGACGGCTTCATCCATATTTTTTGCGTAAATGCCATATCCATTTGGAACTTTATTTTTAAACATTTTAATATGTTTTTTTGCTGTTGTGATTAAAATTGCAAGTCCATCTAAATGCTCTGCCTGTGATTCTAGGTCTGCTAAAATATAATCTGGATTGGTGTGTCGGTTAGCAATAAGTGCAAGTTCGCTTGGGCCAGCTAACATATCGATATCAACATATCCAAAAAGTTGCCTTTTCGCTTCAGTGACATACATATTTCCAGGTCCAACGATTTTGTCAACTTTTGGTATTGATTTTGTTCCAAAGGCTAACGCCGCGATAGCTTGAGCTCCACCGACTTTATAAATTTCATTTACCTTAAGCATGTTGGCAACAGCAAGAATATATGGATTAATATTTCCATCTTTATCTGGCGGCGAAACTAAGACAATACGTTTGACGCCAGCAATTTTTGCTGGAATAGTAGTCATGTATACTGAAGAAACAAGTGGTGCTGTGCCAGCTGGAATATAAATTCCAACAGATTCTAGCGGTGTAATTTTTTCTTTAAGCATGACACCTTCATTGTTTTTGACGCGGCATGGTTTTTTGCTTTGTTTTTTATAAAACAATGAAACATTGTTAATAATCATTTTTAGCGTCGATACAAAATCGCTTGTAATGTTTTGAAATGCACCGCTAACTTCAGCTTCAGCAACTTTAAGTTGTTTAGCGGTCATTTTTGTTTTGTCGAATCGTTGCGTGTATTTTAAAACGGCATCATCGCCATTTTCACGGATATCTTCGATAATGCGACGTACTTTCTCTTCAACGTGTTTTTTACGTGAATTAAAATTACGATTGTATAGTTTTTGTAGGCCAGGGCCGTTTGGTTTTAAAATCTTCATGATGCTAAATCCCCTTTATATAATCTTTAATAATCAGTAAAACTTCTTCAAGTTCAATGTTCTTCTTGATTCCAGCCTGAGCAAGTTGAGGACGTCCTCCTCCACTTCCTTGCATCTTTAAAGAGATTCTTTCAATAATTTCGTTTGCTTTTACATTCTTTTTAATAAGATCGTCGCTTACAGATATAATAATTGCATTATTCTTTTCTTCATTTGCTACGAGCGCAATGATGCCACTTTTTGTTTTTTGTTTAATCATGTCAACGACGCGCCGAAGTGTTGCAATATCAATGTTTGAAAATGAAGAACTAACAACGGTTATGTCATTTATATTTTTAGCTTTTTTAATAATATCGTCAATGCTTGACTTTATTTTTTCTAATTGTGATTTGGATACTTCTTTTTCAAGGTGTTTAACTTTTTTTGTTTGCAATTCAAGACGTTCAACAAGTTCAGAAACAGGCGCTTTGAGATGAGCTGCTGCTTTTTTAAGAATCTGTTCGTTTTGATGAACAACATCCAAAGCTTTTAATCCAGTTGTTGCCTCAACGCGTCGAATTCCTTGAGCAATTGCACTTTCCGATAGAATTTTGAAAAGTCCAATTTGACCTGTGCTGTCAATATGTGTTCCACCGCAAAGCTCTTGGGATGTTTTACCGATATTAACAACGCGTACGTTTTTAGAATATTTTTCGGCAAAAAACGCAAGAGCACCTTTTTTTTGCGCATCATCCAAAGACATTTCATTTTTATTGACTTGTATGCATGCTAGAACGCTTTCATTAACAATGCGCTCAATTTCGACAATTTCTTTCTCACTTACGGCTTTTGGATGTGTAAAATCAAAACGAAGCCTGTTCTCATCGACGACAGAACCTTGCTGCTGCACGTGATCTCCTAAAACTTTCCTTAAAGCTGCCTGCAATAAGTGAGTGGCTGTGTGATTGCGCATAATACTAAGTTTTCTTTCTTTATCGATTATTGCGGATATAGAATCGCCAATCTTAAGTAACCCTGATTGAGTAACACCAACATGAATAAAAACATTTGAAACTTTTTGTGTTTGCTTGATTTCAAAAATACTAGAATTTTTTTCAATAATGCCAGTATCGCCAACTTGACCACCAGATTCTGCATAAAAAGGTGTTTTGTCTAAAATAATTTTTGCGCAGTCCCCTTTTTTCGTTTCGGAAACAGATTCATTATTAATAAAAATCTGTAATATTCTCGCTTTGCTTTCATTTTTTTCATAGCCTAAGAATTCTGTTTTTGTGGCAGTAATTTTAAGTTTATTTTCTATGAAAACATCACCAGTCATTTTACTTGATGCTCTAGATTTCTTACGCTGCTGATTCATAAGCTCTTCAGCTCTTTGATTTGCTTTCTTGATTTCTTGTGCAGATATTTTAATCGAAGCTAAAGCGGTGTTTGCTGCAGCTAGTGTCAGGCCATATGTATCACGATATTTAAATATGAGATCACCAAGAGAGTTAGAATTCTTTTGGGCTTCTTTTATGAGTTCTGGAATGCGTTCTTTGCGCACCTTTTTATAAGCATCCTCTGTTTTCTTAATCCACGCGGCAATATTGTTTTCTTTTTTTATGAGATCTTCGTAAGGGTCACCCATTGTCTCGACGACAGAGTTGACAAGCTTATGAATAAAAGAAGTTTTATTTTTAGAAAGAACAATGTCTGTAATATCTGTAATTAATTTCTTGATAACATAGCCCCGATTTTCGTTTGATGGAACAACGCCATCAGCAATGCCAAAGACAATTGCGCGCATATGATCTGCAATAATATTTCGTTCTTTTGTGTCTAGTGAAATGTTTAAATCTTTTGATTCTTTGTTAATCGCTTTAAAAATTGGTTTGAAAAGATCGATATCAAAATTTGTTGATTTGCCTTGAATAACGGCAGCTAAGCGTTCTAAGCCCATACCCGTATCAATGTTCTTACTCGGTAAGGGTTCAAGATTCCCGTCTTCTTTTCGATTAAATTGTGTAAAAACGAGATTCCAAATTTCTGAAAATCGGCCACAGTCACAGCTAGGATCACAATCAGTCTGCTTGCATCCAACTTCTGGTCCATAATCAAAGAAAATTTCAGAGCAAGGCCCACATGGCCCATTAGGTCCATTTTTTTTGGCGTCTGATGGCCAAAAATTACTTTTATCACCTAGGTTAACAATTCTTTTTGGATCTAGCTTGATGTCATTTAGCCAAATATTTTTAGCTTCATCGTCATCTTTGTATACTGAAACCCAAAGCTTGTCTTTGGGAAGCTTGACAACGTCTGTTAGAAATTCCCATGCCCAAGCGATCGCATCGTCTTTAAAGTAATCACCAAATGAAAAATTTCCTAACATTTCAAAGAATGTATGATGAAAAGCTGTTTTGCCAACTTCTGTTAAATCGTCTGTGCGTAAACACTTTTGCGATGTTGTTGCACATGTAAAATCATCGATTTGTCCTAAAAATTGCTTTTTAAATTGCTGCATTCCCGCTGTTGTAAAAAGAACAGTCGGATCTTCTTTGGGCACCAATGAATCGCTTGCCACAACGGTATGTTTTTTTGAGGCAAAGAATTCTAGGAATTTTCTTCTAATTTCTTTTGTGGTCATATGTTTTGCAATTCTTTTAAAATGCTATCGATATCAAATCCTCGACGGACAAGAAATTCATAAATGCGTCTTTTGATTTTAATCGGTTCTAGGTTTTTGTATCGTTTAAGTCGTTTTTCAATAAGCTGTTTTATGACGGCTTTAGGTGAATAATTTTCTTGAGCTTTTTTAAATTGATTTTGAATAATTTTTTCAGAGACGCTTTTTTGTTTTAATTCTAAAATAATGCGTCTTTGGCCAAAACCCCTATTTATTCTTGATTGAATCCAGCTTCTAGCAAATTCGTTATCATCAATAAGCTTAATCTTTTTTAAATCTTTAATAGCAACATTGATTATTTTTAAAGAAAACTGATTTTGTGCAAGTCTATCTTGAAGTTCTCTTTCGCTTCGAATTCTTACTTTAAGAAGTCTAAAAGCAGACATTTTTGCTCTGGTGATATCTTTTTCGTTGTTCTTTGGATTCACTTAAAGTAATATTTATTTTTTATTTTTAATTGCTTCCCGAATTTTCTTTTCAATTTGGGCTGCAGCTTTTGTGTTTTCTCTTAAAAATGCTCTGACGCTCTCTCGACCTTGTCCAATCTTTTCTTCACCGTAAGAAAACCAAGAGCCTGCCTTGTTGATAATATCATGCGCAACGCCAAGATCAAGAATATCGCTTGTTCTTGAGATGCCTTCGCTAAAATGAATTTCAAATTGTGCTTCGCGAAAAGGCGGGGCAACTTTGTTTTTTACAATTTTTGCTCGAATACGACTCCCGACGACCTCATCGCCCCTTTTTAGCGTTTCAATTCTTCTTAAATCAATACGTACTGATGAATAAAATTTTAAGGCGCGACCACCTGTTGTTGTTTCAGGAGATCCAAACATAACGCCAATTTTCATGCGAATTTGATTAATAAAAATAACACATGTTCCAGATTTGCTGATTGCAGCGGTAAGCTTGCGAAGAGCTTGAGACATAAGCCTTGCATGAAGTCCCATGTGAGAATCGCCCATGTCGCCTTCAATTTCTGCTCTAGGGGTAAGAGCAGCAACAGAGTCAACAATCAGCAAGTCAACAGCATTTGATCGCACAAGTGTCTCAGCAATTTCTAGTCCTTGTTCGCCAGTATCTGGTTGCGAGATTAAAAGATCATCTAAATTAACGCCAAGTAATTTTGCGTAAGAAGAATCAAAAGCATGTTCTGCGTCGACAAAAGCGGCAACGCCTCCTTGTTTTTGAACTTCAGCAATAATGCTTAGAGTTAATGTTGTTTTTCCAGAAGATTCTGGTCCATATATTTCAACAACGCGTCCTTTTGGAACGCCACCTATTCCAAGAGCTGTATCTAAGGCAATAGATCCAGTTGGAATGGCTTCAATATTCATGATGGTGTCTTGTCCAAGCTTCATAATTGATCCTTTGCCAAATTGTTTTTCAATCTGAGCTAATGCAAGATCTAGAGCTTTCAGTTTGTTGGTATCTACAGCTTTATTCTGGTTTTTCTGGTCTTTCATACATCTCCCCCTTGATTTAGATTAAGCAACAGCATGCGCAAAATGTTCATTTATGAGTTAAAATTTATATTTTTTACTTTATATAAGTAAGAGATGAATTATACATGAGGCAACACAGATTGTCAATTGTTTCAAATTCTTGAAAAGAGTTGTAAGTTAATATGTATCAATAACTTATAGAATTAGTGGATTAAAAAGGAGAGATTATAAATATATTAAGTATTTATAATAAAATTAGAAAAGGCAATTACGCTGATAGCAGCTGTATCAACCTTAAGAGTGGTTTTTCCAAGAGAAATTGGAATGCATCCCGCTTCTGTGGCTAAAGATATTTCCTCAGGTGTAAAATCCCCTTCTGGGCCAATAAAGAAAATAATTCTTGATTTTAATTTCAATTCTTGAGTAACTAAATCTTTGATTTCTTTTTTTTGGCTTTCAAGCCAACCAATGAAGCCAATGGATGTATCGTCTAATTGATTTAAAGCTGTTTTGAGTGTTGCTATGGGATGAATAATAGGCAGAATATTTCTTTTTGATTGCTTTGATGCGTTGATAGAAATTTCTTTGAAACGATTCATTTTTTTGTTTAGATTTTTTTCTAAAATTTTTACTTCTGTTCGCTTTGTGTTAAGAGGAATGATTTCATCAACACCAAGCTCAGTACACTTTTCAATAATAGATTCAAATTTTGATTTCTTCGGAATAGCGCAAGCTAAAACAATATGAGTTTTTTTCTCGAGATTTTTTATTTTTTTTAGAATTTTAAACTTAACAGATGTATTTGAAATTTTTATAATATTGCATTGTGCTTCTGTTCCTTGTCCATCAAAAAGATAAACTTCTTGTCCTTTTTTTAATCGGAGGACATTTTTGATGTGATGAATTTCTTTTTTATCGGAAATTGTACAAATTGGATTTTTTAAGGAAGTTGATAGAAATCGATGCATAGTAGTATTATAAAAAAACCTATCTAAAAAGATAGGTTTTTTTATGATTTCTTGTAAATCTAAATATCTCTATTTCCAAGGTGGATTATCGCTTCCTAAGCATTGAAGCATATTATAGCATCGTCCATCTTTATCACAAGCAGTATCACACTCTTGGCTTAAGGTACAGCTTCCTGGAGTTTCGTAGTACATGTCGCCACAGCACGAATCAGTGTTTTTTTCTGGAAGAGGACACTCTATGCACTTGCAGTTGTCATAGTCAGCCTCTTGACCCGCTGCACAGCTTAAAGTACATTCCTCCTTTTCAATCTCTTTTAATATTTCATTAATAGTATCGGCAATTTCTGGATTTTCATCTAGAACTTGTTTCCAGTCTTCAGGATTGTTTTCTATTTCAGTGGCCATTTCTTTTCCAAATTCTGGATTATTTAGCATAACTTCTAGAAAAGCATTAGGTTCTTCGGAAACCCATTTGATCAAAGCATCAGGATCATTTTGATAGAGGTTTAGTAGTTCTTCCGGAGTTGGAGTATTTGAAGGATTTTCATCTCCTATTGTACCAGTGTCTTCTCCTATTTCGGTGTCTCCTGTTGGTTCATCTCCAGTTGACCCGCAAGTATACGAAAGATTTGGGCAATAGTCTCCAGTGCAGGTTACTTCACCTGTTCCTGCCATCGCAAGCATGTAGGAGCTAGAACTGCCAGTTCTTGTGGCAGAAGCAATATTATTGACGTTGCTTGAGACAGCGATATTAAATCCATTAAGATTAGCAAAGTTAACATCAAGATCAGCTAGATTAGATGCATATTGTCCGCTGTGGTCAATTCTGTATCGATTTTGTGAAGTTTGTGCAATATGTAAAAATTTCTCTGCAGTTTTTGAGTGCTGACTTTCTATAAGCTCAGGAGCTTTTGCTACTGCAATAGAAAGGACAACGCCAACGATTACGCTTGTAAAAACAAGCTCTATAACTGTAAACCCATTTTTTTTATTTTTTATAAGATCAATCATTTTTTACCTCCTGGTATAAACAAATAAAATAAATTCTTACCTTAAGTATATCATGAAAAGTCAACAAAAATCCTTTAAAAAACGACTAAAAAGAAAGCGCTTTCGTTGTTACTTATAAATAATCTTAAATTTAGGTGTAGGATTAAAAGAAGTGTAAAATTTGATTTTCAATTAAAGAAAAAATTTTCTTCGCTGAATTATCAACTTAGAACCAAAAGAATAAAAATGTGACTTATATGGTTGGGCCGCCATGACTTGGAAGTGAAATGAGTGTGCTAGTGGTAAAATCTGCAGGAGTGCATGTTGTAGGATCAACGGAAGCACAAACCTCAATTTGAACTTGATTGTCAAGATCTGCTTGATCACTGCTTGATTGTGAAACAATGTTAAAGGTTGCAATTGAACCAGAGCCAAGTGAGGTTAAAAGATTTGAACACGTTCCCTGCCCTTCGCAGAATTCAATACTATTATTATTGAGCCAGTAATAAACCCAAGTATCATCAGTATAATCTCCAGGTGTTGGAGGAGTGTTTTGATCTTGTAAAATAGACATAGCATTTCCGCCAGAAATAATTATTCCACTATCATTAGCATCGCCTGTGGCTAGCAAGAGATTGCGTGAGATATGTTGTAAAATCGCTGTTGTTTCAACGGAAAGCATAGATTCTGAACCTGCATTTTGATGCATGAGGCGAACCGAATAATCTATAGAGGCAAGACTTGTTAAAACAATAATAGAGACAATGGATGCGATTATAAGCTCCATCATGGTGACGCCTTTTTTTGATCTTAAAATATTCTTTAAAAATAATTTTTTCATATTATTAATCAGTCCAGGTTAAAGTTACAGTGACTTGCCGTGTTCCAGTAATATTATCTTCATTGCATGTGTAGCGAATCTCTTCGCCATCAAATGTTTCGTCTGTCCATATTCGGTTTAGCCCATCGCAATTTAGGGGCCATGTTGTTTCCCAGGTGCGGCTATCAACTTTGGAGCGTAAATTCTCTAAGAGTTCTCTGCCTCTATTGGCGGCTAAAAGTTTATCGTCTGTAGTGGCAGAGTTTTGAGATGAAAATGAAAAAGCGGCTAAAATGCCTAGAATACCAATTGAAAAAACAACAGTTGTGACAATAACTTCGATTAGTGTATGAGCTTTTTTTTGTTTTAAAAGTTTCATGGCAGTTATCCTACTCATAAACAACAGGTGCAGCAAGCGTTATATCTACTTCTCTCGTAAAGCTTCCACCATCAGCGGTACAAGCCAATACGGTGCAACTATAGCCCGTAGAGCCTGCAATAATGCCTGTATTTAAATTTGTATTTAATAATCCTGCGTTAGCGCCTGCATAGTAGTTGCCAATTTCATTGCGATAAATTTTTTCAGCGGTAAATAAAAGCAATAAATTTGTTTCTGCATCTTTAATACGTGTGTCACGCATTACGTTTTGGTAAGCTGGAATGGCGACTGATGCTAAGATGCCCAAGATAACAAATGTAACCATCGTTTCCATGAGTGTGAAACCTTTTTTTTTCATTTTTATTTTTTTCATAAAATTATACATTCCATTTATTTGGGTTTTTAAAAGGCTCGAAGCGAATGCTCCGAGCCTTTTTTGCCAATCTTACAATTTTTATTCTTCTATCCAGACGCATTCTGTTGATTGAGCTGTAGTGCTGTCAGCCGCAATTACAGTTGAGGAACATGTAATGTTAGGCGCACCGGCATCTACTGTCTCTATGCAGGTAATTCTTGTAAAGCCGTCACTTGCTCCAGCCGTACCTACTGCAGTATATCCAGCATCATTAAAGCTTTGATTCATTGTACTGGTAGCTGCTGAAAGATTACAAGCTGTTACGGTAGCAGTTTTTGAAGTGCTATTCTTTGCTTGAATTATAAGGCTTCCAAATTGAGGCATAGCAACACTTGCTAAAACAGCCAATATGATTATAACAATGATGACTTCCAAAAGTGTAAAACCTGAATTATTATTTCTAATTTTCATTTTGTACTCCTTGTTAAGGTTTATAAAGAACAAATTAACCACTAAAACTATAGCATAGCTTTTGTTTGCGTGCAACATTGCTTTTATTTTTCTAACCACCTCCTTGTGTTGCCATTTTTGAAATATTTAAGATTGGTAAAAACATTGCTACAACAATGACTCCAATGACGCCACCCATGACAACAAGGATAAGGGGTTCAAACATTGAAGTAAAGCGAGAGATAGCAACGCTTAAAAGTCGTTGATAGTATTCAGCAACATGAATAAACATTTTGCTTAGCTCTCCTGTTTCTTCTCCAACGGCAACCATTTGTGTTGCCATGGATGGAAAAAATCCTGTCTTAGCCATTTCTGCGGAAACCATTTTTCCTTCTCTGACGTTGGCTTTGATATGGATAATATGTTGTTCGCAAACTCTGTTTCCGATTAAACGTTCGATAATATCAAGTGCATAGAGAATGGGAACACCGCTCTCAATTAGGATCGCCATTTGTGAGGCAAATTTTTCGATGATTGCAATTGTGATCATGTTGTTAACAACAGGAAGCTTAAATAAGATCTTTTCAAGATGTATTCTTCCTGTGGTTGTTTTAAAATAATTTCTTAGGATTAAAATAACGGCAATAATAATGCCAGAAATAATAAAGAAATTCGAGCGAATAAAGCTAAAAAGTTTTAAAAGTTTATCCGTAAGTGCAGGGAGATCTGCATTCATTGAGTCATACATCGTTTGAAATTTCGGACCGATAAAAAGTGCAAAAACGGCGATTGCACTCATGGCAACAGTCATCAGAATCCCCGGATAAATTAGAGCGGATATAATTGCAGATTTTGTTTGCTCTGCTTTTTCTGCATAGGATGCAATCTTTCGTAAAACCTTTGGCATGGTTCCTGATGCTTCACCAACTTCAATAAGACTAACCCAAAGAACATCAAAAATCTTTGGATGTTTGGCAAGTGCGCTACTAAAGGAAGAACCTTGTTCGACATCATCTCGAACTCGAACAAGAACATCGTGAAATTGTCGGCTTTCAGCTTGATTAACACAAATTGTCAGGCTTCTTAATAGATTAACGCCAGATTCTAACATAGTTGCTAGCTGATAAGATAAGGAAAGCTTGTCTTGCGTTGTTGACTTTTTTCTTGAAAATTTCTTAGTTATTTTGACTGGTTTCGTTTTTTGTCTTTCAGATGGCGCCTCAATAATGATTTCTTCAACGGACAAAATATAGTAATTTTGCTGCTGAAGGCCTTCAATGAGATTTTCACGACTAGATGAGGCCATGGTGCCTTTAATGGTCTTTCCTGTTTCGTCTTTAGCGGTATAAACAAAATTAGGCATTTAAATCCTTATATAATACAGATAAAATTATTAAATTAAAGTTGAACTTAAAACTTCCTCAATGCTGGTGATTCCTTCTTCAATTTTCCTTATTCCCGTTTCAAGAAGGGGAATCATCCCGCTTTGAATTGCTGCTTGCTTAATAGCCATGTAAGAGGAATCCTCAGACATGATTTCTCGAATTATATCATTAATTATTAAAACTTCGCTAATTGCAAGACGACCTTTGTACCCAGTTTGATTGCATTTTTCACATCCTTTTGGGCGATAAACAAGACCCGATTTTATTTGAAGCTTTCCCTTCTCTTCAGCTGATGGTTCGTAAGCCTCTTTGCAGTTTTGACAGAGTTTTCGTGCTAATCTCTGAGCAACAATAACAGATAAAGATGGTGTCAAAAGATATTGAGGTATGCCAATGTCAATTAAGCGCGTAATGGCTGATGCGGCATCGTTTGTATGAAGCGTACTTAGTACGAGATGTCCTGTAAGAGCTGCTCGAACACAAATTTGTGCAGTTTCAAGATCGCGAACCTCTCCAACCATAACAATGTCTGGATCTTGTCTTAAAAAAGAACGCAAAGCTGAAGCAAACGTGAGACCTATAGCAGGCTTGACATGAACTTGATTGATACCATCAATTCGATATTCAACAGGGTCTTCAGCAGTCATAATATTTTTTGTTGAGTCAACGATTTCCTTAAGACAAGAATAAAGCGTTGTTGATTTCCCGCTTCCTGTTGGTCCGGTAACAAAAACAAGTCCAAATGGAGATTTAATACCTTTTCGAATAGCCTCAAGCTGACTTGCTTCAAAACCAAGAACGGATAGATCAAGATTGATTGCTCCTTTGTCTAAAATACGCATAACAACTTTTTCACCCCAAACTGTTGGAACAGTTGAAATACGTAAATCAACAGTGCGATCTTCTAGCTTTGCGATAATAGCTCCATCTTGAGGAAGGCGCTTTTCGGCAATATCTAGTTTTGCTAAAATTTTAATTCTTGAAATAATCGGAAGTAGAAGATGCCGAGCCGGTGGCGGTATTTCATAAAGTGATCCATCGACACGATATCGAAGAGAAATTTTTTCTTTATAAGATTCAATATGAATATCGCTAGCTCTTTGATCAATGGCTTGGCGAATAATAAGATCAACAAGTTTGACAACAGGAGCTTCGCCTGCACGCTCGATGAGCTTGTCTATACTTAACTCAGCTTCGTCTTTTTTTCTTGCCGATTCTGATATCGCAACTTCATCTTTAGGCGGAGCTTCATAGCTACTTTGTACAGCTTCAGACAAAGAAGACTGACCTTCTTTGCTGTAAATCGCTTCGCTGGCTTGTGCAATATCCATTTTTGTGGCAAGGACAATGTTGATGTCGTATCCTGTAATTTTGCGCAAGTTATCTATTAAGAGAAGATCCAAAGGGTCATAAAGAGCACAGGTCAAAGAATTGCCAGTTAACGATAAAGGCATAATAAAATTCTTTTTAGCAAAATCTTTAGGAACAATGTTTAATAATTCAAGATTTTGTGGCCTAAGGAGACCTGATTCTTTTGAAATGTAAGGAATTGAGAATTGTTTGGCTAAAGCTACAACAATATCAATCTCTTGTGTTATTCCAAGCTCAATTAAAAGTTCGCCTATGCGTCCTTTTTTTTGTTTTTGAGCTTCGATTGTCTGATCAAGCTGTTCTTGGGTGATCAGGCCCTGCTGAATTAAAATTTCTCCGAGTCTAAGTCTTGTCATTTTTGATTTAGTTGATGTTCTGTAATTAATAGGGCTCGTTCAATTTCCTGGAGCTTTGTTACGGGATATGTTTGTTCGCGCCTTAGTGGTTTTATTTTTTTTCTACCTGTTGGTATGCGATAGTTTTCATCAGAAACAATTTTTGGTGTAATGAACATGAGAAGCTCACGGTTTTCATCGGAAAGTTTTTTGTGCTTAAACGCATTTCCGAAGAAAGGTATGTCCCCCAAGAAAGGAACTTTTGTAATGATTTCAGCATGATTGGTTTTTTTAAGTCCTCCTAAGTAAATTGTTTCACCGTTTTTAACGCGCATAATAGACTTTGTTCCGCGTTGTTCTGGGTCGCGAAAGGTTATGCCGCCAAAAGTTTCTCCCTGGCGTGCTTCAATGACGCGAGGAAAAACAGCCATAGTAATTTCTCTTGTTTCTAAATTAACCTGAGGCGTTACAGAAAGAAAGATTCCTGTGTCAGCGCGCTCAGCTTCAACATTTTGCGTAACAACTCCTTCAGCTCCTCCTGTGGAAGTAACAATACCAATAGCTTCATCTGTTGCTATTTGAATTTCAGCAGTTTGATTGTTAAGGGTTAAGATGCTTGGATTAGCAAGAGTTTTAGTATCAGTCTGTGATTTTAAGAATTCAAGAACCATCGTAAGGCCTGTTGCATCAATTGTGCCGGCTGCATATCGATCGCTGCCAAAGCTAAATCTTTCTTTTCTAAGAATTTCATTTTGATCAAAGGGATAAAGCGTTTGTTTGGTTCCACCTGTAAGCGCTAATGGGGTTTGTCCAAACTTTACTCCAATGTCTTCTCCTGTAGTCTTTGAGATATCGAGCATTTCGATTTCAATTAAGATTTGAGGCATGGGAACGTCTAAGCTGGCGATTGTTTTCTCGATCACAGGAAATTGACTTGGAATATCAGTTACAATAAGACTATTGGTTCGCGCATCTTCAATTGCTGTGCCTGACGTTGTTAAAACGCCTTCAATGGCAGAGAGAATTCCGGTACCACCACTTTCTTCGTCATCTTCGCTCTCGCTTTCTTCGCTGTCGGAATCTTCTTCAGTCTGGGCTTTGATGTTTTTTATCATTTCAGAATTTGAAACCGTTGCATGTTTTAAAGGAAAAACGCGAGTGATAAGTTCAATCAAAGGTTTATCCATTCTTTTAACAACAAAAATATCGCTACCTGCCTTTAATTCATACATGAGATTATTGGCATTTAAAATTTGATCCAAGGCTTCTTCAACAGGAACATTATTAAAATAAAGAGTAATTCTCATGTCTTCGATATTTGAAGAAGAAATAAAATTCATGCCTGATTGTTGTGAAAAGATTTTTAGAACAGTTCTAAGATCAGCGTCTTTAAAATCCATAGATATTTTTTTTGAATACTGAGGATAAATAAAATGATCAAGACGTGAGATTTCGCTTTGTGCAGTCCTCGCTCCTATAAAAAATAATGACAGCAATACAATAATCGAACAGAAAATAGTTTTTAATAGTTTGTTTCTCATAAAAACAGAGTCCTCGCTTTTGCTAAATTGACTAGGTTAAATCTTGGTTCATTTTAATCGTAAATTTTAGACCAGAAAATAAAATAATAATTCCATCTTTATGAATTTCAACAATTTTAAAATTGTCGATTTTATCACCAATGGTGACGATGCTTTCATTGATAATGGCTTGAGGTAGATCGCTATTCCAAATCAGTCCAGAAACAATAACATCAGGAGCTTTAATAATGGGGGCTTTGATTGGCTTTGCCTCAGTTTTTACAGGACGAACTTTGGACCGCCTTGAAGACCTTGTCTCTCCTATGTTTATTTTAGTAGGTTTTGGTTTTATTTCAATAATTTCTTCGATTTTTGGAAGCGATGATTTAAAGGGATTTTTAACTTTTAGAAGAAACGATTCAAAGGAGTCGCTTGCTTCGAGAAAACTGTTAAAAGAAAAAATATGAATTAAAAGCATTATAAGAAAAAATAGAAATATTCGTTTCATGTCATCCCTTATTTTTTAAGTTCAATTGACGTTATGGACATTTTCCAAGAAATAATACTGTTGACTAGATCTTCATCGTTAACTTTTAAAAGGCCAGGGTTTCCTTTTTCGCGAGACCAAGAATCAATTCTAAGATTTCTTTTGTAATTTTCAATTTGATAAATTAATTGAAGCATGTTTTGAAATGTTCCAGAAAAGTTAAATTTGACCGTTTGTTTTGTGTATTCATCTAAATTTTCTAATTTATCCGGATTGAAAGAGGAAATTTTTATATTTAATTTTTGTGTAATCTCGGATATAGCATTGATAATTGTTGTAGGGCTTGAAAATCCTTTTGCTGCTGAATCAATTAATTTATCAAGTTTCTTAGTTCGATTTTCATATACTTGGATTGTGACTGATTTTTTTTCAAGATTTTTTATTTTAAGAGTCATCTCTTGCGAAGTTTTTTGGCGACTCGAAAAAATAAAGTTAATAACAAAAAGAGTGACTATGATTAAAAAAACATCTATTACGAGATCTTTACGTTTAAGTAATGTGTCTTGAACGGCTTGCATATCGATGGCTGCTTTAATATCTTTGATGTCAATCTTTTGTAGCTTATCAATAATTTCTTTAATATCCGCCATCTATTTTTCCTTGTCTATGGTGCTGTTAAGAGTGATTGCAATGACAAAATGAGTAACAGGGAAGCCATCCCTTTCCGTTTTGCTAACAGTTTCTAGTTCAAGACGTTCAAGATCTTTTTTTAAATCTTTATGAATTCTTAATTTTGTCATAAAGGCATCGACAAGAGTCATCTGATCGTTCAGCTTTTTTGCATACCCATAGCCTCCAAGCTTAATTTCAATCTTCGTTTCTTCTAGATCTTCGTTTTCTTTTTTCTTGCTAGGGTTTTGATCGATATATTCAATCGAGAAATCTTCTAGCCAAGCGCCATCTGGAGTTTGATCAGAAATAGTGGCTAATATTCTTGAAATTTTGCTTGAAAATCTAATATTTTTATAAGAATTAAATTTTTTAGATATATTTTTTGTTTGGTTTTGAATTTGTTCTTTTGTCAGACTTTCATATTTCTTGCTTTCTTCTGTAAGAGTTTTCAGTTTCGAGACTTGAGGAGATCCAAATAAGCTTGTTGTACTAAATATAAGGAGGCTAAGCCCAATGCATCCAAGTCCAATTTTTGTAGTTAATTTGTAATCTGGCGGCTGATTAAAATAATCTTTAAATCCAGCTTTTGCGCCATGAGCTTCTGGATTTCGAGCTTTGGCAAGATCAAGATCAAAATTAAGAGAAAAATCTTGAACATTGCTTGCGCCAAAAGCGCTCAAAGCATTGATATTAATTTTTTTATTAGAAAATAAGATTTCATTTGAATCAAAAATTGATGCCGGTATATTGAGATCGCTTGTAATCTTTGCTGCTATTTCATTAGGGTAAGAATTGGAAAAAATATAAATATTATGAATATTGTGCTCATTGCTTCTCTTTTTTGATTGACGAGTATAAAAATCTAGAGAAGTTCTAATTTCATCAGATAATTGATCCAGGAGATCCTTCACAGATTCTGTCGGCGACTCAGCATTGATTGCTGGAAGCTTGAAATCACGCATGAATTGAGGTGTTTGATTTTCGATGATTGTAATGTCGCCCTCATCGTTATTAACTTGTACAATAGCAATTTTCTCATCTGGTTGAATTATTTTCTTAGATGCTAGAATTCTTAATAAGCTAATTGAGGAAGGCTCGGCTGAAGCAATAGAAAATTTAGCTTCTTCAAAAACAGTGCAATATTGTTCAAAAATACTTTTTCGAATAGCTAAAAGCAAAATAAGTGTTTTTTTGTTATTTGTTTCGGCTATAGGGATGGACTGAAATCCAAAAATTAAGTCGCTAATTTCAAAAGGTATATATTTTCGTGTTTCGAATTCAACGACGCCTTTAAGTTCTGATGGGCTCATTGTGGGAACTTCAAAACTACGAAAAAGGACATTTCGAACTGGAATTGAAAGATTAATTCTTGGTTTTGAAATCTTTTGGCTTCGAACAATGCGTTGCATTTCAGCGGTTAAGCGAATACCCTCTTCAGATTGTTCGTTATTAGCTGGTTTTTGAATAGGTGAAAATGTGTGATTAATTGATTCTAAATAGCTAATTTCATTGTTTTCAGCGCGGATGACTGAAAGTGAATGAATACCAAAAAAAGCAGCTAATTTTTTTTCTTGATGAGCCATTATTGTTTTGCCTTACGGGATTGCGAACGCAACCATTTATCTATTTCGCGTTTATCAAAGCGCCAGACACCACCGATTTTAATACCTGAAATTTTTCGCTGATTTAGCCAATTATAAATGGTTTGTTTTTTTAATTTTAAATATTGAGCTAGCTCGTCGACATCTAATAAATGGTTCATGCAGTTACTTTCTTTATTTTATTTACTAATAGTTTATAAAATAAATATGTATAATTCACCCTAGTTACCTTATGTTCATTAGAGCATAATCAGATTACTTTGTCAATAATAATATAATATAAAGTTACTTAGACTTACCGGAGTTTACAGAAGAAAAGGCGCAGATATTTATTTGATAGGATCAATCTTGATAGTTTTTGTGTTAGAAGTTGACGGTGATTGTAACAGGATTTGTTCCTAAGGGTCCAGATCCATCATTTACCATAACAACTTTAGAGGAGAAATCTTTTCCATCAAGAGTGATTGTGTTGACGGTTGTGCCCCCTAAGTTTCCGTCTGAGATAGTTTGCATATATTCTTGATAAAGTAGGCCTTTGGCAAGTTGCTCAGCTTTAACTTTATCAACTTGAGCTTGCCCCATATAAGATTGGCTTCCAGCAACGCTGATAACGCTAATAGCTAATATAGATAAAGCCATAACGATGACGGTTGCTAGAACAAGTGTGCTTGCTTTTTTATTCTTAAGAGTTTTCATAAAATCCTCCTTTATAATCTTTTAATTGTCTTTTTCAACATAACTATTGCATCGAGGGCAGATTTTTAATTCTTTATTTTTAAAATTATAAAATATATGACTGCAATAAGGACAACGCATGATATATTTTGATTTTTTGTCCTCTGCTTCCTCTCTTCTATTATATAATATCCATTGACCAATAACAAGTAGCAAAGTGACAGATAGAAAAAGTGCAATAAAAGTAGAAAAATCAATAGTTATCATTATTTGGTAATTTTAGGCGTAGATTATCAAGAGAATTAGCTTCTACGTTAGAGTTTTGTTGTTTAAGTAGTTGATTTTCTTCTTTTTGAGTCGTTGTGATTTCTGATTTTAAAGTTTTCTTAAGTTTCTTTCTTGAGGAGGCAAATAATTCAGGTTTTTTGTCTTTGTTAAAAGTAGAATTTTTAGGATCATTTGAAGATGTGTTTGTGTCAATTGCTTCGTTGTAAATTTTTTTTGTTTGCGAAAGATGATGATGTTCTGAGGATATTTCCATATCTGTTGTTCTTAAAAAGGATCCTAGAAAATGAAAAGATGTTCTAGGCAATCTTTTCTTTGAGTCAAAACGAAAATCAAATACTGTAAAAAGAATTAAATGCAGTAAGACAGAAAGTAAAAGCGCACGAATAATAATTCTCTTCATACTCATGAGTGAAAAGCTTTCGTATTTATTAATCTTGGTTTGTGGCGATATTGATTCGTTCAATGCCAAGATCTCGACAGAGATCCCAAATGTCAATGACTCGTCCCAAGGAAGAGCGTCGGTCAGCTTTAATTAAAATTAGCCGCTCTTTATTTTCTTTTTTTCCAAGCTCTTTTTCTAGAGTCTTCATTGTGCTAACCTTGCTATTAATATACAGAACATTTTCACTCGTTAGTGTGATAATTAAGTTTTCTTCTTTAATGACTTCACTCGTAATTGCTTTAGGAAGCTTTACCTTGATGCCAGACTGAAAAACAAACGAAGAAGATAGCATGAAGAATATTAAAAGTTGGAAAATGACATCTACTAAGGGCGCGATATTGATTTGTTCAAATCCGGGATTTGATTTTGTATAACGGCGAAATTGCAATTAACATCTCTCTTTCAATTGGTTTCTTTAAATCTGTGTTAAATAATTAACAAGTTCGGTTGCGCTTTTTTCCATCTCTTGAATAAACTTATTGATACGACTAACGAGATAGTTGTAAACAACAAGAGTTGGAATCGCTACAATTAATCCAGCTACTGTTGTTAAAAGAGCTTCCCATATCCCTCCGGCTAAATCGCCTGGAGTTACAGGGTTTAGTGATGTCGCGCGTACCTGAATCATGTGAAAGTTTGCAGCCATTCCTGTGACTGTCCCAAGAAGTCCAAGCAATGGCGTAATGTGAGCAATCGTTGCAAGCGCGGTTAATCGACGTTCGAGTTTTGGAATTTCAAAAAAACTGGCATCGCTTAGAGCTTCTTTAATTTCGTCTTTTGGAGCGCCAAACTTTAAAATCCCAGCTTCTAGAACTTTTGCAATCGGAGATCGACTTTCTTCACAATACGCAATAGATTCCTTGATTTTATTATTTTTAATTAATTCAAAAATATCATTTCTAAGTTTTTGCGGATTAGTTTTGATCATTGAAAAGTAAATAAACTTTTCTATAGAAATCGCAACTGCAAAAAATGAACATAAAACAATTGGAATCATAATTGGCCCGCCAGCGATGATTAGCTCCCACGCGTTGATTTTCCAGATTCCCATAAATGTACCCCTTTCTGAATAGTTTCTTAATAGCTATTTGCTAAAATATTTGTTTGAATCCAATCAAGTCGTTCTTGAGCGAAGGTTCGCTCATCGACTTGATATTCTAAAATTTTATCATAAATTAATACAGCTTCATCCCAGGTTTCATTATTTTCAAATAGACGCGCAATTCTTAAATATGACTTGATAACCCATTTTGTTTCCTCAGGATATAGATATGGTATTTTTAAATAAGCATCAATTGATTTATCTGTTTTGCCAAGAGAATCGTAAAGATCTGCCTTTAAAAATTGTATTTTACATTTTTTTGTTTGGCTTAAGCCTTCTGGTGCTAGAAGTGCGTTTTCGTAAGCTTCTAGAGATTCAGCAAAATGTTTTTTGGATTTTAAGATTCTTGCGATCTTGACATAAGCATCCCTTGAGAATTCTGGAGAATTTTTTATGATTGCTTGATATGTTTCCATTGCTTTTTTGTTGTCAGTTTCGCTTGCAAAAATTTCTGCAATCAAAAGATGCGCTCTGCCATAGATTTCATCATTAAAAGAATTATTGATAAGCTTGAGTTGATTGAGTGCTTGATCAGACTCTCCGCTTTCATGATAGGCTTGAGCAAGGCCAACAATCGCATCCCCGGCTTTATCGCTGTCCGGAAAGTTTTCGATGATGCTCGTGTAATATGTGATTGCATTCTTATATTCTCTCGATTGCAAATAATATTCGGCAAGCCATGATGTTGCTTGTAGAGCAGTTTCAGTTTGAGGATATTTATAGATAATAATTTTAAATTCTTTTAAGGCATCTTTGATAGCCCCTTTTTCGTATAAGCATCGTGCGATGTTGATTTCTGAATCTTGAACTAAGGTTTCGCTGGAAGGGTAATATTTTTTTATTTTCTTAAAAATCTTAATTGATTTTTCGTAATCTTCAAGACGAAGATATGATAATCCTAAGATATAATGTGCATCAGGTTGAAATTGGTGATCAGCTGAAAGTTCACTGATAAAATTTTCCATATTTTCTTTGGCGGCAATCCAGTCTTCTTTTTTAAAATAAGCCATTCCTAGGTAGTATTTCGTGTCCGTCAGATAATCGCTGTCGGGAAAATTTTCCTGTAGACTTTCAAATGAAAGCGTTGCGCTATCAATTTTATTCATTTTAAGAAGAGCAATGCCTTGACGATATTGAGCATAATCTGAATATGGCGTTGAAGGAAAGTTTCTTAAGATTTTATCGTAAGCGGTGATGGCATTATCGTATTCATGCATATCTTGATAGGCATCACCAATTTGAGTCAAAGCGCTGACTTTAACAATTTTATTTTGTGTTTGATCAATAACATATTGAAAATTTCTAATTGCCTCTGAAGGAATTCCTTTTCGTAAATTTGTCCAAGCTAAGCCGAGATAAGATTTTTCAACAACGCTTGATAGGCTTGGAGTGTTTTTAAAAAGCTCAATCGTTTTTTGATAAGCATCAAGAGCTTTGTCGTAGTCTTCTATCTTATAGAAAGTATTTGCTATGCCAAGATAGGCCTCTGATGATTTTGGGTCTTTTGGCGCAAAGCTAATGATCTTTTCATAACTTATAAGTGCGCTAGTAAAATCCTTCTTTTCAGAAAAAAGAGTGGCTAGTCCAAAATATGGAATTTCGTTGGTAATATTTTTTTCTGTGGAAAATGAAATCGCGTCTTTAAATGATTGCTCGGCTTGATCGAACTCTTTTAGCTTTAAATAGCTCCATGCTATTCCAATATCGCAGGTAAGTTGTGTTTGGTTTTTATGTGTTTTTTCTTTGCATTTACCATAGAATTTGATAGATGCTGTATATTTCTTTAAATAATAATTTGATTCTGCTGTATAAAAAAATGCTTGGTCCAAGCGTGTTGACTTTGGAAAACTTTTAATGTATTTTTGAAAAGTTTCAATAGCTGGCTCGTATTGTTCTAGTTGAAAATTGCATTCTCCGATACGAAATAGTGAATCTTCAAAAAGTTGGTGTGTTGGAAATAAAGCGACAAAATTCTGAAAGTTTTCTTTGGCTTCTAGATAATCATTCTTTTCAAATTTGATCCATGCAAGAGCGTAGTGTGCTTGAGGAACATAAGTCGAAGAAGGGTAAAGATCTAAAAGTTGTCGGTAATTGATTTCGGCTTCGGAATAATCTTTGACTTTTAGATATGTTTCGCCAAGCCAGAATAAAACGACATCTTTATAGCCCGGAGCATCCAAAAGCTGTTTAAACTCTCTGAAGGCATCTAAGTATTGACCATTAAAGAAGTGACATTGTCCAAGTAAAAGGTGAATTTGTGGACGCTTGCTTGTTTGGGGATATTGTTTTAAAAGCTCGCTTATATAGCGAATGGCGACATCATAAAACCCATCATCAAACGCCTTTTGGGCAATAAGAAACGTTTCGGTTTCATTATCTTGAGCCCAGCAGTAATTAGTTCTTGGATTTTCAGATAAAATAAATGAAAATATTAAAAAATAAATAAATATATATATATACCTATTAAACATGAGATTATTATATCAACTTTTTTTGGGATTGCAATTATTGAGATATTTTGTTCTTTTGAACGGAAAAAAAGGCTTTTTAAAATACTTCTTTAATTCTAATGTTTTTTAAGATAATGTTTAAGGTATTGGCCTGTGTAGGACTTCTTGCAATGAATAATTTCTTCTGGTGTTCCTGCAAAGATAACTTCTCCTCCTTTATCTCCACCTTCGGGACCTAGATCAATGATATGATCAGCACATTTGACAACTTCAAGATTGTGTTCAATAACTAAAATGGTATTGCCTTTGGCAACAAGTCTTTGTAAGACATGAAGTAGTTTGTCGATATCCGCAAAATGAAGACCTGTGGTAGGTTCATCAAGAATATATAGAGTTTTTCCCGTTGCTTGTTTGCAAAGCTCACTAGCAAGCTTAACGCGTTGTGCTTCCCCTCCGGAAAGAGTTGTCGCAGGTTGACCGAGCTTAATGTAGCCAAGGCCAACATCATCAAGCGTGCTTAATATTTTATAAACTCGAGGGATATTTTCAAACAATCCTAATGCATCTTCAACGGACATATTTAAAATATCTGAAATATTCTTACTCTTATATCGAACTTCTAGAGTTTGTTGGGTAAATCGTTTTCCGTGACAAATTTCACATTCAACATAGACATCTGGCAAGAAATGCATTTCAATCTTTTTGATTCCATCACCAGAGCAAGCTTCACAGCGACCACCTTTGACATTAAAACTAAAGCGTCCTGGTTTATATCCTCGTAATTTAGATTCTGGCATTTGACTAAATAGAGATCGAATATCGCCAAAAACACCTGTGTAGGTCGCGGGATTTGATCGAGGCGTGCGCCCAATCGGAGATTGATCAACAACGATGACCTTGTCAACGTGGTCAATGCCTTCAATCTTCTTGTGAGATCCTGGTTTTTCTTTTGAGTGATAAATTTTTTGGGCCAATGCCTTATAAAGAACATCAGAAACAAGTGTTGATTTTCCTGATCCAGAAACACCGGTTACACAAATAAATGTTCCAAGAGGAAAAGTGACATTAATTTTTTTAAGATTATGTTCTTGTGCTCTAATAATTTTTATTTGTCGATTTTTGTCAACGGGGCGTCTATTCTCTGGAATTGGTATATTTAGTTTTCCAGTTAAATATTTTCCGGTTAAAGATTTCTTGGATTTCAACATTCCAGCGACATTTCCAGCATAAACAATTTCGCCACCATGCACTCCAGCTCCAGGACCGAGATCGATAACATGGTCAGCATGACGGATAGTATCTTCGTCATGTTCAACAACGATTAAAGTGTTTCCGATATCGCGCAAGGATTTCA
Organism: uncultured Planctomycetales bacterium; assembly: GCA_964648665.1. Classification (GTDB taxonomy): domain Bacteria; phylum Omnitrophota; class Gorgyraeia; order Zapsychrales; family Aceulaceae; genus Aceula. The sequence continues at coordinate 2,062 of CAZYOA010000013.1, read as the reverse complement.
GAGTTTTAAGGAGCATGGTGTTGTCTTTTTGATGAAGTCCAATGCTCGGTTCATCTAATATATATATAACGCCAACTAATCCAGAGCCAACTTGAGTGGCAAGACGAATTCTCTCTGCTTCTCCCCCAGATAAAGTTGCGCTTTTTCTGTCAAGCGTTAAGTATTCGAGTCCAACATCAATGCAAAAATCAAGACGACGATTAATTTCTTTTAAAATCTGTTCTGCAATAATAACTTTTGTTTTTGATAATTTTAGATTCTTAAAGAATTTCTTAGCTTCAAAGATCGAAAGTTGTGTAACCTCGGAAATATTCTTACCAGAAAATCGAATGGCAAGGCTTTCTTTTTTGAGACGATTTCCAAAACATTCTGGGCACGGAGAAATAGACATAAAGTCTGAAATTTCACTTTTAAGCCAATCGCTATCAGTGTCGCGAAATAAGCGTTCAAGGTAGGCAATGACGCCTTCAAATTGACGACCCCAGATTTCGTCTCCTGATCCGCTGAGAATAACGTTTTTAAATTTCTTTGATAAATTTTTAAAAGGTATTTGAGTGTCAATATTGTAGAGATTCGCAATTTCCCGTAAAACTGCCCGATAATACATCATATATCCACGTCGACCTTTACGCCAAGGGGCAACGGCATTAACCCATGGTTTTTCTGGATCAGGGACAAGAAAATCAGGATCGATTTCCATCTTTGTTCCTAGGCCATTACATTTTGGACAAGCGCCATATGGAGAATTAAAAGAAAATATGCGTGGTTCAATTTCAGAAAGATTTGTTTTGCAGCCGATGCAGGCATAGCGTTCGCTAAAAATTTTATCATTGTTTTCATCTGAAGCAATGACGAGACCATCGCCAATCTTTAGTGCTGTTTCCAGGGAATCAATTAGACGTTTTTTGATTTCTGGCTTTATTCGCAAGCGATCAACAACAATTTCAATGTGATGGATTTTAAATTTATCTAGCTTTATTTTGGATTCGTTGTCATAAATAGTTCCGTCAACGCGTAATCGTGTAAATCCTGCTTTGGTCACTTGATCTTGGATATTTCTATACTCCCCTTTTCGTCCTCTTATGATAGGGGCTAAGATATTAATTTGACTTGATGTCTTAAGCGCAAGAATTTGATTTGCAATTTCTTCGACAGTTTGACGTTCTATCTTTTTTCCGCAGATATGACAATGAGGAGTTCCTGCGCGTGCAAAAAGTAGGCGCAGATAATCATAAATTTCTGTTTGTGTCGCAACTGTTGATCGAGGATTTCGACTTGTTGTTTTTTGCTCAATCGAAATTGTTGGAGACAATCCTTCGATATGTTCGACGTTTGGCTTTTGAAGTTGTTCTAAGAATTGTCGTGCGTAGGCTGAAAGACTTTCAACATATCGCCTTTGTCCTTCGGCATAAATGGTATCAAATGCAAGCGAGGACTTTCCTGAGCCACTTAAGCCGGTAACAACAACAAATTTGTTACGAGGGATTTTAAGGCTAATGTTTTTTAGATTGTGTTCTTTAGCGCCGTCTATGCGGATGCACTGGTTCTTTTGTGTGGCCATAAATATGTTTAATTAAACTTAGGTTAGAAAAACAGCCCCTGCAAAATTTGCAGGGGCTGTTTTCTTGAACGAATAGAACTATTTCTTTTTTGCTTTCTTCTTTGCAACTTTCTTTTTTGCAACCTTCTTTACAGTCTTTTTTGCAACTTTCTTCTTTGCAACCTTCTTTACAGCCTTCTTTGCAATTTTCTTCTTTGCAACCTTCTTTACAGCCTTCTTTGCAACTTTCTTTACAACTTTCTTCTTTGCAACCTTTTTTACAGCCTTCTTCTTAGCGACCTTTTTTGTTGACTTCTTTTTCTTTTTGCCGCCGCGAACCATCTTCGCGCAGGATATGTCTCCTTGCTTATCTACGAAATAGAGATATCCTTTTTCCTTTGTAATACCAACTTTAGCAACCTTCTTTGGCTTACCACCCTTTTTGTTGCCTCGTGCCATCAAAGCGCAAGATACATCCCCATTCTTGTCGATAAAATAAAGATATCCTTTTTCTCTTTTGAT
>CAZYOA010000012.1:13991-58370 GCA_964648665.1 uncultured Planctomycetales bacterium | reverse complement strand
TAGATAATTGTTTTTTCAGTTTCTTGATCAAAAAAATGCACCTTGTTCATGTCAATCACTAAGCTCATTTCGCGATTTATTTCTGGACGATTGTGCGCCCCAACACGCGCAATGAACGTGTGATTGCCGGTATTTAAATATAAATACACTTCTGAGCCTAATGGCTCAACAACTTCACAAACAGCATTGATAGTATTATCGGGAGATGACTCAGAAACGAACAATTTATCATAAATATCTTCCGCTCTTACGCCAAAAGTTACAGTCTTATTTTCATATGAAGCAATTGATTTGTGCATCTCTTCAACTAATTTTAAAGTAAAGCGGCCTTCATTAAAATAGAATTTTCCTCGCTGATTGATAATTTTACCAGTTATAAAATTAATCGGCGGAGATCCAATGAATCCAGCAACAAATTTATTTGCTGGCGAATCATAAATAGTCATCGGATCATCACATTGCTGAACAATTCCATCTTTCATAACAGCAATACGGTCACCTAACGTTAAGGCTTCAGTTTGATCATGCGTAACATAGATAAATGTCGTCTGAAGTTTCAAGCGAAGTTTGTGAATTTCTGTACGCATCTGAACGCGCATTTTAGCATCCAAATTACTCAAAGGTTCATCAAACAAAAAAACCTTTGGCTTTCGTACAATTGCACGCCCAACAGCAACACGTTGTCGCTCACCACCAGAAAGCTGACGAGGACGTCGATCAAGCAATTTCTTAATATTTAGAATTTCCGCAGCCTCTTGAACGCGCCGAGAGATTTCCTCCTTAGGATACTTTTTTAAGCGAAGACCAAAAGACATATTTTCAAAAACAGTCATGTGGGGATATAGCGCGTAATTTTGAAAAACCATAGCAATATCGCGATCTTTGGCAGGAACATCATTGACAATGCGATCAGCGATCTGAACCGTCCCCTGCGAAATATCTTCAAGTCCTGCGATCATACGCAAAGTTGTTGATTTTCCACACCCAGAAGGTCCAACAAGAACGAGGAATTCTTTATCTTTAATCTCAAGATTGACATCTGTAACAACTTTGACATCGCCCTTATAGATCTTGTTAATATTTTTTAGTTTGACTTGAGCCATAAGTATTAAGTTTATTATTAATATTAATAATTAGTGCACTATTATAACAAAATCAATCTTTGTTGCAATCATAAAATTCTTTGGAATAAACTAGGCAGGATGTATCTGAATACTACAATTTCTTAGTATATTTTATAACTTTAGAAATAGTTTCTTTGAGATCTTTGCGATCAACAATCATGTCAATAAGACCATGCTCAATTAAGAACTCAGATCTTTGAAACCCAGCTGGAAGTTTTTGACGTATAGTTTGCTCAATAACTCTAGGACCCGCAAAACCAATCAAAGCTTTTGGCTCAGCCATAATAACATCTCCAACTCCAGCAAAAGACGCCATGATTCCTGCCATTGTTGGATTTGTCAAAACAGAAATATGTAAAAGTTTTGCCTCAGAATGACGACCTAAAGCAGCGCATGTTTTCGCCATTTGCATCAAAGAGAAAATTCCTTCATACATTCGAGCGCCTCCTCCTGATCCAGAAATAATTACAAGAGGCAATTTATTCTTTGTTGCATACTCTGTAATACGCGTAATGCGTTCGCCAACTACAGAACCCATAGACCCCATAATAAATCTCGAATCTGTCAGTCCAATCGCTACATCTTTTCCATTCATTTTACCAACACCAGTCATAACAGCATCTTTTAGATTTGTTCTTTTGCGGTCACTTTTTAATTTTTCTTGATACGTTTTAGGTCCTTGAAATTTTAAAGGATCTCCAGAAACCAAATTAGGATCATGCTCTTTAAATGTCCCCTTATCTAAGAGAATATTAATGCGTTCATCTGATGTTAGCTGAAGATGAAAGTTACATTTTGGACAAATATTTAAATTATCTTTTAAAGTCTTTCTATAATGTGGCGTTTGACAGTCTGGACATTTAATCCAAAGACCATCAGGAATAGTCTTTTTTCTAACCTTAACAAGCGTATACTTATTTTTGCCAAATATCGCCATTTATTTATCCATCTTATGAATTGTTAACCCTGAAAGAACTTTTGGATAAAAATATGTTGTTTTTGGTGGCATCTTCTCACCGTTTAAAGCAATGGCTTTAAGTTGATCTACTCCAACAGCGTTCATAACAAAACACGCTGCAGCCTTCTTTTTATCAACCATTTTCACAGCTTCATTTAAATCTTTCTTATATGTAACCATATCAGTCTTTGTGTAAATACGATCAAGAATAAAATTCTTTAAAATTGTCGCATCCAAGCTTCGAAACTCTTTAGATCCTTGTCGAATATGCTGATCGATAAGCATCTTGCTCTTTAAACGTAAAAGTTTAATGCCATCTCTCGTGTAAAGACCAAATGCATGCTCATTTTTCCCAGCACGGCCCAACAAAATCTGAAGCTCTTGAACATTTCTAACTTTATCAATTCGAAAGAATTCTTCTAGAAAATCTATTTTAGCTGGAAACTTCTTTATAACACGATGAATAGGAAATATTGCTAAATCTCTAGATTCTAAATTCGTCATATAGGTCATAATATAATTAAACGATTCTTTACCCGTAGATCTTTTTTTTCGCTTCATACGAGCTTTTCGATATTCCATAGCAACTTCATAACGATGATGACCATCAGCAATAAATAATTGCTGGCCATCAACCAAGCTTTTGACTTCTTCAATACGCTTAGGATCATCCATTCGCCAAAGCACATGTCGAACGTCATCATTATCAACAAGATCAACCATAGGTTCTTTTTGGGAAGCTACATCATGAAAAATAACTTCAATACGCTTATACTTATCAGAGTAACAAACAAAAATTGGACTTAAATTCGCTTTTACATTTCGCCAAAGACGAAGACGATCTTTTTTAGCTGCTGTATGAGTATTTTCATGAGGATAAATCTTAGATTTTTCTTTATCCTGTAGACGCATAAGCCCTAAAAAACCTATTCGAGATTTTCTTTGTCCACAAACAGTATACTCTTGCTTATAAATATAAAAACATGGCTTATCATCTTGTATTAGAATATTCTTTTTAATCCATTCCAAGAAAGTTTTCTTTGCACGAGTATACTTATTGTCATAAGAATCATCTTTTGCTTTATCTACTCCTAAAAGAATACGAATAAAGTTATTTTTATGAGCACTATAAAAAGAGCTCTGCGCCTCTTTTGAAATAACATCATACGGAGGACAAACTACTTTAGATGTATCAGCAATTTTTTTAGAATTATAATGTACGGCTTTAAAGGCTCTAATTTGTGTCATGTTAAAACTTTCTTTTAAATATTGATTATACTTACGCCTGCTTAGGCATTATTTAGGATATAAGGAATAATACCAGAATAAACAAGATCAGAAAACCAAAATCTAAGAAATTTTTCTACTCCGAAAATTACTATTATTTATCAAGATTACGAATTAGCTGAACAGCTTTTATTAGGACAATCTGCCGGACAATTTGATTCTGGCTTAGACTCTACCTTGGAAGGCGTATTTTTCTTATAATCAGTCGCGTAGAATCCACTGCCTTTAAAAATAACACCTGCTCCAGCACTCAATAAACGTTGCAGCTTATCTTTTTTACATTCTGGACACTTTTTTAAACGTTTTTCTGTCATAGACTGAAAAGCTTCAAGCTGATGTCCGCAAGAAGAACATTCATATTCATATGTTGGCACGAATAAACTCCTTTTATTTAAACACTTTCTTTAGCTTCTCCGAAAAAGATGCTGATTGATCTAAGCCTTCTTCTCCGCTAACGCGCGCATATTCTTCTAAAATCTTTTTTTGATCTTTTGAAAGCTTAGTCGGCACTTGCAACATAACACGCACATACTGATCTCCAGATCCTCGACCTCTTAAATCTGGCATTCCTTTAGCTTTAAGCCGAAACATTTTTCCACTTTGCGTTCCTGCAGGAATTTTCATTTTAACATTACCACCAAGAGTCGGAACACTTACTTCAGCACCAAGAGCTGCTTTTACAAAATGAAGAGGTAAATTTATATAGATATCAGATCCTTCTCGCTGAAAAGTATCATGATTCTTTACTCTAATATAAATATAAAGGTCGCCACGTCCAGCTTTGCCAGCTTCACCTTCACCCTGAATACGAAGCTGTGAGCCCGTATCAACGCCCGCTGGAAATTTAACCTCAATTTTACGAGTTACACGCACAACACCTTGCCCTTGGCAAGTCGAACAAAATTCAGAAATAACCTTTCCCTCTCCTCGACATTGAGGACAAGTTTGGGCCATTCTAAAAAATCCGCTATCCGTTACAACCTGTCCTCTACCCTGACAACGTGAACAAGCTTGGGGACTAGTTCCTGGCTTAGCTCCAGAGCCATTACATGTTTTACAAAAATCATGACGCGGCACCTTAATCGCCTGCTTAAGCCCATCAAACGCTTGTTGCAAATTAAGCTCAACTTCATATTGAATATTCTGCCCTCTTTGAGGACCACGAGATCGACCTGAACGTCCACCAAAACCAAATCCACCTAAAATATCTTCAAAGGCATCACCGCCAAATCCCATGTTCTGAAAGATACTACTAAAATCAGCATTTCGGAAAATATCATCAGACGTATAATTTTGATCAATACCCGCATGCCCAAATTGATCATACGTCTTACGCTTACTCGGGTCAGATAAAACCGCATAAGCCTCTGAAATCTCTTTAAATACTTCTTCAGCCTTTTTCTTTTTCTCTTCAGGCACTCGATCAGGATGATGCGAAAGCGCAAGCTTACGATAAGATTTCTTAATCTCGCTTATCGTTGCCTCTCTTTTAACACAAAGTATTTCATAATAATCTTTTTTCATCAATAAGCTCCAAACCTATGAAATCTTTAAATTTCTATAAGTTTATTAAACGAATTAATGCATAGAGGAAAGCTTTCTAAACTTCCCACCATGCATTATTCACATTTATTTTTTATCATCTTCTGCTGTAAAATCAGCGTCCACAACATCTTCTTTATCGGGACCTTTTTCTTGAGCACCTTCTGTTTGCTGATTAGCATTAGCATCTGCTCCAGGCTGTGTATCAGCCGCACCTTGTGCTTGCTGAGCTGCACTTGCTTTATACATTTCTTCAGCTAACTTATGACTTACTTTTTGTAAAGACTCCATAACCGGCTTAATTTTTTCAGCATCATTTGTTTTAATTGCTTCTTTTAATGCTTCAAGCTCTTTTTCAATATTAGCTTTATCATCTGCTGAAACCTTATCTCCATAATCCTTTAGAGATTTTTCTGTTGCATAAACAAAACTGTTAGCTTGATTAACTATTTCAATCTGCTCTTTTTTCTTCTTATCATCTCCAGCATATTTTTCTGCCTCTTTAACCATTTTATCAATATCATCATCAGATAATTTAGTTGAAGCTGTAATCTTGATAGACTGCTCTTTTCCAGTTGCTTTATCTTTAGCAGAAACATGAACAATGCCATCAGAATCAATATCAAACGCAACTTCGATTTGTGGAATTCCGCGTTGTGCCGCTGGAAGACCAACTAAATCAAATCGTCCAAGCTCAACATTATCAGTCGCCATTTGACGCTCACCCTGTAAAACACGAATGGTTACAGCTGTTTGATTATCTTCTGCCGTCGAGAAAGTCTGACTTTTCTTTGTTGGAATCGTTGTATTTCTTTCGATCAGTTTCGTACAAACACCACCTAAAGTTTCAATTCCTAATGAAAGTGGTGTAACATCTAAAAGAAGAACCTCTTTAGCATCTCCTTTTATAATCGAAGCCTGTACAGCTGCGCCCAAAGCTACACATTCCATCGGATCAATACCACGTTCAATTTTTTGCCCAACTTGTTTTTCAACAAACTCTTGAACAATAGGCATACGCGTTGGTCCACCAACCAAAATAACTTTATCAATCTTAATATTTTCACCTAATTTTGAACCTGCATCTTTTAACGCTTGCTCAATCGGAGCTTGGCATCGATCTACAATTGCAGAAACCAAACTTTCAAGTTTCGCACGCTCAATCTTTAAATTGAGATGTTTTGGCCCAGAAGCATCTGCTGTAATAAATGGAAGATTAACATCTGTTGAAATAGTAGAGGAAAGCTCAACCTTTGCTTTTTCAGCTGCTTCTCGCAATCGCTGAAAAGCCATCTTATCATTCTTAAGATCGATACCACTTTCTTTTTTAAATTCTTCGCAAATATAGTCAATTAATAAATTGTCCATGTCTGTTCCACCAAGATGATTATCACCATTTGTAGACAAAACTTCAAAAGTAGCAGCCTTATGCGTTTCGTCCCATCCCATTTCAAGGATCGTAACATCAAGCGTTCCGCCACCAAAATCAAAAACCATGATCTTTTGTTCTTTTCCTGCTTTATCCAAACCATACGCTAAACATGCCGATGTCGGTTCGTTGATAATGCGAAGCACTTTTAATCCTGCAATTTCTCCTGCATCTCTAGTTGCTTGCCTTTGATTATCATTAAAATAAGCAGGAACAGTAATAACTGCTTCCTCAACAGTATCACCAAGATATTTCTCTGCATCAGCTTTAATTTTTTGTAAAATAAACGCGCTGATTTGCTGCGGCGTAAAATCTTTTCCGTCTACAGAAAATTTCTCATTTGTTCCCATTTTTCTTTTAGCGGCATACACTGTTCCTTGAGGATTAACAGCTGCCTGTCTTTTAGCCGGTTCACCAACAAGACGATTACCCTCTTTATCGAATGCCACAAAAGAAGGAAATGCTTTTCCAGATGCAACACCAGCGCCTTCTGCTGATGGAATAATTGACGGCCTACCTGCTTCCATAATTGCAGCCGCTGAATTTGAAGTTCCCAAATCGATTCCAATAACTTTTGCCATTTTACTGCCTCCTTATTTCGTTTTAAACTCAATATAAAATTTTACGATTCGTCTTGTTTTTGCTTTGCTATTTTAACCTTGTTTGTACGTATAACCTTGTCTCCCAACATATATCCTTTTTGAAACTCGTCTAAAATTGTTCCCTCTTCGGCTTGATCTGTTTCTTCTTGCATTAGCGCTTCATGACAATGAGGATCAAACATTTTTCCTTTAGAATCAATTGGCTTAACATCATTTTTTCGCAAAAGATCATAAACATGTGCCATAACCATTTCAACACCTTTTAAAAATGCAGCATAATCTTCATGATTTGTGCGTGCCGCCTCAACAGACCTCTCTAAATCATCAAGAATGCTCAAGAATTCAACAATTAATTCTTGATTGGCATATCTGATAAATTCAAGCTTTTCTCGTTCTGTGCGTTTTCGCATATTCTCAAATTCAGCAAAAATACGCAAATACTTATCTTTATGCTCAGATACCTCATCTAAAAGTTTTTGATGGTCTTCTTTTGTTAAAACAACCGTTTCATCTTTTTTTTGATCTTTGTCTTTTTTCTCTTCTTTATCTTTTTTATCTTCTTTATCTTTTTTCATTTCTTTATCCTATTAATACTTCGTCGATTAACTCTGTGAAATACTCTAAAGCAGAAATTGCTTTTTCATAATTCATCCGTGTTGGACCTAATAATGCAATTCGCCCCTGAGGTCCATTTTCTTTTCCATAATGCGAAACAACCATCGAACAACCTTCTATATCTGAGCAATTAAGTTCATCGCCGATATAAATATGTATTTTTCGCTCTAAACTTCGATTAATAATTTCAAGAATTCTCTCTTTTGCCTCTAAAAGACGTAAAAGCCTTTCAATCTTTTCAAAATTATGAAATTCAGGATATCCAGCGACAAACCGAATACCTCGACAAAAGACCTTGTCTCCATATCCATCAATCGAAATAATACTCGGATAATGTGTTTCTTGCGCAAGAACCTCAGATGTCTTCTCTAAAAGAACCTCTAGCTCTGAAATACCTTGATTATACTCAGAAAGAACTTTACGCTTTTGTACTGTTAAGAAATCGATTTCTTTCATTAAATGATCAACATAATATCGATATCCATCTTGCGTTGGAACTCGACCTGCAGATGTATGTGGATGAGTCAAAAATCCATCATTTTCTAATTCCGCCAAAACATTTCGAATTGTTGCCGGACTTAAGTCAAAAAGCTGCTCTTCTACAATTCGATTAGAGCTAATCGGATTAATGCTCTCGATATATTCGCTAACAACATAAGCAAGTATTTTTTCTTTTCGATACTGTGAATTTAGTCGTTTTAAAGTCATTTCAATTTATTTAGAAGCAAAAAACCATTAAACAGAATATGTTAGGTTAAAATTAGCACTCTTACCTTAAGAATGCTAAGTCAAAATTATAGCAAAAAGTTCTTTATTGTCAATAGGATATTTTTACTGCTTTTTACAGCTGCTCTTCAAGCTTAGAAACAAGACTATTAACTTCGCGAGATATTGCTTCTGGGAGAATCTTAGAATCTTCCATCTCTCGCTTTAGAGATTTAAGAGTTCCAATAAAACGCTTAATATTAGTTTGTTTTCTTTTTTGCCAAGCCTCTTCAGGATCTAACTCCTCGCGTTGACGCATAAAGAGTGTTAAATCTTTTCGAACTTCTTTTGAATCTTTACCTTTTAAGAAAACTTTTTCTTTTAAAGACTGATAATCTTCTCTATCAATATTTTTATCTTTTGCTTGTCGTAAAACATCAACAGCTTCATAGCTTGGTATCTTAGTCACTTCAGCCTTATCTGTAAATTCTTTTTCTAAATACACAGGCTCTTCTTTTTCAAGAAAGTAATACGAGCGCAACAGTTTTAAGGATGTCGCTTTTCGAATACCCACTTCTTTTGTGACATAGGTATCAAATTTCTGATATCCCCATTCCTTATATAGCTTGTCTCGCCAAATAGAATACAGGACGCGTCCAAGATCAATCCACGATTTCTTAAAATTCTTTGAGCTTTGAACTGCCAAATCTCGAAGCGAACCTTCTTCAATAACCATCATGTCTTTCATAATCCCTCACTTATAAAAATATTATCAAATAATTTAAGGGTCAATTTTATACCACATAGCTTTTTTTGTCAAAACATCAAAAATTCGGGGTTCTTTTTCTAAAGAACCCCGAATATAAAACTTAAATTTATTTTATAAGATTAACGTCTTATAAAATCTAATAGTATCTTCTTCTTTTTCAAAAACCACTATTATTTATTTTTGTTATTACCTTTCCGTCTGGATGAACATAATAAACCATGCTCTTTCCAAATTGAACTTTATAACTTGGATGGAATCGTGATGTACCAAAGTCTTTTGACCAAACAAGCGAAGCATCAGCCTGAGCATTTAGAGCAAGCGATGTTTTATTATTATTATATTTACTTGTAGCTGATCCTTTAGCGGCATAAATAACTGCAAGAGAAATCGCATCTTGTTTCGAAATACGAGGATAAATCTCTCCAGGCTTATACCACGTCGCTTGAAGACAAGCACCATTATTTGGATTTGCCTCGACTAAAATATGTGTCTTAGCAACTCCATTTTGTAAAGGCGAATAATAATTTGATCCTTTTGGACTTGCTATCGTTTTAGTTTGATTCTCTCCTAAAGCTTCTAGCGTAGAAAAAGGTTTATCAAGCGCCAAAATAACATACTTCTGATTATCGTCTAGACACGTAACATCAATCTTTCTCATAGATTGAACCTTATCAAAAACACTAATAAACTCTGGATTACTAACCAACGGTTTAGGTAATGCTTTCTTTAAGTAGATCAAACTGAATACAGGCGTCGGAGCAGAAGAAAAGCCTCCCTCAAAAGATAAAACTTCTTCAGGATTCATTTCTTTTGATAGCTCAATTCTTGCTTCTTGCACTGTATTTCTCAATTGATTATTATCATCTAATTTTGAGAACGCCAAAGCTAAGCTTGAATTTGGCTTTGCTTGAACAAGCTGACAATTCGAATTCTGCATTTCTCGTAAATATGCATTTTGATCTAAATTCTCTGGCGGCTCATAAACAGCTCTATAGGTTCCAGTCGACGGTATTGGCTGATAATCTGCCTCAAATGCCGTTGTTGTCTGATAATAGTTAAATCCAAGACCTGGAGAGGTTGAGTCGTTAACCCACATACCCTCAACACTAAAGTTAGGCATAGGTACTCCAATTGGATGCGGCTTAATATCTGTAACAATGCCGCGAACAAGACGCCAATTTAAACCACCATTAACAGGAACAGCTGCTGGAGAAAAAGTTCCCATAGGCGGAACATAATCAACCCAATAAACAAAATTCTTAATCGCATCAGCTTGATTTGCTGTTTGATACCAATCCGTAAAATGATATGGCAACCCAACTTCTCCATTAAGAGCAGTCATAATTTCACCTGAAAGCATATCATCTCCAGGTCCGCTCCAATGATAGGCATTATAAAGACTTGTTTGAGTTGGACTACTTCCTAAAAGATAGCGAATAACCGCTCTCGTCGATGCAGAGCCTGTATAATACGTTTGCTGTGCAGTTTCTTGAGGAAAAACATCTTGTCCGTTACTCATCCCAAGATGATTAATATATTTATATATGACCGAAGCATCATCAAAATAAGCATGAGTTCCATCAGCCAATGCATCATTAGCCGTTGCATAGACATAAAACGTATAAACAATTTTTTCTGTATCAGGTCCTGCAACAAAGAAAACTTCAAGTTGATTCCATTCGTTAGGACCAAAAACTTCGTCTTCCCCAGATATTTCAACAGATCCATCAGCTTTTATTGCTTCGACTTTTAACCCTGCTATGGCTGAAGAATTCGGAACAAAATCTGTCTTAACTTGTATTGTTGCATAAATAGGTTTTCCAGCTAAAGGAAATCCAGAAGAAGCTAAAATTTCTTGCGAAAGATCAGCATAATAATCAAACCCTTCAAGTAAATTCATACTATTAATAGTATTTTTAGCTGCCAAAATACCACTGTTAACTTGGCTTGTTTGTGCAACCCAAGAGCTCGTCGCTGATAATGGATCTTCCCAATCAATACCAGGTTCAGTAATGCGCCAATCATGTAAACCATTTTCTAAATCAGGATTTATTAGATTGCTATTTGGCGTTGGTGGAGGAATTAAAGTCGAGCTAAAAACACCTTGGTCAAAATAAGCAACTCCAACATTCGCAACCACGTCATCTTTTTCAGCAAAAACAAATGCTGTATAACGAACTTTATTCGCATCCGAAGGAGTCTCTACTGCTGCATAAAGTAAACGCCAATCCGTAGTTCCTCCAATAGTATCTACTGATTCAATAGGATCGCCATCCACATCAACACAAATTTCTTCATATTCATCTAAGAAATCTATCTTAAGTCCGGCCTCGGCCATAGATATAGGGTGAATAGCTGTTTTTGCTAATATTGTTGCAAAATACTCTGCAGGCTGATTTTGAGGATCAATATAAAATTCTTGACTCACAGCTGCATAATAACTTTCTGCTGCACCATTTAAATCTGCAGTATTGATTGCATTCTTAGCAGAATATGTTCCGTACTGATTGATTGCTTCAATATCCCAAGTTAATGCGGCACTTGAATTTAAATCTGGATGAACAACATCCCAAAGATTCAGTCCATTCTCAAATCCTGGATTCACAAGATCACCGCCATAAGGAGGTGCAATAGGCGTTGTTGTAAATACAGTCTCATCAAAATAAGCTTTACCTCCATGGGCAGCTGTATCTGTTTTTTCTGCAAAAACAGAACAACTATAGCGAACTTTTGCCACGTTTACACCTACAGGAGATTCCACGGCCAAATACAATTGAGTCCAATTTGCTTGACCTCCAATTGTATCTGAATATGAATAAGGTTCTTCCGTTTGAGCATTTACGAGAACTTCTCCCTCTGAATCTAAGAATTCAATAGTCATTCCAATTTGAGCATTAGATGTAGCATCAATATCTGACTTAGCCTGAAGAGTTCCGTAAAAAGGAGTTCCTCCTGCTGAATTTATATAAAATTCTTGACTAACAGCCGTATAATAACTGTCTGCTAATGGCGGCGTTGTCTGATTTAAATCATTAATGTTAATTACATTTTTAGCAGAATAAATACCCATAAAATGATTAACATCTTCAAGATCCCACGTTACAGGGGTACCCTGTTCCAAGTTTGGATGTGTAGTAGTCCAAAAACTCAATCCATTCTCAAATCCTGAGTTTATAAGATTAATAGCTGGAGGAGTAATTGGATTATTTGTAAATATAGCCTCATCAAAATAAGCAATACCTCCATGAGCCTCTAAGTCCGTTTTGCCTGCTGCAACAATACAACTATATCTAACTCTTGCCGTATTTGCTGGAGCTTCCACAGCCAAATATAATTGAGTCCAATTTGCTTGGCCTCCAATTGTATCTGAATATGAATAAGGTTCTTGCGTTAAAGGATCAATAAGAACTTCCCCGTTTGAACCTAAAAACTCCATAAGCATTCCTGCCTGAGCATTCGACTCAACGTTAATTTCTGTTTTTGCCTGCAAAGTTCCATAATACGTTGATCCGACCGTTGCCTGCACTTCTTGATAAACAGATGCAAAATATTCATCAGCATTTGGATCGAGATCATTAATATTAATAGTATTCTTAGGCGAATGATCACCTGCAAAAGGCGTTGCTGATTCAATACTCCAAGTTGGAATAGGAGCTGGAATGATCTCATCATTTAAATACGCATGCGTAATATTCCAAGATCCTACACCATTTTCAAATCCTGGATCAATAAGCTGTGCGCTAACCGCAGGCGGTGCAATATAATTTGTTGTTAAAACTGCTTCATCAAAATAAGCAATTCCTCCTTGCGCTGAAGCATCCGCTGAAAAAGTCGCAACTATACAGCTATAGCGGATTTTTGATGTTGCCGGTGGAGCCGTTGCTTTAACATAAAGCTCTGTCCAATCAGTATTTCCTCCAACGGTCTGCTTATAAGAATAATATTCTCCTGTTTGAGAATTCTGAATAACATCTCCACCTGAATTTAAAAACTCAACCACTAGTCCAGCTCTCGCCAAAGATGTTGGATCAATCGCTGTTTTAGTTTTTAATGTTGCATAAAATGTTGTTCCAACTGTTGTTGCCATTTCTTGCTTTACAGCTGCAAAATATTCATCAGTCGCTAGCAGGTCAAGATCGTCCACATTAATTATATTCTTAGCTGAATAAACACCAGAAAAAGGATTTACAGATTCCGTACCCCAGGTTGGATCTGTCGTAATATTTGGATCAAGCTGTGCTTCAACGATAGTCCATCCATTTAATGCATTCTCAAAATTTGGGTTATTAAGTTGACTTGCTGGAGGCGCAATATACTGATCTGTAAAAATAGCTTCATCAAAATAAGCAATACCTCCATGAGCTGCCAAATCGCTTGCCAAAGCATAAACTATGCAACGATAACGAACTTGTGTTGTTAACGCTGGCGCTGTAGCTGAAACATACAGCTGCGTCCAAGGCATATCGCCTCCAATAGTTTGCTGAAATGTATCGACAACTTGTCCACTACTATTTAAAAATTCAATAACCAATCCTACCGAGGCTGATGAAGCCGGATTGATTTCTGTTTTTAATTGTAAGGTCGCATAATACGTAACGCCCGCTGATGCTCCAAGATCTTGATGAAGAGATGCAAAATAGTCTGTTGCGCCTGAATTTAAATCATTAATATTAATTATGTTTTTAGCAGAATACGTTCCTGCAAAAGGATTTGCTGATTCTACATCCCATGTCCATAATGTTCCCGGAGTAACATTTGGATGAGTAATTGTCCATGAGTTAAGCCCATTCTCGAAATCTGGGTTGTTTAATGTCCCCGGAGGTGTAATTGGAGCTGTATCTAAAACAACTTCATCAAAATAAGCTTCTGTCCCGACGGCAAACGGATCAGACTGATTTGCAAAAATAAAACAACGCAATCTAGCATAAGCAGCTTGAGCAGGTGCTGCTGCAGAAACATATATTTGTGTCCAGTCTTGCGTACCACCAATAAAATCTTGAACTTCTGAATTTGCAATTAAAGTATGGCTTGCATCAAAGAAATCAATAGATAACCCTGAATACGAAAGAGATAACGCATTTGCTGAAGTTTTAACTTTAGCTGTCGCATAAACAGTTTGACCTGAATCAATTTCTCTTTCTTGAGCAAGGCCAGCATAATAATTACTTGTACCAGTCATTGAAACAATTGTATTCTTGGCTGAATAGCTTCCTGTATAAGGCAAAGCTGTCTCAACTTCCCAATTCGGTCCACTCTGTACCCAATCATGTAATCCGTTTTCAAAGTTGCCATTATATAAAGGAAATGAAACGCTTGGAGGTGTAATCGGTGTTGTATCTAAAACAACTTCATCAAAATAAGATAATCCTCCTTCGGCTAAAGTATCGCCCTGACTAGCAAAAGAAAAAACAGATATTTCAATTTCTGCAGTTGTTGCAGGAGCAACTTGTTCAATATAAACTTGTCTCCAATCTGTATTTCCTCCAACAAAATCTTGATAAACATCGGTTCCGATTATAGACCCTGAGGAATTTAAAAACTTAATTTCAATCCCTGAAACAGCTGATGAAACAGGAGAAATATTTGATTTAACCCAAGCGGAGGCATAATAGGTTGTTCCAGCTGTAGCTACAAAAGTTTGCGAAAGAGCGCCATAATGATCTTGCGCTGCAAGAGTAGGAATTGTGTTTTCTGCAGAAAGAGTTCCTGCATAAACAGTCGCCCCTTGTGTTGCCCATCCAGCACCGGCAACGGTCCAATCTGCAAAATTGTTGTTGTTCTCAAACCCTGGATCAACAACCACATTAGCTGCAAATACAGGTACAGCAAAAATAACAACAGCTGCCGCGCAACAAACAATTATTTTCATTAATCCTTTACCTGACATAAAATCCTCCTCTTTTGTTCACAAACCTAAACAATTATCAAATTTGATTAATTTTCATACATTCTTCGTGTGTTCTTAATCGAAGTATAGCATGACCTTTTAGAAATTACTATATTTACTAACATAAACGATACTTTTTCATAAGACCGTAACATGCTGAATTTAATAAACTTATGACAATATCAAAGATTTTATGCAATTTTATGCAATTTTTCTTCAAAAAACATCCATAAAGAGCATTTATTTCAAATAAAAAGCCACGGTTTTGAACTCCCTTTTAAAGTTCTTCTACCGTGGCGGTTATATTTGTACAAAAAGTATAGCCGGTATTTTTGCCTTTTCAAGGCCAAAATCACCTTTTCGAGCAAGCGCTTTCAATACAAGATCTAATTATCTTTTTTTAATCGCAAATTCCTTAATCTTCTCAAAGATTTTAAGAGGAACTGATACCTGAACATAAATATGTTCGCTTGTATATTCAACATTATGAACTTGTGCTTCTTGATGCAAGAGATTAACCAAATCCATTCGATCAAGCGGAAGATAAACTTCAACTTGTCTTAATGCTGATTCTAATAATTCTAAGATTTGCTCAATCAAATCATCAATGTTTTCACCCGTTTGCGCAGAAACAAAAGAGAAATTCTCAAAACCATTAGCCAAAGAATTTAAATCTGTTCGATCCTCTATTTTATCAATTTTATTAAAAACAATTAACGTCGGTTTATCTTGAACTTCTAATTCATTCAAAACACCAACAACAGATTCATGAAAATCACGAAATCTATTATTGCTAACGTCAATAACGTGAATGAGAATATCGGCTTCTTGAACTTCTTCAAGAGTTGCATGAAACGCATCAATCAATCCATGCGGAAGTTCATGCAAAAATCCAACAGTATCTGACAAAATAATAGTTTGATTATTAGGCAACACATATTGTCGCGACAACGGATCTAAAGTTGTGAATAACCCATCATGAACGCGCTGATCAGATTCTGTTAATCGATTTAAAAGTGTAGACTTTCCAGCATTCGTATATCCGACTAGCGAAATGGCAGGAATTTTTTTATTCTGTCTTTTTTTACGTTTCGTCTTTCTGATCTGACTAACATTTTCAAGTTGCTTTTTTAATCTTATAATTCGATCAGAAATTTTTCGTCGATCAACCTCGAGCTTAGTCTCACCTGGACCAAGAGTTCCAATGCCGCCACCCAGCCGAGACATTTCTATTCCCTTCCCGACAAGACGAGGCAATAAATATTGAAGCTGAGCAAGCTCGACTTGCATTTTTCCTTCTTGGGAATGAGCATGTTTTGCGAAAATATCTAAAATAACCTGTGTTCGATCAATAACCCTAGCGCCAAAAGCTTTTTCAAGATTACGCTTCTGACTTCCTTTAAGCTCCTCGCTAAAAACAACTGTATCAATTTCTTTAAGCGCACAAATATCAGAAATTTCTTGAACTTTTCCTTCTCCAATTAAAAACTTTGGCGCAGGCTCTACTCCTTGGCATAAAACCAAATCTACAATCTCTCCAAAACACGAAAGAATAAGTTCTTTAAGCTCTTCCGCAACTTCTTTAATCGGCCATCTCTTACCTTTTTTAAAATCAACAACAACAACTAGAATTTTCTCTGTCAATTATGCCGCCTTGTTTAAAATGATTTTTCCGATATTTTTAACAGTACTATTCTCATCAACGCTTATCCAATTTATTCGCTTATCCCGTCGAAACCATGTCAGCTGTCTCTTAGCAAAATTTCGAGTATTCTTTTGAATACATTGCTTTGTCTCAATTAAACTAACATCTCCGTCGATATAAGACCGTACTTCTTTTAATCCAATAATCCCTTTAGCCGTTCGACTAATTCGCTTATTCTGAATATTTCTGATTTCTTTAGCAGCTCCAGCTCTAAACATTTTATCAACACGCTTATTAATTATCTCATAAAGCTCATCACGTTTTCGATCAAGAGCAAAAATATCAATATCGCATTGATTCCAAAGTCCTTGTCGGTTTGGCTGAAGCATGCTAATCGGCTTGCCGTAAACTTCATAAACTTCAATAGCTCTTATGGTTCTTCGAGTATCATTAATATGAATTTTACTAGCCGAAAGAGGATCAATTCTTTTTAAATATTTAAATACTTCTTCTTTTCCCTCTCTCTTAATATCTGCCTGAATCTTTCTTCGTATTTCAAGATTTCTTTCCTGATGCTCTTCTTCAAAAATACCGTCAAGCAAAACAGACATATACAATCCACTTCCACCAACGACAATAGCCGTCTTTTTCTTTTTATGAATCGATGATATCGCCATAAGAGCTTTTTTTCTAAAGGTAACAACATCGAAATTTCTTGAGATTGAAACAACATCAATCAAATGATGTTTAGTTTCTGACAACATTCTCAAAGAAGGCTTTCCTGTTAAAATTGAAACTTCTTTATAGACTTGCATTGCATCACAAGAAACAATCTCTGCGTTTAATTTTCTTGCAAGATAGCATGCAACATCTGTTTTTCCAACTGCTGTAGGACCAACAATAAAAATTATTTTATTTTGTGTCATAACCTAAGGATAAATCATGGTGGGATAGCCAATATTGGCAAGTTCACTCTTTAAACGCTTAGCCTTATCTAAAGAAATCAATTCTCCAATACGAACACGATAAAACTTCTGATCATTTTGATTCTTTGTTTCAACAATATATCCATACTGCCCTTTAAGTCTCAACTCACGAACAAGCTTCTCGGCTCTTTTTTGATCTAAGAAAGCGCCAATTTGAACTGTAAAATATTTCTTTTCATCCAAAAGCTGTTTGGCTGTAAACGCCTCGAGGCTATCAGGAAACTCTCCGACAATTCGATGCAGCGTTTTGCGAGCACTATCCCAATGGGCAAGTTTAAGATTTGAACGTGCAATCTTTAAATATATCGTGCTTAAAAAATTAGAGTCAGGTCTTTGCCTTAAAAGATTTTTTGCCTTTTTTAAAGCTTCATTATAATGACCTTTTAGATAATACGCATTAATCTCACCAATCGAAGCTTGATCTCGCAAATCTAAGCTTTTCGAATTTCTTGATACAATCTTAAAGCCTTTTAGCGCATCATCATAGTCGCCAAGATACAAGTTGCTCAAAGCAACATAATACGTCGGTTCTTCAAAATAATAATCACGGTTTTCTTTTCGTGATAAAAATTCAATCGAAGTTTCTCTAGCCTTAACAAAATCTTCTTTTAAAACTAAGAATCTAATATCATCGATCTTATCTGCACTTGCGTGAGCAGAAAAAAGATGAAAAAAGAATAAAATAAAAAGAAAACTAATCTTTTTCAAAATATCTCCTTAATTTCCCGTTTAAGACATTATAACAAAACTTAGCTAAATATAAACTAAAAGCTTAACAAGACGCCATCGCGCTATACGCCTATTCTTCTTTGTTCTCTCCTACGTTCTCATCATCATTGTGCTCTTGATCTTTTATTTCTTGCGTAAGAATCTTAACTTGACCCCTAAGAGAAGAAATAGATTCTTTAAGAGTATCAATTTCTTGCGTTAATTCAAAAAAGCGTCTTGAATAATACTCCTTGTCTCCCTCAACAATAATCTGTGCTCCGATTTTCTTAATCTTAGCTCCAATGGGAGCAACAATGCGATGACCATTTGTTACTTGAAATGCTTCCATGCCAACGGGGACATCTAAGGATTCTTCTTCTCTAGAATTAAGATCGTCTTCGAAAGCAAAACAAACTGATGAAAATAAAAATAAAATTAAAATAAAAATTCTTAAAATCTTCATGACTCTGTTTCCAAGAATTCGGCTTTCTGTTTCTTCGGTGGATTAAAGATACGTTTTAAAAATTTAAACATTTTCTTTAAGAACCAAATCGATACTAAAATAAACAAAATAACAACAATGCTTGCAACAATAGGATGCATAATCACAAGATACAAAACACCTACCACCGAAACATCTTCTGTAACGCTAGCAATGGAATTAGTTACCGGTTCTGGCGAAGTATTAATAGCCGCTCTCGCTGTAGCCTTAGTTAAATGAGATTCTAAAGCTATGCCTCCAGTTAAAAGCGCAATAGGCATCTGCACAGCAGGTCCAGATCCAGAAGCCGCCATATATCCCAATGCAGCACCACCTGCTGGACGGATAAAGGTGTGAATACTGTCCCATGCGGAATCAACAAAAGGTATTTTATCAGCAAAGAATTCAATACCATAAAGCAAAAGCGCTCCAATAATAATCAAAGGATTCCCTAAGGTGTCTAGGCTACCTGGTAAATCAATAAGATTCATTCGATTGGCAATGCCTAATCCCGCCGTCGTCAAGTAAAGATTAACACCGGAGCTCCAAGATCCACCCAATAGAACAGGAAGTGCATTTAATGCATCCATAAAATCTTTCCTTTATTCAATTTTTTGTTTACGAGGCCAAATATTTGTTTTTTCGTCATCTGGCTTTTGCTTTATTTCTTCAATGACTTCGTCCGCTTGTTGTTCGCTCATGCCAAATGATCTTATAGATGGGTCATCGTTACAGATAAAAGAGCATCCGCTAAAAACCAACAGCAAAAGAAAAATAATTATTTTTTTCATCATTTAACTCCTTACCTTCTAATTAATAAATAATTTAAAGAATCTTTGCTTATCAAGCCGTTCTCATGTTCAACCTCACCAACTTAAAAAACATTTTACCTTGTTTCATTTTAACGAACAAGGATTTTAATAAATAACAATAGGGCAAGCCGCAAACAGCGGCTTGCCCCTAAAGATAAAACTTTTCTTTATTCTTTCTTAGCTTTTTGCGCAATAACTTGTGCAACAACTTTTTCCGGCGCTTTCTCATAATGCGAAAACTTCATGCTATAACTACCTCGTCCTGCTGTTACAGATCGAAGATCAGTCGCATATTTAAACATTTCTGAGAGCGGCACGTGCGCCTTAACAATTTGCTTCTTTCCCCTGGTTTCAGATCCCATGATACGTCCTCTTCGAGAACTAATATCTTTTGTGATCTGACCAACAAATTCATCTGAAATAGCAATAGCAACTTCCATAATAGGTTCAAGCAAAGCTGGGCCTGCAAGATAAACAGCTTCTTTTAAAGCCATCGCTGCTGCAATTTGAAATGCCATATCTGAAGAATCAACAGCATGAAAAGAACCATCTAAAAGTGTAACTTGAGCTTTTTGAATTGGGAATCCAGCTAAAACACCATCATGAATAGCTTGCCGAACTCCTTTTTCAACAGACGGAATATAATTCTTAGGAATTGCTCCTCCAAAAATTTTATTAACAAACTCAAAATCTACTCCCTCTTTTGATAACGGCTTAATCTCCAAACCAACATCTCCATATTGTCCCCGTCCACCAGATTGCTTTTTATACTTATGACGTGCGCGCCCTACTCGCGATATAGTTTCTCGATAAGAGATTTTAGGCGTACCAAGATCAACATCAACATGATAACGCGTTCTCATGCGCTCAAGCATAACCTTGAGATGCAAATCTCCAACACCAGAAACAATCAATTCTTTCGTATCATTATCTCTGTGGACGCGGAAGGTATGATCTTCTTCACACATACGATAAAGGCTAGAAGAAATCTTTTCTTCATCTGAACGTGTTCTTGGTTTTACAGATGCTGAAATGGATGGCTCTGGAAACTGGATAGGATCAAAAACAATCTTTTCCTTGTTTTCGCAAAGCGTATCGCAAACATGTGTATTTTTAAGTTTTGGTAGTGCAACAATATCTCCGCAGCTTGCTTCCGTAACACTAATTTGTTCTTTTCCTTGAAGCATACTTATAGAGTTTACGGTTTCTTTAATATTTTGATTAACATTAAAAAATGATGAATGCGCGATCATCTTTCCGCTTAAAATACGAACCAAAGACAGATGTCCTAAATGAGGATCAAACATTGATTTAAAAACATATCCTGTTAACGGTGCCTGGTCTAAAGGTTTAATCCGTCGAATCTCTTCAGAATTAAGAAGATGTGCTTCAAATTCTGGATGCTCAGCTGGTGAAGGCAAATAAACAACAATGTCTTCTAAAAGCTCCTTGATGCCTTCGTCAGACATCGCACTACCACAAAAAATAGGAAAGAATTTTCCCAGCGATACAGCCTTATGTAAAGCTTGTTTAATTTCAAGCTTCGATAGTGATCCTTGATCGAGATACTTTTCTATTAACGCATCATCTGTTTCAGCAACAATTTCTATGAATTCAGAATCATCATAATCAACGATTCCAGCCTTAGGCGAAAGCTGTTCCTTAATCGACGCAATTGTCTCCTCAATCCTTGCGTTAGTTTTATCAGTCTTATTAATAAAAATAAGTCTAGGGATTCCTCCCCCTTCAAGTCTTTGCCAAATATCTTCCGTTCCAGCCTCAACACCATTAACAGCATCAACAACAACGATTGCAGAATCTACAGCCTTTAAAGCGGCAATCGTTTCTCCAATAAAGTCAGAATATCCAGGAGTATCAATCATTTGAATTTGATAATCATTATATCTTGTCGTTAAAAGGCTTGAATTAATAGAAATCTGTCGCTCAATTTCATCTTCATTAAAATCACTGATAGAGCTTCCTTTTTGAACATCTCCTTTACGATTAATCGACCCACTGGCAAATAAAATACTTTCACCAAGAGATGTTTTTCCACAATGAGCATGTCCGACTAATGCAATATCGCGTTTAAATTTTGCTTCAATCATAATGATCCCCTTTTTAGAAAATATAATTCTAAGAAGCTAAATATAAGAAATGCCTCCTGTTTCAACATCTAACATAACGTGTTTATGTCCCACATCAACAGCAGAAGTTTCTCTACATCTGATGCGCCGTTCCTTTAAAATATTAAAGATTCGATTTATCTCCCCATCATATTCTGAATCATTATCTTGATGTTCAACATTTTCACCTGCCACTAAAGATACCTCAATATCATCACTTGCTGCTCCAAGAAGAGTCATATTAGAAATCATTTTATCAATAGCCTCTCGAGCATCTCTAATTAAGATAGGATCTGTTTTATTCGAATGAGCGCTATGAAGAAACATCGCATGAGCAATCGCACCAATTTTATGCGAAGAATCTCGTGCAACAATCGCAAAACACGAACGATCTCGAACATCTGACTTTAAAACCACTTCGCCTCGACCCGCGGTTGCCTCTCCTTTATGCACATTAATAAATCTTTTCATCCACGCCTCCTGATTTTATGATTAACGATTAATTTCCCCTTATATAAAAAAGGGCAACTCTTTTATGTACGAGTTGCCCTCTATAAATCTTTTATTCCTATTTTTCCAACATTCATAAAGCAGCCTCCTTGTTACGGAAAAAGCTTGATAAATCTTAAAAACCACTTGAGAAACAAAAAAGGCAGCCCGATAAAGGGCTACCTTTGAATTTTCTAAATATTTCTTATCTCACCATTCATAAGCCAAAACCTCCTGTTGCTTAGCTCAGCGAATAAATTATATTCCCTTCTACGCATCCTGGCAAGATTTTTTTTATCGCTTTTTTAGGCTTAAAATGAAATTATAGGCACACAAAATTCCGATACCAAGGTATCCCCAAAGTGTCAACCAAAGCCCTGAACCCATCTTGACATGTAAAACAAGCTTATCTAAATCTGTTGTTTTGATTTTAAACGTTCCAACAATAAAAATCGCACATCCGATGATACCGAATGCTAAATAAAGCCATTTCTTATTCTTTACCTTAGACAGTAACCCAGAAATAAGAATAGCAAAAAGAGGAATCCCCCAAATTAAATAACTTTTTTTATCTGCATCTCGAACAGAAGGATTAAAGATCTTAATAACACTAATCATCAGCCTTGCATCTGATCCATTAGCCATAATTGGAACTTGATAAGCGCTAATCTTCTGAATACTTTGCTGTTCCTTGCCAGTTAAAACTTTAGAAATAAAACCAACTTGAGCTGATCCAACATCAACCCAAGGCAAGAAAAACGCGACACAAATAACAAGTGTCAAAACAAATAAAACAGTTTGATTCATTTTGGAATTCATGCTCTCTCCTTTTTAAAATAAGTTTTAGATATCTTTTAAATTTAAATTATCTTTTGATAATTCGATCGCCTGCTCTAAACCTTTTAAGCAATCAGAAATCTTGCTAAGTTCTTTTGTTGATTCAATAGGAATAGAATCAACACCTCGATCATCTATCATTTTAACAACATTTTTTATTGTATACATTTCAATATTTCTCGCCGGTTGATATCCGATAATTCCGTCATCCTTTTTAACTTCCGCCA
Source organism: uncultured Planctomycetales bacterium (assembly GCA_964648665.1). Taxonomy (GTDB): domain Bacteria; phylum Omnitrophota; class Gorgyraeia; order Zapsychrales; family Aceulaceae; genus Aceula. The sequence goes on along the minus strand of CAZYOA010000012.1, from coordinate 35,141 downwards.
AAACACCTGCTTCGGTTAAGTTAAATAAAATTTCATTAGTTAAACGTATCGGCATTTCAAAACTATGAGAAATCTCTTCAGCTGTTGGCACCGGCTTGCCTGCATACAGATGCTTGATACACAGCTGAGTAATCGCAAGCGCAATAAACCTTCTAAACGATCGACTCGTCTTAAGACAATCAGGCTCGAACTCATACGTTTCAATATTTTGTTTTGCAAAAGAAACCTCTGCTCCAAAAAGAACAATCAACCAACTTATTTGAAGCCAAACTAAAAAAAGTGGCAAAGCCGCAAAGCTTCCATAAATTGCACCATATTTGCTAGCACCAATTTGAAAATTAATATAAGCCCATTGTACAAGCTGATAAACAGTACCAGCAATAATACCGCCTAGCAATGCCGAAGAAAATTTAACCTTTGTGTTTGGCATAAAAATATAAATAAAAGTAAACATAACCCAAATAACACAAAAAGGTAAAATCTTAAGACAAAGTAATATGAGAGGTGCAACAGCACCTAAGAATTCAATCTTTTCGATAATTGCCGTTATCTGACTTGCAACCAAGACTGTAACACTGCTAGACATAATCAGCAAGATCGGACAAATCAACATGATCGAAAGATAATCGCTAAATTTTCGTCCTAATCCCCTTGACTTCTTAATGCCCCAAATATCATTAAAAGAAGTTTCAATGTTTCCCAATACCTTAATAACCGTCCAAAACAAAACAGTCACACCAATACCAGCAATCAAGCCGCCCCTTGTGTTTTCTAAAAAAGCATTTGCAAACGAAATAATTTGAGCAATCACTTCTTCTTGTCCTGGCATGCGATTATACAGCTGGGCTTCAAGCATTCCCTCAAAACCAAAACCTTTTGCAATGCCAAATGCCATTGCAACCACCGGAACAACAGATAACAAAGAATAAAATGTTAACGCCGATGCTCTCAACTGACATTTATCTTCTGCAAATCCGCGCAAAGACACCAGAACAATGCGTAATTGTTGAATTAAAAAAGATTTTGCTTTAGGAAGTTTCTTAGCGCGAATCCGCCAAATATCTGTTGTCAAGAATTTAACAACTTTTGAAATAATCTTCATGATCAACTTTCATTAAAGGGTTTTAAGAAATTATTTCTTTTTTCCAATAACATAATAAAGGATCAAACCTAAACCCGGAAGAACGAGAATAAGGATTGTCCAAAGAATCTTTTTTCCAGTATCGCCAGCTGTTTTAAAACAATCAACAATCGCAACAATATTTAAAACTAAAATAACTAAACCTAATAATTTATCCATTCCTTTCTCCTCTCACCTTTATCGTTAATTTTTATTAATATTAACTTCTTTTCTAAAAACTGTCAAAAGCAAACGTTTAATAATTTAAAATCCCTTTATCGAAATCTGAAGATTTCATACCGATTCTTTCTATTTTTTTCCCGCAATTCTTTACTCTCAGGATAACCAACACTAATAATAATATCAATCTTATCTTTTCTCGAAAAACCCAAAACTTTCCTAACTTTATTTTGATCAAACCAACCCAACCAACAAGTCCCTAATCCCTCTTCGGTAGCTTGAAGACAAAAATGTTCACCTGCAATACCAATATCAATCAAGCTATATTGAATCCCCTTGAAACTTCCAGCAAGCTGGGCAGCATATTTTGATCGTTCAGTAACAACCACAACCAAAACAGGTGCTTTTCGAGCAAAGCTATTCATTGCATGCATGCCAGAAAAAGCATTTTCAGCTAATTTATTCTTAAGCTCTAAATCAGAAACAACAATAAAGCGCCATGGTTGCGAATTACATGCTGAAGGCGAAAGTCTTGCAGCCTCAAGACAACGCTCAAGCGCTTCTGTTGGCACAGGAATATCTGCATATTTTCTACAACTTTGTCTTTTTTGAGCTAATTTTAAAAAACTCATGATCTTTGTTCTAAATAACTTTTAATAATTTCTCCATGATCAAACGCATACGTTCCATCTAAAAGTTCATCATAAGACACAATTTTAAGACTCTTCGCATCATCGCCTGATTTTGGCACACCAACACCTTTAGCAATAAAAACAGTATCAATAGTATGGAATCGAGGATCACGACTCGGATCAGAATACGTATGAAACTGACATAAATCCTCAAGCTCTAAATTTGTTTCTTCCATAGCTTCTCGCCGAACAGCTATCTCAAGACTTTCTTCAGGATCAACAAACCCGCCAGGAAGCGCCCACCCAAAAGGCGGATTACTTCTTTCAATAATCACAATGCCTTTAGGAAGTTCAATGATCGCATCAACAGTGCAATACGGTTCTCCAGCTAAATCTTTTAACAGATGATTCATATACCCAAAAACTTCTTTTTGAAAAACTTTTAAAAGATCCTCGTCCTCAACAACAATAATAATTTTCTTAAGCAATGCTACATTACATTTTAAAAATCTATAAATTTCCTGAGTAACGATTCGCGTTAATCCGACGCTAGGAAAACTTTCAGGCAAAATAACATTCAAGGCAATTGTTTCATAATTCTTTATCTTTGCCTGATTAAAAATATCACGACAAACTTCTCGAATGTATATCTCTCTTTGAGATAAGGGTAGCAAGCTATCAAGCTCTCTTGTCTTCAAAAAACTACCTGCAAAATCTGCTTTGGCGTTCCCTGAATCCCTTAAAACAATTTCTATATCTGTTTGTTGAATACGTTCCATGAAATTTATTTTACCATTTTCTCAGCAACTTCAAGTGCTTGTTTTTTTGTTTTAATTTCCCCTAAAGCGTACTTCTCCTCGATGCGCATAAGAATCTTCTTAAAAATTGGTGACGGCTTAAGCTTTAACTTCTTTATTAAATCATCGCCTGTTAAAATACGTTCTTTCTTTTCCTCTTTATCCTTCGAAAAATGCATATTAATAAGATTGCAAACAATATCTTCATGATGTATTTGATCTTTTTCAGTTGTCAGAGGTCCTCTTGTTGAACGCTGATCCGCTAAAGATAAAAGTAAAACACCAATAACATCTTCTCCCGTATCTCGAAAGAATCGAAAAACTGATCGCGGTGTTGGTTTTTTAAAGTTTGATAAATAACCTGGCCGTAAGTGATGCCCAACCATTGCCTCAAGAGCCGCCCTTTCTCGCACAGACATTTTAAGCATTTTAGCAACACGCCGCACAATAAATCGCCCCACATACTCATGTCCATGATATGTTGTTTTGTTTCCTTGCTTCTTACATGTTTCCGGCTTTCCAGTATCATGTAGCAATGCAGCAAGCTTTATTAAAGCAAATCGTTTTCGTCCTGATGCAAGCGGTTGATTTAAATACACACAAACATTATCATTTGTTTTAAACTCATCAAAACATTTCTCAATTTGTCGCACGCATTCAAAACTATGATTCATTAAAGACAGATGATGATATCCGCCACCAGGAATATGCTGCATAACCATGATTTGAGGAATAATTCTCTCAAGAAGTCCAAGCGTATGCATTTGCTTTAGATTTTTATAAGCATTTCTTGACGATAAGATCTTAAAGAACTCTTCTCGAACGCGTTCACGAGCAACTTGAGAAATCAAACTCAAATCTTTTTTAATCTGGTCTTTTGTCTTTGTTTCAATCTTAAAATCTAACGTTGCCTGAAGGCTAAATGCACGCAACATCCGCAACGGATCTTCAACAAAAACTTTCTTTGAAACCATCTTGACTGTCTTAGATTTAATATCTCTAAGACCTTTTTTATAATCTTTAACTTTCTTAAGAATATTTTTATTTTCACAAATATCATTAATATTTATCGAAATTGTATTGATTGTAAAATCTCGGTGAGACAAATCTCCCAATAAAGTTTTTGAACGAAAATCTGCAAAATCAAACGTTAAAAGTTTTCCTTTGTGCTTTCGAGCTACTCGTGCGCAATTATGCTCTTCATCTAAAAGAATAAAGGCACCCTTAATTTTTTTAGAGAAACTTTTAGCAATCTTGATAGCATCTTTGCTTGTTGCAAAATCAAAATCTATAGGCTCGCGCTCTAAATAAAGATCACGCAAAGCTCCTCCAACTAAAAAAGCATCAGCTTTCTTTGATTTTATAACAGCAGATAATGTTTTAAGGAATGGTGAAATATAGGGAAGTGTTTGATCGGGCATGATATAGAATCAATACTAATTTCTAAAAAAATTTAAAACTTTGGAATTTCTGTGCTTTTCAAAACTTCTTCATCAACAAATATTGGAATTTGAGCACGAACAGCTAAGGCAACGCCATCAGAAGGACGTGAATCAATCTCCTTGATACTTCCATCAACGGCCTCAACGATTAACTTTGCATGAAATGTATGATCAACAATTTTATCAATAACCAACTTTTGAGGAACAGCCTCTAACCCTTCAAAGATTGAAATAATTAAATCATGAGTCATCGGTCTTGGCATCTGAAGCTTCGAAAGTCTCATTTTTATACTTGAAGCCTCAACTAAACCAATCATAATTGGAAATTGGCGATCTCCGCCTTTTTCCTTTAAGACAATAACTTGATCGCGACGCTTTTCATCAATAATAATTTTATTAAGATCAACTTCAACTAAATTCATAATCACTTCTTTCCCTTTTGCAATAAATGACTCAACTCATTAACAAATTGATTTACGTCACGAAATTGTCGATAAACTGACGCGAAGCGAACATACGCCACGTCATCTAAAAGGGCAAGCTTTTCCATAATGAGCTCACCAATATCTTTTGAGTTAACTTCTCGATCATATTTCTTCTGAACCGTGCGCTCAATTTCAGATGTAACCTCTTCCATCTTATCCATGCTAATCGGCCTTTTCTCACACGCTTTAACAATACCTGATAAAATTTTTGCTCGATTAAAAGCTTGTCTACGGCTATCAGATTTTACAACCATCAAGGGAACTTGTTCAACATATTCATATGTTGTAAAACGATCTGTACACTTTAAGCATTCTCTTCGTCGACGAATAGATGTTCCATCATTATTTAAACGTGAATCAACAACTTTTGTTTCTTTATAATGACATTTTGGACAGCGCATAGATTGGTTCCAAACTTATTTGTATAGAGGAAATTGTGCTGTTAACTTCTGCACATCTGTTTTTATTTTCTCAAGAATAGATTGATCATCTTTATGTGCAATAGCATCATCAATAAACATTGCAATTTGCTTCATTTGCTCTTGCTTCATGCCTCGCGTTGTTACAGCAGGTGTTCCAATTCGAATACCACTTGTCACAACAGGTTTTTCAGAATCATAAGGAATAAGATTCTTATTAACTGTAATACAAACTTTATCTAAGACATCTGCCGCATCGCGTCCTGTTATATTTTTCGATCGAAGATCAAGCATAAACAAATGATTATCTGTTCCACCTGCAACAATACGATATTCCTTTTCAGATAAAGCATCGGCCATTGTTTCAGCATTCATTTTAAGTTGTTTTTGATATTCCTTAAAATCATCCTTTAAAGCTTCTTTAAAACAAACAGCTTTAGCTGCAATCACATGCATCAAAGGTCCACCTTGAACGCCAGGAAAAATAGCCGAATCAATCTTTCGAGCAAACTCTTTTCGGCATAAAATCATACCACCTCGAGGACCTCGAAGAGTTTTATGCGTTGTTGTCGTAACAAATTCAGCATACGGCACGGGACTAGGATGCAATCCTACAGCAACTAATCCTGCAATGTGCGCCATATCAACCATTAAATAAGCACCAACTTCATCGCAAATTTCTCGAAATTTCTTAAAATCAATAGTTCTCGAATATGCCGAAGCTCCTGCAATAATCATTTTAGGCTTTGTTTCTTTAGCTAACTTTCGAATTTCATCATAATCAATCATTTCTGTTTTCTTATTAACTCCATAACTCACAATATGATAAGTGCGTCCTGAGAAATTAATTTTATGCCCGTGAGTTAAATGACCACCACAAGCCAAATCAAGCGCCATTAAAGTATCGCCAGCTTTAAGAGCTGCCAAATAAACCGCCATATTAGCCTGTGAACCAGAATGAGGTTGAACGTTAACATGCTCAGCGCCAAAAAGTTCTTTAGCGCGATCAATCGCAAGACTCTCGACAACATCAACATTCTCGCATCCATGATACCAGCGAGCCTCAGGATATCCTTCTGCATATTTATTTGTCATCACGCTTCCTTGAGCTTGAAGAACGGCTTTAGAAACAAAATTCTCAGAAGCAATAAGCTCTATATTATTATTTTGACGTTCAGCTTCTTTTTGAATCGCGTCAAAAACTTTGCTATCTTCTTTTTTCAAATCATCCATCTTTTTAATCTCCTATTTGCAGCACTTCTTTTTACTTATGCGGTCAATCTGATTAATACGCCTTAGATGACGTCCACCTTCAAACGATGTTTTAAACCATATGTTTAAAATCTCAAAAATCTCTTTATGTGTCACAAATTTTGATCCTAACACCAAGATATTTGCATTGTTGTGTTCTCTAGAAAGCTTTGCTGCTTTTTTGTTGTAACATAACGCAGCTCTAGCGCCAATAACACGATTCGCAGCTATAGAATGTCCGATGCCTGTCATGCAAACAAGAATACCTCGAGCATTCTTATCTTTTGCAACACTTTGCGCAACACAAAACGAAAACTTTGGATAGTCACAAGGCTTGCCAGAATCATGCGCACCAACATCAATAATATCAATACCTTTTTTTCCAAGAAAATCTGTTATCTGCTTCTTTAAAGCAACTCCTCTGTGATCGGCTCCAATATAAATTTTCATATTAACTCCAGAATTTTTTCAAGAGATTCTTTAATAACCTTAGCGCACTCTTCATAAGTTTGCGCTCCTTGACCAATCGGGTCAGGAACACCTAAATCATACTCTCCTGCTGCTGTTTTTGCAAATTCTCTCAATAAATACGTTCTGCTCGTCGCCTCTGCATCAAAACTTGTCACTTGATATCTATGCATAGATGTCATTGCTAAAATCAAATCTGATTTTTTTGTCATAATTTTTGTAAGGCATCGTGCTTTATGACCCGCAACATTAATCCCTTCTTTTTCAAGAATTTGAACTGTTTGCTCTGTTGGTCCTCCACTTAAAAAAGCACTTGTTCCTGCAGATGACACCTCAACATCTTTTCTTCCAGCAAGCATTTCTCGTAAAAGATATTCAGCCATAACAGATCGACAACTATTTCCCGTACAAACAAAAAGAATATGTTTCTTATTCGCCTCAGCCTCGATTTCTTGCTCTGTGATTGGGCCTTGGCGTAAAATCCTTCTTCCTTCAGTTAAATCAAGAATGGTTGACGATTGACCAATTTCTGAAGGACCAGAATCAAGAGCAATTTCAACAAGATCATTTAATTTTTCTAAAGCTTGATCACAATCCAAAGGAGAATTGTCACCTTCAATATTTGCCGAAGGTGCAGCTAAAACACAACGTGATTGCCAAACAAGCTCCGAAGCAACCGGATGATTTGCCATGCGAAGACCCATTGTTTTTCCATCACGGGAAGGCACAATAACAGTAAGAGGTCCCGGCCAAAATGCATCAATAATTTTATAAGCAGAAACATCTAAAGATACAACTAAATCATCAAATACTTCTTTACTAGGAATTAACGCTGAAAAAGGCTTGTCATCTGATCGCTGTTTAACTTCACGCAACGCCTGCATAGCCTTTTCATCAAAATAATTTGCACCTACTCCATAAACCGTCTCTGTAGGAAAAACAACAAGACCTCCACTCCGGATAATCTCAGCAGCTTGTGAAATCTCTTCTGGATCAATTTGATTTAAATTGATTTTTACTCTTTTTGTGTTCACGGAATAATTTTTATTTTCTTGATTTTGTCAGCTTGCGTTTTCTTAAACTTTTTAAGTCTAACATTAAGAGCTTTATCTCCCAATGCTAAAATCTTCATTGCAAGATAAGCTGCGTTCTTTGCGCCCATTTTACCAATAGCAACAGTTGCGACAGGAACTCCCGGAGGCATTTGAACAGTTGAAAGAAGAGCATCCATACCATTTAAGGATGTCGCTTCGATTGGAATCCCAATAACAGGAATCGACGTATGCGCTGCAATCACACCTGCTAACGCTGCTGCACCACCAGCTGCTGCAATAGCAACCTTCACGCCTCTTTTTTCAAGGCCTTCTGCATAAGCAGCTGTTTCGTGAGGTGTTCGATGTGCTGACAATACTCTAACCTCAAAAGGTATCTTAAAATTATTTAGAATTTTTGCTGTTTCTGTTAATGTTGGCCAATCAGATTGACTTCCCATAACAATAATAATTTTTGGATTCTTCATATTTAAACCCCTTTTAATTAAATTCTTTTCTCAGATAATTCTTCTTTATATCTTAATGCCTTAGCACCTATATCTCGACGAAAGAAACATCCTTCAAACTTAATCTTTTCAACAACATTATAAGCTTTAACCATAGCTTGCTCAACATCATTACCAATACTCGTAACACCCAAAACGCGTCCACCTGAAGTTATAATCTGATCTTTTTCATTCTTAGTGCCAGCATGAAAAACAACAGTATCCGCACACTCATCAGCACTCTTTAAGCCTTCGATCACTTTATTCTTTTCATAAGGACCAGGATACCCCCGAGAGCTCATAACAACACAAACACAAGCTCCTCTGTCCCATTCAAGCTTTATCTCACTAAGCTTTTCATCACATGCAGATAAGAAAACATCTAAAAGATCTGTTTTAAGTCTTGGCAAAACAGCTTGTGTTTCCGGATCACCAAAACGAACATTATATTCCAATACCATAGGTCCGTCTAAAGTCATCATTAATCCTACATACAAAACACCCTTAAATTTTGCACCCTCTTCTTTCATACCCTGTATAGTTGGCCCAATCACGTTCAAAGCAATGTCTACCATTTTTTCTTTTGTAATCACAGGAGCGGGGGAATATGCACCCATACCGCCTGTATTTGGGCCTAAGTCATCGTCAAAAATACGCTTATGATCTTGTGAAGAATCTAAAACAACAAAATGATCTCCGTCGCTAATCGCCAAGATAGAAGCTTCTTCGCCAGCCAAACAATCTTCAATAATAACTCTATTACCCGCTTCTTTAAAAACTTTTTGACACATAATATCATTTAAAGCCTTTTCAGCTTCTTCTTTATCTTGACAAATAATAACACCCTTACCTGCAGCAAGCCCATCAGCTTTCACAACAACAGGAAAAATTCTATCATCTAAAAATGTTAAAGCTTCCCCAATATCAACAAAGCTTTTAGAATTTGCTGTCGGGATCTCATATTTCTTCATAAATTCTTTGGCAAAAACTTTGCTACCCTCAAGCTGAGCGGCTTTTCGATTAGGGCCAAAAATTCTTAATCCCTTTTCTTCAAAATAATCAACAATACCCAAAACAAGAGGGATTTCTGGCCCAACAACAGTTAAATCAATGTTATTTTCTTTCGCAAAATTACACAAACCAACAACGTCATCAGCATTAACATCAACACACTGTGCCAATTCTTGAATACCTCCATTTCCTGGAGCGCAGAAAATATTCTGAATCTTCGGACTTTGCTTTAATTTCCAAACTAGCGCATGCTCTCTTCCGCCAGAGCCAACAACCAAGACGTTCATAAAACAATCCTTTTTTGCTTATGATTAATAACTTGTCCAATTTTCCAACACTTAAGCTTACTCTTTTTAATATCGCGAGTTATTGACTCAACATCCTTTTTGCTAACAACAAGAACTAAACCAATACCCATATTAAATGTTGTAAACATTTCCTTATCTGAGATCTCAGCTCGCGCTTGAATGATCTGGAAAATTTTAGGAATAGGCCAACTTCCCTTTTGAATCTCAAAACATTTTCCTTTAGGCAAAATTTTTGTTAGTTTTTCATAAAATGCTCCACCTGTGATGTGTGCAATACCTTTAATTTTATATCTTTCAATAAGCTTTAAAATTGGCTTAACATAAATCTTCGTCGGACGTAAAAGCTCTTGGCTTAAACTTTTTTGCTCATCTAAATTAAATACTTTTCGAACTAAAGAAAATCCGTTGGAATGAAGTCCGCTAGATGCAATACCAATGACAACCTCTCCACTCTTAATCTTAGATCCATCAATAATTTTAGATTTTTCAACAACACCTAAAGCAAAACCAGCCAAGTCATAATCATCTTCTTTATAAATACCTGGCATTTCAGCAGTTTCTCCACCAACAAGACTACATCCAGATTCTTTACACCCTCGAGTAACACCTTTGACAACTTTCTTTAAAACATTTGGGTCAAGTTTTCCACAAGCAATATAATCTAAAAAGAATAACGGTTTCGCTCCTGTACATAAAATATCATTAACATTCATAGCCACTAAATCAATACCTATCGTGTCATGCTTATTTGCAAGATTACCGATCATTAATTTTGTGCCAACGCCGTCTGTTGATGAAACCAAAACAGGATTCTTATACTTTTTAGCATCAAAAGAAAAAAGACTTCCAAAGCTTCCTTTTCGATTAAGAACAGATGCACTCATAGTCTTTTTTGTCATCTTAGAAATAGCACCAACAAAAGCATTAGCCTTCTTAATGTCAACACCACTAGTTTTATACGTTATTTTCTTCATCAGTAGTACCTCTATAAAAGATTTTCTTTAACATAATTAACACCATTTTGAAAAATACTCGCACCATCTCCATATTGAGTTTTTTCCTTAAACCTCGTCCAAAACGGATGTTGAATAAAAAAGAAATGTCTTTCTGGATGCGGCATTAATCCTAAAACTCGACCCGTTGGGTCTGTAATCCCTGCAATATGATCGACGGATCCATTAGGATTGTCTGGATACGCAGGCGTATTTCCGTTTTTCATGCAATAACGAAAAACAATTTGTCGATTATTTTTAATCTTATTCAAAATTGCTTTACTCTTGCACACAAATTTTCCTTCACCATGAGCAACAGGAAAATAAACAACATCGTCTTCCATATTCTTAGTCCACACGCAATCTCCTGCAATCTTCAGATGTGTCCATCGATCTTCAAACTTTGCAGAATCGTTTGTCATTAATGTTGTTGTTTGAGAAAAATGCTCTTGTTTTGAATCTGAAAGATTTCCCGGCAAAATACCCGCTTTAACTAAAACCTGAAATCCATTACAAATACCAATAATAAGCTTACCGGAATCAATAAACTTTCTCAATTCTTTTCCAAGCTTAACACGTAATTCATTGGCCAAGATCCGTCCAGCGGCAATATCGTCACCATATGAAAACCCACCCGGAAGAGCCAAAATGTGGTAATCAGACAATTTTGCTTGGCCTTCAAAAAGCGCATTGATATGAACCAAATCAACGTTTGCACCACTATCTTGAAACGCAAACATTGTCTCTTTATCGCAATTTGTTCCAGCCGTTCTTAAAATAAGGACTTTAACGTTTTTTGGCATTTTTCTTATCTTTACCGTAAAACTTCTTAATTTCTTTTACAACTTCTTGTGGCGTGTCGACAATTTTAAAGATATCAAAATCTTCAGCACTTATACATCCTTCTTTTAACATTATCTTTTTAAGCCAATCCATCATACCGTTCCAATATTCTGACCCAACAAGAATAACAGGAAAACTTGGCATACGATTTGTTTGAATCAACGTAACACTTTCAAAGAATTCATCTAATGTTCCGAATCCTCCAGGGAAAATAACAAATGCTTTAGCATATTTTAAAAACATAAATTTTCGACAAAAGAAATAATGAAAATTAATTAAAAGCGTAATAAAACGATTAGGAACTTGTTCAAAAGGAAGCTCAATATTAAGACCAACAGATTCCGCCTTTGCTTCTTTAGCTCCCTTATTTGCACCTTCCATAATGCCTGGTCCCCCGCCGGTGATAATAGTATATCCGGCCTTGCCTAGAAGATATGCTGTTTTTTCGGCTAACTTATACATCTTGTGGCCTTCGCCAAGACGAGCTGATCCAAAAATTGTAACAGCCTTTCCAACTTGAGAAAGAAGATCAAATCCATCAACAAACTCCGACATAATTCGAAAAACTCGCCATGGATCTTCCCTGCCAACAATATCCTCTTTTACTTTTCGTCTATTTTGCATCTCTCACCACCTTAAAGTTTTTTGCCATGTTTGTTTCAAGGTGTTAATATTTGATTTAATGCACACCTTGTCATTCATTCCAATAACACTCAACTCTTTTTCTTGCTTAACATGTCCAATAAGACCAAACGAAACACCTTTTAATAAAGCTTCAAATTTATTTTGATTCTTCGACTCAACTTCAACAATCATTCGTGAATTTGATTCAGAGAAAAGAATAATATCGTTTTCTTTTTTCTTATCCCTATAAGGAACTTTTGCTAAAGAAATCGTTGCTCCCAATTCTCCGCTAAAGGCCATCTCAGAGACACAAACACCGATTCCTCCTTCTGAACAATCATGAGCAGATCGAATCAATTTCTTTGCAATCGCAATCTCCACAGCCTTAAAATTTTTCAATCCTACTTTTGGATTTACTGTCGGAACGCTCACTCCTAATGCATGCTTAGTATCCAAATAAATAGATCCTCCCATTTCATTAAAAGTTTCTCCAATAATATAAATCAAATTTCCATCTTCTTTAAAATCCATAGTAACGGCTTTTTCAACATTATCAACAAGACCCATTGCTGAAATAAGAATCGTACCAGGAATAGCTGTCGTTTTCCCTTTTTGAGCATATTCATTATAAAAACTATCTTTACCAGAAATAAAAGGTGTCTTATACGCAATCGCAATGTCTCGACAGCCTTCAGCTGCACGAACAAGAGAACCTAAACGATCTGGCTTATCTGGGTTGCCCCAGCAAAAATTATCTAAAATTGCAATATTATCAAGTCTTCCGCCAACAACAATAATTTGACGAATGGCTTCATCAATGCAAGAAGCAGCCATCCAATAAGAATCAATCATGCCAAAGCGCACGTTAATACCATTTGAAATCGCAACCCCTTTTTTTGAATCAAACTTTGGTCGAACAACACTTGCATCCGAAGGACCATCACAATTAATTCCAACAAAAGGCTTAACAACGCTGCCACCCTGAACCTCATGATCATAACGACGCACAATATTTTCCTTCGAACAAACATTGTAATGCGATAATGCTTTCTTTAAATTTTCTGTTAAATCTTTCTTTTTTTCACTCTTTGGATCTTTTGTTTTCAAAGGCTTCCATACTGCTTTTTTTGTAATTCTTGGAATACCATCATACAAAAACTCCATACTTAAATCACAAACCTGAACTCCCTTATAAAAGATCTCTAATCTTTTTGTCGATGTGAATTCGCCAATAACAGTTGCCTCAACATTTTCTGACGCACATAATGCAAGAAGCCTTTTAATATTCTTTTCAGGAACAGAAATAACCATGCGCTCTTGAGATTCTGAAATCCAAATTTCTTCATACGTCAAACCATCATATTTTGTTGGCGCTTTATCTAAGTCAACGCGACATCCAAGCTTTTCAGCCATTTCTCCAACAGCTGAAGAAAATCCACCAGCCCCACAATCTGTAATAGCTGTATACAAATTTTCGTCTCGAGCTTTTAAGAGAACATCCATCGTCTTTTTTTCTTGAATAGGGTCTCCGATTTGAACAGCACCAGAAGAAACAGTTTCTGATTCTTCGGTCAATTCTCCAGAAGAAAATGTCGCCCCATGGATTCCGTCTCGTCCTGTTCGACCACCAAGACTTACAACGAGATCCCCTTCGTAAGATTGTTTATCCACTTTATCTTTTGGCATTATGCCAACAGTACCGCAATAAACAAGCGGATTACCGACAAAGCGTTCATCAAATAGAATAGCTCCATTAACTGTTGGAATTCCCATCTTGTTTCCATAATCACGCACACCGTTAACAACTCCCTTCATCACACGCTTCGGATGAAGTGACCCTTCAGGTAAATCTTCAAATGACATTTCCGGCGGTGCAAAACAAAAGATATCAGTATTACAAATTGGTTTTGCGCCTAATCCTGTGCCCAGTGAATCACGAATAACTCCGCCAATACCTGTATTCGCCCCACCAAAAGGCTCAAGCGCTGACGGGTGATTATGAGTTTCGACTTTAAAGCAAACATTAGAATCTTTATCAAACTTAATAACACCTGAGTTGTCATGGAAAACAGATACGCACCACGGTGCATTAATCTCGCTAGTTGCTTTAACAATAGTTGATTTAAAAAGATTGCGAATAATAGAAGTTTTCTTCTTACCTTTTTCAAAATGTGTATATTCAATATTTCCACGAAATGTTTTATGATGACAATGCTCGCTCCATGTTTGCGCAATCGTTTCAATCTCACAATCTGTAGGATTTCGCTTTAGCTTCTTAAAATGCTTTTGAATGGTCTTCATTTCGTTTAAATTTAAAAACAATTGACCGTCTTGGCTTAATTTTAAAAGTTCTTTTTCTTTAAGATTAAGAAGATCAACAATAACAGCGCGATTTTCTTTTTGCTTAACTTCTTTTTTTGGTGTTTTTGTTTTTTTCGATGAAAAATCAACAACATGCTGAATCAGCTTATTAGATAAAACTCGATTAACAATAATCTCAAGCTGTTTTTTTGTTGGGTTGCCAAATAAAAGATACTTTTTGGCTGTGCGAACAGAGCAAACATTTAAAATACCTAAATCTTTGATTCCCTTTAAAGTCGATTCTTCAACCGGATCCATAACGCCAGGATTGTAAGCAATTTCAACAATCTGACAATCTTTCTTTTTTGTTATAGGAATTTTAGATTTTTGCGTACACTGATAATCTTGAACAACAGGATCCACAAGAAGTTCTTTGCAGATTTTCTGAATTCCTCGGGGGGTGACTTGGCCTTCGATTAAGAAAACTTGTTCAACGAGAACCTTGCTGATTGTGTCGATGCCTAAATCTTGTATATCACAAAATACGGCATGACCCACAGCATCAAAAATAGTTTCTTTATCTTTTATTTCTACGCGCCAGATCATAAAATAAGAATTTTAAAATTGTTTAAAAAACAAAAAGAGTTATTTTGCAACTCTATCTAATACTTCCTGATAAGCCTCTTCAACATTTCCAAGATCTTTTCTAAAACGATCCTTATCTAACCTTTTGCCTGTTCCAACTTCCCAAAGGCGACATGTATCAGGAGAAATTTCATCAGCTAAGATAAGCTTTCCCTTAAAGCGACCAAATTCAACTTTAAAATCAATCAAATCAAGATTAACAGCCAAAAAGAATTTTTTCATAAGATCATTAATCTTAAAAACATATTCTTTCATTTGCTCAACCTCTTCATCCGTTGCCCAATCAAATGCTCTAATATGATATTCGCTAATTAAAGGGTCATTTAGAGAATCTTCCTTATAGCAAAAATCTAAAATTGGGCACTTAAGCTTCATTCCCTCTTCAAGATTCAACAATCGACATAAAGAACCGGCTGCAACATTTCTAATAATAACTTCGATAGGAACAATTTCAACTTTCTTAACCAACATCTCTCGGTCACTAAGCATTTTCTCAAAATGAGTTGGAATGCCTTCGGCTTCAAGATATTCAAAAACTTTTGTTGAAATTTTATTATTAAAAATACCTTTTTGATTAATAGTTCCTTTTTTTTGCGCATTAAATGCAGTCGCATCATCTTTAAAATATTGAATTAAAAGATCTGGAGAATCTGTCTCAAAAAGAATCTTTGCTTTACCTTCATAAATTTGATTTTTCTTTTCCATAATCACTCCTATTATTTTAAAAATACAACTGCTTAAAATTAAAGTCCAATTTTCTTAAAGATTTTATCTCGATGACGAATATAATATTTAACATCAAAACATGTGTCAATCGTACTTGGTCCCATATGCTTTCGAAGTTTTCGATCACGCTTTAAAACATCTTTAAAGTCAGACGTCTCTTGCCAAACTTGCATAGCACAACGCTGAATAATCGCATACGCATCGTCTCGAGTTAATCCTTTTTTCATAAGCTCTAAAAGAATTCTCTGTGAATAAATAAGACCCCTAGTTTTAGTTAAATTCTGAATCATATTCTTTGGATAAACCAATAATCCCTCTAGAACTGGGATAAATTTACTAAACATATAATGAAGTGCGATCGTACTATCTGGCAATATTACGCGCTCGACAGAAGAATGACTAATATCGCGCTCATGCCAAAGATTAATATTTTCAAAGCTAGCCATTGCATTAGATCTCAAAAGACGCGCTAGCCCTGAAACTCGCTCACATATTATAGGATTTCTTTTATGAGGCATAGCTGAAGATCCAATCTGACCTTTAAAGAATGGCTCTTCAACTTCTAGAATTTCTGTTTTTTGCAAATGACGAACTTCTGTCGCAAACTTATCTAAAGAAGAACCAATAAGAGCAACCGTAGTTAGAAATTGACAATGAACATCTCTTTGAATAATTTGAGTCGCTACATTCGCAGGTTTAAGATTAAGTTTTTGACAAACATATTCTTCAACCGATGGATCAACATTTGCATATGTTCCAACTGCCCCTGAAAGCTTTCCTACGCGTAAACTTTCTCGAGCCTGCTCTAAACGCTCTTGATTTCGTCTCATCTCATCATACCAAACAGCTAACTTCAAACCAAAAGTTGTTGGTTCCGCATGAACACCATGTGAACGAGCAATACAAATTGTATCTTTATATTTCTTAGCTTGTTTTTTTAATACCTTTAATGTTTTTTCTATATCAGAAAGAATAATATCGCAAGCTTCAATACATTGAACAGACAACGAAGTATCCAAAAGATCTGAAGATGTCAGACCCATATGAAGATAGCGAGCATCTGGGCCAATACTTTGTCCGACATTGACAATAAAAGCTACAACATCATGTTTTGTTTTCTCTTCAATCCTCTTAACCTCATCAAGATCATACTTAGCTTTCTTCTTAATATTTTCCATAGACTTCTTTGGAATAAGTTTGAGCTTAGCCATTGCCTCACAAGCTAAAATTTCAATTTTTAGCATAATATCAAGTTTACGCTTTTCAGACCAAACGTTTCCTATTTTTGATAGCGTATAGCGCTCTATCATAGTACTTTTCTCCTTTTTTATAATTTCTCTAGAATTCGGTTAGAAAATAAAATTGTCTTAAACTGCCAGACAAATGATGGATTTTTGAACTCCAACAATATATCAAAAAAAATATTTAAGGTCAAACGAAAAGGCCCCAATAATCACATAAATATTATTTAATATTATATAACATATTGATATATATGAAGATATATAAATATTATTTTTTTATAAAAATAGCCCATTTTTTATAGAAAATGGGCTAAAAATGAAATATTTTACCTAAACACCAAATCATAAATTTCTTGCAAATACTTGCAAACCAACAAGTTTTGCTTTTGCTAAAAAACTTTATTCAAGCTTATCCTGAAAATATTTATAACTAATTTCCATGCTATCTTTTAAAATCATCGGATTAACTTCCAAAACCTTACGTCCTGTTGGACTTTCATAAAAATCAATTAAATCTTGTAACTCGCTTTCCGTAAAATATTGCTCATAAATAGGCCCGAGCTCAATAACGATATCCTCTACATCAAAAGCTTCTGTCAATTTTGCTTTATCTTCATTCGGTGCCTGAGCAATCACATTATCAAACGTTTTACGCAGACTATCTTTAACACCAGCAACTTCCATATAACGCAATGCCAATTCTTTTCGACTTTTAGATGTATTCTTCAAAATACTTCCTGGCTTAACTCTTTGAGGTTTTTCTTTGGCCTCACTCAACATCTCGCCAGACTCAATCCGATCAACTTCATCCAGATAATATGTTAACGGAAATCCATCAATATCAATTTTAATTTGTCGATCAGTCTTTTCAATAATCGTGCCCGTCACAGATCGCCCATTCTTAAGATAAATTGTTTCTGCTGAAACATAGCCTACAAAAAATAACAATACGAAAATACCTAAACTAAAAAGTCTAAACTGTCTCATAAAATCTCCTTTTTATAATTACTTATTTTTTTCTATTGTATCGTTTCACCTAACGTTGGTCAATTAACAACTGATAATTAAAGTTGAACAGAAAACTGACGTATGATACGATATTTAAAAATACACAAAGGATCTGTCCATGATTGAAACATACAAAAAACATATCAACAAAAACCTTCAAGATTTTCTTGAAAGAATTAAAAAAGAATATAAATTTCACTTAGTTCATCCCATTCTTTTTGAAAGTATTAAAGATTTTTGTTCTCGAAAAGGCAAGCGCATTCGCCCTCTTTTGATGGTCCTAAGCTACAAAGGATACGCACAAAAGAAAGTTTCCTCCAAAAATCTTTATACAGCCTCTGCTTGCCTTGAACTCTTACACAACTTTATGCTTATTCATGACGATATTATTGATTGCTCAGATCTTCGCCGCGGAAAACCAACAATTCATAAAATTCTATCCAAGACGATTAAAATAAAAGACAAAGAAAAACTTGGCACAGACTTAGCCATTGTCGCAGGCGATATTGTTTATGCACTTGCGATTGATGCCTTTTTATCCATCAATGAAGACTTAAAAAGAAAAGAACAAGCTTTAAAATATTTTATTCAAACAGCTGCCTTTACCGCTATGGGCGAATTTATTGATATTGTCCACGGTTTTGAAAAGATTAGCAAAATTAAAGAAAAAGACGTTTTTTTAAACTATAGTTTAAAAACTGCACGCTATACATTTGAATGTCCACTAATCATTGGGGCAATTTTAGCCGGAGCTCCAAAACCAGATCTTAAGAAATTATCTCGTCTCGGGCTTTTAATGGGTCAAGCATTTCAAATCCAAGACGATATCATAGGCATTTTTTCTGCAGAAAAAAAGATTGGAAAATCTATTTTAAGTGATATCTCAGAATGCAAAAAAACAATTCTTGTTTGTCATGCATACCGCCATCTTCGGGGAAAAAGAAAAAAAGAATTCTTGCATTGTTTTGAAAAACCAAAGAAAACATATTCTGATCTTAAAAAAATTCGAAAAATCTTTTTTGAGTCTGGAAGCCTTGACTATAGTCTTAATAAAATTGAAGCCTTAACTTCAGAGTCTCAAGAAATTATCAAACATCTTAAACTAAAAACAAAATACAAAAAGTATATTCAAGATGCCCTATTTAAACTTTTTAAACAAACTCAAGATATCGTTGAAGATATGCAGTCATCTTATTAAATGAAAACATTAAAAAAAGAAAAAAAAATATTTTGTCCAAACTGTGACTCAAAATACACCGATCGAGTCTCTTACGTTTATCGTTGTTTGAAATCAAGAAATGCAGGACGAAAACTTTTTGAAGACGAAGTTGAAACAGAAATTGCTAAAAAAAATAGAATCCCAGATGAACGAAAAGAAAGCCTCACCATCAAACTATCTCCCCCCCAAGAAGCAAAAGTCTCTTTTCCGGCTCTCACAGTCGCACTCATGGCTTTTTTACTTTCATGGCTTGTTGTTGGATCAATTCTTGCAAGCCGCATTGGAGAAAAAACTTATTTTTTCTTAACGCTCATCATTGTTGGCTCTCTAGCCTACCCTTTCTTCTCAACCATGGACTACATCATCAAACAAGTTCGAAAAAACTACGTTCACTATAAGAAAAAGAAAAGCGTCTGGGTCAAAAAATATTTTTGCTACGATTGTGAGCACGTTTTTTTCTTAGAAGAAAATTCAAAGAAATAAATAATTAAATCAATCTTGCTGAAAGCTCATCTAAAATAAGTCGTCCCGTCTTTGTAGCTTTTAAAAATCCGCGCCTCACTTCCAAAAATCCATCATCAATAAATTGATTAATCAAATTTCTTTTTTTACCTGGAATTTCTTTTCCAAATCTCTTCTTAAGAGAACCTAAGTTCACTCCTGCATTCATTCGCAACCCAAAAAGCAATTGCTCAATCATGCGATCATCAATCTTCAAATATTCTTTATCTTCAATAGAAGACTGGCCATCTTTAATTTTTGTAATGTACTCATAAAGTTTTGAAATATTCCAAAAGCGTCTTCCCTTAAGATGTGAATGAGCCCCAATCCCAAAGCCAACATAATCGCCACCCTGCCAATAAACACAATTATGTTTTGACTCTTTTCCTTCTTGAGAAAAATTACTAATTTCATATTGATCAAACCCATTTTGATCTAAAACTTCACACGTGCTCAAATAAAATTTTTCCATAGTCGATTCCAAAGGAAGAAGCATCCCTTTTCTATAAAATTTACTGTTAGGCTCAATGCTCAACGTATAGAGAGAAAGATGATCGCTTTTAAGATTAATCATTTTCTTAAGATCTCTCCTGACCTCTTGCAAGATTTGCCCAGGAAAGCCATACATAAAATCAAGATTGATATTTATAAAACCAGCGCTACGCATAGTAGACATGCACTTTTTAATATCACTTGATTTATGAGTTCTTCCTAAAAATTCTAAATATTTTTTGCTAAATGTTTGTGCCCCTATGCTTATTCGATTAACTCCCAGGGCCTTTAAAACTTTCGCTTTTTTAAAACTCATAGAATCAGGATTTACTTCAAAAGTGATCTCGCATTTTTTTTGGATAAAAAAATTATTTTTAATAATACGAAAAAGTTCTTTAATTTCTTCTTCATTTAACACGCTTGGAGTTCCACCACCAATATAAATCGTACTTATTTTTTGTCCTTTGTATTTTTTCATTTCTAAACTTAAACTTTTTAAATACTCATCAATACGATGTTTTTTTGAAACACAAACAACGAAAGAACAAAAAAAACATTTTTGCTCGCAAAAAGGAATATGAATATAAATAGATGAAAATTCTTTTATCATGATCATTTCTTATTTTAAAAAATACATTTAAATTCTCGTCGAGAGATATTTTCTAGAATTCATAACTTATTTTATAATATTTTTCAATAAAATTCAATAAAAGTATTAAAATAAAAAATAAAAAATAATAAAAAAAAGTGAAAATATTTTTGCATCATAAAAAATATAATGTTAATATAAAAATAACAATTGTGAAAGGAGGAATCCCGATGGTTGTAAAAAAGAAAAAGCCAGCTAAGAAGAAAGTGGCAAAGAAGAAAGTTGTAAAGAAAGTTGCAAAGAAGAAAGTTGTAAA
>CAZYOA010000012.1:0-13891 GCA_964648665.1 uncultured Planctomycetales bacterium | reverse complement strand
AGAAAGTGGCAAAGAAGAAAGTTGTAAAGAAAGTTGCAAAGAAGAAAGTTGTAAAAAAAGTTGCAAAGAAGAAAGTTGTAAAGAAAGTAGCAAAGAAGAAAGTTGTAAAAAAAGTTGCAAAGAAGAAAAAGAAATAATAGCAACGTATACATTTTTAAATAAAAACCCTTCATTTATTGGAGGGTTTTTATTTTATACGCTTACCAAGATATCTTTCCTCAATAAAAACTGACAAAACAATAACAGATTTTAGAAATGATAAAAAATGGGCGGCTCAGTTTCTTGAGCCGCCCACTATGAATTCTTATTTAAAACAAGATTTATTTCTTAGCAACCTTCGCTTTTGTTTTTCTTTTTGATATCGCTTTAGGTTTTATTACTTTTTTTGCTTTTGGTTTTGATTTCTTAGCCTTTGCAAAACTCTCAGGCATATTATATTTCATCCAACCATCAGAATAAAGTCTAATCCACTCATCTGTCGCTCTTTCCAAGCCTATGCTATAGCCAGCCTTTTGACTTTCAATCCATAAATGCTTATAAATTTCCTCAGTAACTCTTTTGTCTTTTAAAAGCTCCCTGATTTGAGTAATTTTCATACATCCTCCTTAATAGATACTTATCAAATTTGCATAATTATTTTAATTTAGAAAATGAAAAAAATCAATATAAATTATTTTTATTATATTTTTAGCAAATTCTCATAAATTCGAAAATCTTGCAAAGAAAAACAAGAAAAAATAACTTCTTCTATTTTTAACTTACTTAAATTTTGATTAATTGTTCTCACAGCAATCTCTGCAGCTTTATGTTTTGGAAAACGATAAACACCTGTGCTAATACAAGGAAAGGCAATTGTCCTAATATTATTCTGACTGGCAACCTTAAGCGCGTTTACATAGCAACTTTCCAAAAGACAGTCTTCATCTTTTCTGCCTCCCGTCCAAACAGGACCGACAACATGAATAACATATTTAGCCGCAAGATTATATCCCTTTGTTATCTTCGCGCTTCCCGTTTCACACCCTTTAAGCTTTCGACATTCTTCTAAAAGCTTTAAACCTGCCGCCTTGTGAATCGCTCCATCAACGCCTCCCCCTCCAAGCAATGAACAGTTCGCTGCATTAACAATTGCATCAACACAAAGAGCCGTGATATCTTTTTGAATTACTTTGATAATTGACATATTAGGATGAAAAGAATGGAACAAACACAACTAATAACATTGCTAAAAACATAGTTAAAACACCTACAATAAAACCAATGCGAAGCCATTGGAAGAAATTTACTTTTAGATTTCGCTCTTTCTCAAGAAGACCAAGCGCAACAATATTCGCTGTAGAACCAATAAGGGTTATGTTTCCACCAAAGCAAGCACCAAAAAGAAGCGCCCACCATAATGATTTCATATTAACATGAAGCTCCCCTAAACTTTGAACAATAGGCACATACGAAGCAACAGCAACAACGTTGTCAACCCCACTAGAAAGAAATCCACTCGTCATTAAAACAATACCGGATAAAACTTGCGGATAATTTCCAATCGATCCGATCATTTTCTGAGCCAAAAATCCAGCAATCCCTGTTGACTGAATAACACCAGCTTGTGCAAACAAAAACATAAAAAACAAAATTGATGGCCACTCAACTTCATGCTCGATATAATGCCGAGCTTTATCATGACGATACGCCATCACAACACCAGCAGAAATGACGGGAATCATAAAAAGCAATGTATTGTCCACAAGGCCTAGGAGCATTTCTAATCGTTTATGTAAAGAAATTAAAAGTATTGTTACCGCAAAGATACCAATACTAACCTTCGCTCGATGGTCCGGCGGAATCGATATCAGATAAAGGAAGCTTTTATCATCTTGATAATCTTTGAGCTTATCACAAATCTCTGCAATGCTTTTTCGATAATACACAAGAACAACTCCAACAGCCAAAATCAAAGCAAGAACCGAAACAGGTAGAGCGTGCGTTAAGAAATCTTCAAAAGATAATTTACCACGCGCTGCAATTAAAACACCAACCGGATTTCCTAAAACAGTTGCTGCCGAACCAACATTTGTTGCAATAATCGATGAAATAATTAAAGGAATAGGATCTATTTCCAAAAAATCACAAATATCAAGAATAACTGTTACCACGACAATGATAGATGCAACCTCTCCCATCAAACCCGATAAAAAAGCTGATGTCAGCATAGTCAAGACATATAGCTTTGTACCATTAAGATTCTTAATCCGCAAAACAAGAGTCACAAGCCAAGTAAAGAGTCCAGCCTCTTTCATCATGCCAACAATAATCATCATAGAAATCAAAAATAAAATTACATCTAAAGAAGCAAAGCGGATAAAGTCATCTAAATGAACAGCATTCATGGACAACAGAAGACCGCTCCCTATGAAAACAAAACTTAAGCGAAAATCCCAAAAGAAAAGAGTTCCTAAAATAGAGGTGGAAAAAATAGAAACAATCAAAGACTGATGAACGCTTAATCCAACCCAAAAGCCTGCAGCGCCAATACCCAAAGATAACATGACAAGCCAGAAAAATTTTCTTAACATAAATATTCCTTATTAATTTATATTAAACCTTTTTTAAAACACCTACTAGAGAAAAACAATATTTGTCTATGATACTCTTTGAAATTTATTTTGCAATAATTTTCACGAAGGAAAATAGGTTCATAATTATTAGGCAGGATTTTATACAGATTGATTCTTGGGGTCTGAAAGCCCTAAAAGCTGATAAACGTTTAATGCAGGAACAATATTAATGATAACGGGCTTAAAGCCTTCAATATTCATTAAATTAAAATTTTGATCACTTAAAGGAACATTAAAATAGATCTCATCTCCAGTCGTTTCGACATTCATGCTCTCAGAGTTAAAATCAATACCACCTTTGATATCAGAGCTCGCAATCCCATCAAGGCTGGATGCGGGAAGGCTATTATCACTCTCCAATCCTATCGTAGGACTCTGAATCAATACTTCAACGACCTCCATTGTTTCTGCATGATGAGCGACATCAACTTTTGTAAGATTTGGCACTTTTAAAACTTCCGCATCTGACTCACCAGGATTATAACCATCGCCAAAATATATCGCCTTGGATACATCGCCTTCACAAAGCAAAGGAATAATACGCTTCTCTATAACCTCCCCTTTATCAGTTGATAAAAACCAGGCATGATAAAGATTATCAACATTTTCTTTTCCGTTTAGCTCATCAACAGACGGACTTGTATTAATGAAAGGTCCAAATTCACTCGGCAACGAAAGCCCTTGATCTCTTGTTTGTTGTTTAAGATAATCAAGTATTTCTGGTATTTTTTCTTTGTTTAATAACCTAAATCTAACAGCCACCATCGCCTCAGACTCAAATAATTGAATTTCCTCACTCTCTATAGAGAATTTCTCTTTAATCAACAATAGAATATTTGAGAAATTCTTAATCATTTCTTTATTTTTAAATGGAATGGCATAACTAGAGTCTTTACGATATCTACTGCTACTCACCTGATACGCGCCACCGCCACGTCCTTCATATAGCCAAAAATGTTTATCACCAGTTAAACTATCCCTTAATTTTATACCACGACTATCTACGCTCTCTTCAAGATGGTCTTTCAACCTTCCAAAATTTCCAGTGCTCAACACAACAACCCTTTTCCCTTTATTAATTGCTCGCAGAAATATATCAACCATTTCAGGTTGCATAGCCTTTTTATCTCTTGCGATCGTGCCATCATAATCAAAAATGAATACTTCTTTATTGTCTAGCTTCCCTTGTCTAATCATTTGAATAATATTCTTAGCAGATTGAGGCCTAGCAAAATCTGCCTGATCTCTTTTTTCTTCAGCGCCCGCATCCGCAACATTAAAATCAATAGCTCCCGTATTTGATGATGCTATTCTCTTATCTTTATTCCCATCTCTTTGGTTAGAAGGATAGAAATCAATATAATATTTTCGATACAAATCGGGATCAGACAGAAAATAACCTTTTTTTATACAATAGCGGTTTAACGCGCTTAACATTTCAGATGAATAATTTTCAATAGTAACTTCAGAATTCGCAAATGAAGAAATATAAAAATCACCAAAATCAAAATATATTCTTTTTAATTTCTGATCTTTAAAAGTATCAATCAATTCATCAAGTATCAAAAATAAATTATCATCATTTTCATATTTCTTATCTAAAACAAGAGTCTGTAAATACGTTCCATTGCTTTGTTTTACTTTGTTATGCAAATTCTCATCATGCTGCGCATATCCTGCAAGATACCCATCTTTTACAAATATTAAAGTTTTTTCTTTTTCATCAATGATAAACCTCCAGAAATTAAGATTTAAACGTCTCTGATCAAAATTAAAATTACTATTTCTTCGAAAATAAAGATATTTCATCTTTGCAGAAAAATAATTCCTAGTTTCAACCTTAGAGAAATCTAAAAAGTAAGCTCCGTCCTGGTAATTGTTCTTATTAATCCTAATATGAAATCCTCCCACTTTCTGACGATAACTAACCCTAAGATTTGTACTTAAATATCGCACCAAATTATTTGATGTTTGTTGACCTGAAACCAAAGCATTCTGTAAGATAATTTCACTCCTTCCGTTCTTCTCCAAGAAGTCGATAATTGCATTCATCGTTTCTTCCAAAACTTGATATCTATCCTTTTCTGAATCAATTTCAATTTCTTTAAGATAAAGACGATCATCCTCAGAAATTTTCGCTACAATTCCTCGTTTCTCTTTTTTACGTCTTGTTTTCCTAGAAAGACCTGAAAGCTTACTAAAACTTTCTGCTTCTATTAGTGCTGCCCCAACGGGATCTCCATTTTTATTTTCAACAAAAATTTGAACCGAATCGAAATTAATGTCCTTTTTATTGCTTATTTCACGACCACTCTTTTTATCATAAATAAAAACTTTTAAGTTACTAGAAGCAACAACACCAGTAGAATTCTTAGAATCTATTGCAGGAAATGACAAATCATAAAAAGGATCTTTTATTATAGAAGACGCTTTAACCAGTGGGATTGCATCCTTCTTTATCGTAAGATTTTGAGCAAATTCAAAATCCTCTTCAATAATTTGTCCATTTTTTCTTATCCATTTTCCATCCTTCCCTGTTCGATCAAAAACCAACGATTGCTTATATGGCTTTATCTGACCCTCAATATCTTCATAATAAAATGCAAATACAATATCAACAATATTCTTATTCTTGATCGTTCTTGTCATGCGCACAAAATTGCATTTTTCACGAACCAATCTTTCTCCCATGCTAATTGGTGAATAATTATGTATTCGGTATTTTGCATCCAAGAGAGCTTTATTCATAATGCGATTCAATTCAAAATCTTTATCTTTATAAAGATCATAATCAAATAGAACTCCATCTGGGAATTTCTCTCGAGATTCAGAAAAAAGACTACTAATTTGACTTTCAATATCCTTAAGTCGTTGTTTTCTTTCTTCCTGTTCTCTTTCTAGATCTTCAATTTTATCAATTTCTTGTTGAGTCCTCCAAATACCATCCTCATTTTTAACAAAAATAACTTTCCGTTCTTCAGCAACTTCGGGAAAAGCCATGTCTATGTTTCCTTCGGAATCAGACAAGCGATCGGTTAAAGATATAATTTTAAGACACGGCTGCTCTTCAAGATTAATAAAACTTGTTACAGAAATCACATCTAAAATATCAACTCTTAAATCTTCAGGAATAATCGCTTCCCATTCTTCAGGGATAAACGTTTCCCATTCTTCCAAAACAATATCAGAATTCTGATTCCCGGCATTCAGCAACTCCTCAGAAAACAATAAGGCTTCAAATCCAGGCTCTTGATTCTTCATAATTTCTGAAAAGATTCGCTCGCGTTCTTGATGAATAAAATTTTGTGCCTCCCTTTCTTGCTGCTCTGAAACATCAGGCAAGACTACAACTCTTTTTTCTACTTTCGCTCTCTGTTGTTTCTTTCGATTACTTTTTGTAATATCCCATTTTCTAATTCCCCTGTGCTCAACATTATCTAAAACGATATTAAAGATTTCAGATTCATCTGATTTTAAAAATCTAAAAATAAGCTGGTCCTGATTACTCTCCAAAAGAACACGAGAAATTTTATCTTCAGGCTTTTTAGCTTTCTCATCATAACGATCACGACTCAAAACGATAGAAGCAATCGCAGTCTTCCAGAGACCAGGAATAAGTTTTATTCTCTTATCTGAACCCTGCATTTGTTCATTATAAGACTCAATAGCTTTATTAAGAACCTCCAAAAATCCCTTAAATCCACTTTTATAAAACGTAATATCATAAACTTTTCCACTATTTAGAATATCTGCTTTAGCATCTCTTGAGTCTTCAATCTCAGGGTACTATTGGCTGTCTTCTCCGTTCTCTTGCCTCACTCTTATGCTCTCACTAACTTCATCTAACTTTACAGACAAAGCCTTCATAACATCACTCGTTTTTTCATTTCTAAATTTAATAAATTCCCACTCATCGCCTTCACCCTTAGGCAAAAGTCGAATAATTTCTTTTTTCTTTACCTTAAGCTTACCCTTGTCTCCTGCGTAAGCTGTAAATTCAACAAAATCTTGCTTGTTACTAACAACGTATCTTATTCCAACTGCACTTGGAGAAGTTCCCAAGATTTCACTTCCAAGTTTTAAATATGTTTGCTGACCAAAAAATCTCGCTCCCGGCAAAGGAAAACTTGCAGCTACTTTTCCTGATTTAAAATTAAATCCCCTGCCTTTTTCGTCTGCATAAATCATAAATGGCTTGTCCTGCTCTCCTTTATCATAATATTCTTCCAATTCTCCATACTCAAGCTTTGGTCGTCCACGTTGAATTTCCGTCAATTTAATATTAGAAGCAGCCGTTGCGTATGAAGAAGTCTCATTAGAAGAAACACCATCCCAAAAATATGTTTTTTCAACCTGACTTGTGCTTCGAGCGCTTTGTCGTGCAACATCAATATTGTCTTGAGCAGTCTTTATATTTTTATTCAATGTTTTAATAATTTCATCGATGTTAGATATTTTTCCTTTTAGCAGATTTCGATTATCCCTAAGATTATCCCTTAATTGTACTGCAAGAGCTTTAGCATCATTATATTTTCTTATAGCATCATTGTATTTTTTGTTGGAAAAATCTTTTCCTGCGTCATCAAAAAGATTCTGAATCTCTTGATTTGTCTGATCAATATATGCAGCACCACTAACTTTTGGTTTCTCATTTCCAGCGCTCTCATTCTGAACTCCACCAGAAGCAGATTGATTCTTAAAACCCTTAATTTCATCAACAAGATCTTGAGCATCTTGGCTCATGGTAGAAAAGAATTTTGCACTTTCGCCTGGATTCTCAAAATTCGCTTTCACAATTTTATTATTTCTATATTCTTCTGCCAAAATCTTTGCCTGAGGAATAACTTGTTCAAATAAATTTTGTGCTGTCTTAAAATCTTGCCTGTTATAAGCTTTAATTCCTTTATTATAAATATTTTGAATATTATCAAAATGATAACTTACAGTTTTCCTAATCTGATCATCATTTCCCGCATATGAAAGTTTTATGCGTGCATAACGCGTCGCGAGGTCTCCTTCCCAAGCAATATTCCCCTCTTTCTCAAAAGTCAATCTTTTGCCTCTTTTGAGAATTAGCTCCTTCGATCCATCTCGATTTGTTTTAACCTTATAAAAATCATACAAATTAAAGGGCTTACTAACAATACTTTGTTCAGCATCAGTCGCCATATCCCAAATAATAGCCTTTCCTGTGTTTTTATCAAAAGCAATATTCATCTCATGGCCCCAATCACCCTCTGAAGCAACCCAAACCATATAAGGCTGGTTAGAAACACCTAAATAATTTCCAAAAAAGAATCCTAATAGTGTAAACCCAGTACAAACAGCCAATTTTGATTGTGAAATGCGTGTTACATCGCGTCCATTTTTAAGATCATTCGTATAGTAAGAAGAGTTTGATGGATACCTAAATCCTAAATCACTTTTCACAAACTTTGATATAATTTGTATTTTATCTAAAATACTTTTTTGACTTAGAGCTTGATACGGCCAACGATCCATAAACGCTTGTAAAGAATCTGTTCCTGGTGCCATCCACAAATAATCTTCTGCAAATGCTTTTATGGATCTTTGTTTTTCAGGAAGACTTTGATCTGGAAAATCAAACAATCTTTCAGAAGAAGAAATGCTTATACTCTTATTTTGTTCTGCTCTTTCTTTAAATTCTTTCTGCTTTTTACGACGTTCATCGTTTCCTTTATTTTGCTCTATTCGATTATCCCTATCAGAGCCATGATCAGAAACACATCCTTGAAAAAACACTGAAGCAAGAATAATCCCCAAACTAACAACATAAAACGCCATGCGCGAACCAAAAGCTTTCTTAATTTTCTTCAAAGAAATACTAGCAATCTTAACAGCTCCAAAAGAAGATCGATCTTTAACTTGATTAATTAAACCTAAATCTTGCATATCTTGCCATTGTCCTATAGCGCCTTGTCTAAGAGAATTTAATCCTATCGTCACGATAGAAATCGTTGCAATTTTTAGGTTAGTAACAAGATTGCTTCCTGCTCTTCTTCCTCTATGACTATCCGCTTCAATAAAAGTAACGTTTTCACCCAACTCAAGCCTTCCAACAACTCCACCTGAGAAATACTTTCTAGGAATGTTCTTTCGCGTGTATTGATCGTATTCAACCTTAATAAAATCACAAACACCTTTTTCAAAAGATTTAAGGTATTGTTTATAGATGTCTTGAGAAACATTTTCAACATCGACACCCTTAACCTTCTGTTGATCAGAATAAACTCGGTTTACAATAGATTCCTTTAAGTTATTCTTAAACCAATACGCCAAGATTAAAGAATTATAGATCTGTCTAAGCTGAGCAAAGTTTTTGCCTTCATTAACTTCCTTTTCAAGAGCAGGAATAATAATTTCACGAACGATTTCGGAGGCGAGCTTGTTATCAGTTTTCTTATTAGCATTACTTGATTGTGCTACACCCCTCGCGTTCGCTTCGAATTCTGCATTGCTTTGCAGCGCCACATAATCCTCTTCGAGCATAACTTTAAGTTTTGATTCAACTACGAAGGCTCTATCATCCTTTACATAGACTTCAGCCTTGTCAGGCATGATCCAGACCTTATTAAAGGTATCTACAGGGATGTTAGTAGTTCCATACTGCTCATAAGCTTTCTTATAGATCTTCTGCCAGAACTGTTTACCAAGTTCATCTTCGGGATAGATTAAAGAAGCTGTGATTTGTTTTAAGAGATAGTCTTGGGAGAGCATATCTATACCCATATCTGTAACAGCAAGAGAATTAGGAATGATTCTGTCTTGTTCATGAGGAGATAAATTAACCCATAGGTTGTCTTCAGGAATGGTAAGTGCTGTTAGAAAGTACTTGATAAGACGTTCAGAAACATCTTTTAACTCAGGTCCTTTAAGCCCGGTATCTCCAGAATCGACGATAAAGTCGAATTTAAGAGCATTGTCAGGATAGACTCTTATTCCACGAAGAATGGCTGGGGTGAAGGCCGGGCTTAAAGAAACCATAGTACCTGGCGCAGGCAGTCCTGACATACTCTGCGCTAGGGCTTGATTAGGGCATACGCTATTAACTGCAAAGAAAAAGACGATAGCTAATACAATGCATTTAAGCGTAATATGACGTTTTTGATAATAATAAAACATACGTCCTTTCTTCGTGTTCATCTATCTTTCATATAAGCTTCTACCCTAACTATAAAAGTATAGATTATATATATGTAATTTAAAGGGGTTTTCAGGGGTTTTGGGGAAACGCTTCCTTTAAATGAAGATGTTTGATATTTCTTATCAAGATTGCTTGTCTCCCACTAATTCAGGCACATAGCTAAGTCGTTCATTATCTTCTTTATCTGTATCATCAAGGCCTAAAAGACCTGTAAAATTTGTAAGCGGAGTAACGTTGATAATAATAGGAACAAAACCTTGTATGCTGCTCGAGCTGATATTTTGAAGATCTAGGGGAATCGTAAATTCAATCTCTCCACCTGAAGTGGTAATATTAATATTTTTTTCATTAAAATCAATACCACCTTTGATAAAGCTAGAAGCTTTTTTTATATTGCTGGATGAAGATTTTCTTACTTTAGATTTCTTTGCAAAATCTTTTAAATCAATTTGATATGTTTCGTTAATCGCATATTCAGGAAGCTCACCTATCCAAGAAACAGGATTAGTCCATTGCTTAATAATATTCTTTCCAAATAAATTCTTTATAGCTTTTCTTACAGCATGCTTATTTGAATTTATCATTTCAGATGTCGGAAGATGTAACTCATCGTACTTGCCTTGAATCGCAATATCAGAAACAACATCCATTATTTTCTTTGTCAAATCTTCTGGATCACTTTCAGATAACAAATCTGAAGTTGGATTAATTCCAGGAACAAAAAGGATCTTTTTTCCATCTATAACCTTGTGAGAAAGATGAACAAAACCGACAGCTTGATTATTTTCATTAAATACTGCCAATAGCATAAAAGATGGATCATCCCAAAGATCATCGCTATTTCCAACACAAACACCGCAATTATATGCCCAAACCCGATAAGGCAAACCTTTAACAATTCCAAAATTAAGACGGCCTTCCCCTGAGAAATCTTTTTCGTAATCAGATGTTTCCTGGTCTACTTGCTCAATCACCTCGCCCCAAACCTCTTTCAAAATATCTACTTTCTTTATCTTTGGAGAAGAGGCGTCTTGTGTATCCTTCAATAAATTATCTAAAATTAATGAAATACGCTCTCTTAAATCTAAGTCCTTTATCGATTCCAGTTGATCCTTAATTTCAAATAACGCAGGAGAATCATACCTTGTAAGCATAGACTTAATTCCCTGGTCAGGAATTTTAGAGTTTTTATTTAAAGATTTAATAAGCTTTTGAGTTCCTGTCGATAAACTTTTCTTTCCCTGAGAAAAACCTTTTATTTCCTCATTAAATTTCTCAACAACAGGCCTTAGAGCTTCTTTGATATCATATTCAATAAAATTCTGTAATCGCGTCCATTTTTTATGCAAATCCGTTTCAACATCAATTGCGTTAAATCCTCCCCTGACATTCTCGTCGCTTAAAACAAAAGATTCAATTGCACTCCTTAAATTCTCAACGCTTTCCTTTCCTTGCGCATACTGCAAAAGTGTTTGAAGGGTTTTGTCAAAAGATCTCGTAGGTTTGCTCTTCAACATATTGCGAATCCACTCGTTAATCTTTGAGGCATTGCGCACTTTTTCTTTTTTGATCCAATTAACAATTGAAAACAACTTCGTGTTTTTATATCCCTTTAAAAGTCTTGGGATATGATTTCGTAAATCTTTCTGAGCATCAACCTCGTTTAAAATTAACCTCCTGCCTTCTTCAACGGACATCAAGGTTGAATCCTTCGGAGGAATAGTTAAAAGCATTGCAGACATTCTTTCTCCAATAAGCTTTTTAGTAAGGTCTCTGAAAGAAATATTGTCATCAACAATATTCTTTCTTGATTCTTGCATATTGCTGATAAACTTATCTTTGTTTTCCGACCTCCGATACTGATCAAATGCCCCGCTAGAAAAAAATCCAATCGCATCTATAAACTCAATAATTTCTCGCTTTGAATTCTTACCTTTATAATCAATCTCATTTTTATCGTTCGAGCTAATAATCTCTTCAATAATGGCTCCCGAGGAATTACTATATCTCTTAGCCAACATCATAAAGAAGTCTAGGTCTTCCGCTGTTAAATTGTTTTTAGAAAATTCATTCAAAACTTTTCCGGCAGCTACAATCCCAGATCTTCCACTTAAATTCTTTATTAAACTTTTAAATAATTTCATCATTCCTTTAGAATCTAATAGCTCAAGCTGAGATCTTCTGCGCTCTATTTTCTGCCCGTCAACCATCTGCTCCGCCCCATAAAAAATAAATAAATCTTCTGGCGCATTGACCTTCTCCAAGATAAGCCCAAGAAGTTCTTTGTCTTCAAAAACTAATAAACTATACTCAATGGCAGAAAAAATTTCTTCATTTTCTAATTTGAAAAGCTTATTAACTGTCTGCTTGGCAATAGATTCACTCATACCATAATTGTCACTAAGATGATTTACTAATCGACCCTTATCATCGTCACTAAGCTTCTCATCATCCAAAACACGCAACACTTTCTTTTCTTCAAAAGAAACTAGCGCAGTTGTTATCTTTTTTCGAATATCATCAGCTTTTTTTCCATAAGCAACATCTAAAAACTCACTCAAATAAAGCGACATTGTCTGAATCGGATCAAAGCTTGACTCAAAATTCCTTAAATGTACAAACGACCAATAGATCTTAATAATTTCGAAATCAACAACCTTCCCTTCAACATCAAAAATCTCTTTCATGAACTTAAAAAGCTGATGAAGAAAAAATATTTTATGATCTGTCCTGCCATCTTCATTCATAAAATTAATAAACAAAGAATCAGATATCTTGACGAATTCATTAAAACTAATATTTTTATTCTCATTTATTGCATTTAAACTTCTAAAGAAATGCAACAACCTTTCTTCGTTATATTGATTATTTAGAAAGAATGTCTGAATCAATTCAAAGTCGATTTTAAATCCACTCTTGATTAATTTATTGATCTCTTTTTTTAAACCTTTTAAGAAATCAAAACGCGATGTATCATTATCCCGAGAATCAAAATCCAGACCTATATGATCAAAATATTTCTCAAACGATTCAAAGGAATCTTCTTCTTGATCATCAAAATTTTCAGAGTCGAAAGAACGTTCAAAAAAGAAACCTTCCTCCACTACAATTGCTTCAGAAAGAAACTTATCTTTAACCACAACCGTAAAACTATTTTCTCTTAAATATTGACCATCAAGATCCATAAGAGACCAATCGGGAGTCGCAAAGATATCATCAGAATGCAGAAAATCATCAAAATAATTATCCTCATTAATCTGCTTTAAAGTTATCCGATTTCTTTCTTTATCAATTTTAACAATGCGACAAAACTTATAATTTTTATGATAAAGATAAGTATCTTCGCCCGCTTCTTGATTAGCATCAAAAATATCCACGACTTCTTTTAAGTCTTTAATACTCTCGAGAACAATATCATCTTTTCGCTGATTTAGCTGCAAAGACTCTTGATCAGAATATGAAACTAATTCTCCCTGGGCATCCAGGCGTTTCAGAGACTCCATCGCCATTCGCTCAAATCTTTCATCATCTGTTTCGCTGATAATCTTAGAAGATGCGGTCTTCTTTGCTATTTTACCAAGCTTAGCTTCGATAATATCTAAGCTTTCTGGGGACGGCGTATACTGTCCATCCGTTAATGTTTTTCCAACTTTATGAAGCTGAAATTCGACCCTTTCTCTTCTTCTTGTTTGTCTATTTAAGAAATCAATTCCTTTCATTCCACTTTTTATATGAGCATAATATTCAATATCATTTTTGTTATACCGAGAGGCAACGCCAAAAAGAAAATCAAATAAAACATCAGGGGCCTGTCTGTACTCATATATTTCCTGTTCCTGAAACTCTGGATTAAGATCTATGATTTCATTTATTAATTTTACAAATAATCTTTGCAGTTCTTGTGGATTTGAATGCACATTAAAAAGCCCACTAATTAACATCAGAGAAAACTTCTGAAGATCCATTTCGCTTATTCCTTCTGGCAAAATCCATTTCTTTTCAAGACCCATATCGAGATCTTGAGATAAAAATCGATTTTTCTCTAAATACTGCTTTAAGTTTGGCATTCGATACACTTTTGAGAAATTCTCAGAAGATAAGTATTTATCAATAA
>CAZYOA010000011.1:0-59932 GCA_964648665.1 uncultured Planctomycetales bacterium | reverse complement strand
TTTCAAAACTTTCTCCACCAATTTGATAACTAAAAACGTTTTTAAAATCTTCTGTCGTCACAGGAGAAACTTTACGGATCTCTTTTTCTTGTGAATCTTCTTGTGAATCTAACGTAAGAATCTTCATCTCTTCTAATAATTTCACACCACCAATAGCCCTAGAAGCGTTTGTAAACCTTCTCAATAAACCTTCTTCGCTATCATAGTCATCAGTGGGAAGCTTCCAATCAAATCCTTCTTCGTATAAAATCTTTTTTCCTAATCCTTCTCCTGCATGATAATAAAGATATGTCCAAAATTCTTTTTGTGTATCAGAAAGAGTATTCCATTTTCCTGGACCCCACTTTTCATTAATATCTTTCTTAAGAAATTTTTCTTGGTCTAAAGCCAACATCGCCGCAAGAGCCTGCATCAATACTTTTTCACTTGCATGAACCACTCTAAGACGCATTCCTCCTTCGTTTTCTTTAGACTTCAAAAACTTATTAATTTCAATTCTAAATCCTGATCTTAATAATGCTGGAAGCTCAAAAGCAAGTTTATCCATCCCAACCTCTACATAAGCATCAACAATTTGATCAGAAGAATACTTGCTTCCTTGATGCACTTTAGCTCCGCCTTCCTGAGCGTAAACCGCCATGATAAACTCTGGTCTTAATCCTGTCAGTCTCGAAGCTAACCATAAATCATAAATGTATGCTTCATTCAAAAATCCGATTAATCCAATAGGCTTTATGCCTTGAAACTCTTTTTGAATAGCTTCTTTATTCTTATAATATTCAGGCAAAGAATCTCTTCTAATTTGACTATAAAGATCTTTTGCTTTTTTAGCTGCTACCTGAACATCCTTGAGACTTATCAAAGGTTTTTGTTTGGCATCAAGCCGGATTTTGCTTAATATCAAATTCATTTCTTTTTCAAAAGAAGGATTTTCTTGATAAAGAGATGCATAAAGCTGCTCATATGCCAGCGCTGACCAAAGATCGCGGTTTGCAGAATATAAAATCGTTTCTATAGCAAAACCTTTATTTTTATACCGATCTGCATACATAAGTGCTGCATGAGGATCTTTTTCTCGAACATTTTTAACCATCTGTTCAATGTCAGGAAGATCTTTATAATTATGAATAAAACCGAAGAATACACCCGGATCTTGTGTAAAAACACCTTTAACTATTTTTGAAGCTGAAGGTGAATCCTTGTAATGATTAAAGAATTTTGCCGCTTCTCCAGGATAAAGGCTCGCAAAATCCATAAGAACGTCCTCGGAACAAAGAAGGTGTTGGTAATCCGAATAAGAATAAAATGCATAATGTGGCTGAGAAGAATTAAAAACAGTTCGTAAAACTTCTTCAACAAAAGGCAATTCATAATAATCTGTAATTAACGTTAATCCAAGATAAGAAGATTGTTTTGCTAAAGCAAGCGCTAAGTCTTTGCCGAGATAAGTGTTGATCCATTTATGACGAAAAAAAGCGGCAGTCTGAGGATCTTCTTCTGTTTTCTCTAGAAGTAATTCTTTAGCAAAAGGCTCATCAACGAAATCTTCTATGCTAGAAAAACAATCTACTGGATCCAGGTTCCGATACGCCTCTATTGTTTTTGATGTTGCCTTTCCAAGCTTTGTGATTCCTGCCTTAGAAGACTCATCAAAATCATCATCAACTTTTTCAAAAGTTTTCATTAATTGACCCTGACTCGCTTCCGCACCTTCCGCGTCTTCCTGATAAGATGCCGTATCTTCAGCCGCTGCTAATTCAACCGGATTAAATTCACCGTTCTCATAAGCCATCGCAGCCTGCGATCCAAACAAAGTAAAAACTGCTGTGACAAGCAAAATGGCAGTTGCTTTTCTAAAAGTTTTAAGAATGCTGCTCCCTGCTCTTTTCCCATAACGTTCTCGAATAACACCATCCATGTTCCATTCAACTCCACCAGAGAAATATCTTCGAGCAACTCTTTTATTAATATGTGGATCATATTCAGTGCGAACATAATTACAGACACCTTTTTCCATAGCCGTAAGATATTGTTTATAGATTTGATCAGAAACATCTTTTTTATCGACACCTTTAATTTTCTGCTGATCAGAATAAACCTTGTTTACAATAGATTCTTTTAAGTTATTCTTAAACCAATAGGCTAAAACTAAAGAGTTATAAATCTGTCTAAGCTGAGCGAAGTTTTTGCCTTCATTGACTTCCTTTTCAAGAGCTGGAATAACAATTTCACGAACGATTTCAGAAGCGAGTTTGTTGTCGGCTTTCTTGGCACTATTTTCAATAACAGAGCTATTTAATGCTACATAATCTTCTTCTAACATAACCTTAAGTTTAGACTCAACTACGAAGGCTCTATCATCCTTTACATAGACTTCAGCCTTGTCAGGCATGATCCAGACCTTATTAAAAGTATCTACAGGGATGTTAGTAGTTCCATACTGCTCATAAGCTTTCTTATAGATCTTCTGCCAGAACTGTTTACCAAGTTCATCTTCGGGATAGATTAAAGAAGCTGTGATTTGTTTTAAGAGATAGTCTTGGGAGAGCATATCTGTACCCATATCTGTAACAGCTAGAGAATTAGGAATGATTCTGTCTTGTTCATGAGGAGATAGGTTAACCCATAGGTTGTCTTCAGGAATAGTTAAAGCGGTTAGAAAGTACTTGATAAGACGTTCAGAAACATCTTTTAATTCAGATCCTTTAAGCCCGGTATCTCCAGAATCGACGATAAAGTCGAATTTAAGAGCATTGTCAGGATAGACTCTTATTCCACGAAGAATGGCTGGGGTGAAGGCCGGGCTTAAAGAAACCATAGATCCTGGCGCAGGCAGTCCTGACATACTCTGCGCTAGGGCTTGATTAGGTACAACGGTTGTTGCAAAGAAACATAACAGAACCATAAGGCTTATGGCTCTAAATAATTTATTCCAATGAGGGTGCTTGATATTCTTTATCAAGATACTTTTTCTCCAATCATTTTTGTTTGACTAAATTGCTGCGTATCAGAATCATCATTCGCATCTAGACCAAGTAATCCTGTAAAATTCGTTAAAGGCGTAATACTTATGCTTGCAGGAATCAATCCTGGTAAATTCTCAAGGTTCATGCCTTTCCACTCGGCTGGAATACTAAACTCAATCGATGACGATCCTCTTTTTTCAATATCTAAATATTCAGCATTAAAATCAATACCACCTTTGGTAAAAGATGAGCTTGACTCCTCAGAAAAAGCTGTTGGATGAGGCGCAGAAGATGTCATCTGCCCTCGTCCAACTTGTTTGTTTTTATTATTTTTAAACGAAAGTAAAATCTGCTGTCTAATTTCTGAATAATCAT
Organism: uncultured Planctomycetales bacterium; assembly: GCA_964648665.1. Taxonomy (GTDB): domain Bacteria; phylum Omnitrophota; class Gorgyraeia; order Zapsychrales; family Aceulaceae; genus Aceula. The sequence goes on along the minus strand of CAZYOA010000011.1, from coordinate 56,591 downwards.
GCGATTCTATAAAAGTAAACGTTTCACCTAGCACTTGATCAAGAACAGTTCGCTTAATATCCTTTCCCAAAAGATTGCTTATAGCATTAAAAATGCTTTTCCAGATTGACTGCTTTGAACCTTTTGGCAATAAAACTTGATTTAATTTTCTTTGAAATTCTTTATCAGTCAAAGCATAAGCTAAAAATTCACTAGAATCCTGAATCTCATACTCCTCAAGCTCAGTTGTAGCTTGATATTGTGTTTTAAAATATTCATACAAAGAATTAATCTTTGAAGAAAATTCTCTTTCGCGATTAGTCTTTGGATTTTCTAATGCCTGTTGAGTATAGGCATGCGCAAGTTCGTGCAAAAATGACATTCCGATATTCTTTGACGAGCTAGGATTTAAGAAAATGTGGATTTCTCCAGTCTCATCGTCAAGAGTATAATATGCGCCATATTCCTTGGAATATCCTGCCTCTCGAGCCTCTAAAAGCGGAGCAATAATATTATCCCAATCTTCTTGCGTCTCGTGAATTACAAGAACATCTCCAAATTTATTTATATGTTCAAGAAGAAATTCTGCGATACCTTTAAAACTTTCTTCAATCTCAAGATTCCCAATCTTAATAAGATCTGCAACCGTTTTGATGGAAGAGGAAGAAATCATTTGTCCTTGAGCAAGAACAACTTCTTGCCCTTGCTTTAAAACACTTGATATTCTTTTCTTGTCTGCAATTTCGTTTGCGATTGTATAGCTTTCTGCATAATCATGAACACTAAAAAGCTGTGCGGATTCACGGCCGATATGATCTCCTTTGAATCCATCGTCTGTTAAAGATTTAAAAGGCTTAGGCATGCGGCTAATATAAATTTCATCAGCATCTTTAATTTTTGCTTTTAACTCTTCAATACCATCCATAGCTGCTTTACCTTCATAATAATAAATTTTATTTGGGGGCTCCCACTTAGGATTCTCTTGCTTTATTTCATTAATAATCTTACTAATATCATCTTTTAAGAAAGCGGGAACTAAAAAAATACCCATATTTAATGGGACGGCTCGACTTGGATCATTTTCATCCATGCTACTTCCCCCAACAAGCCAATCGCCCGAATCTTGCAAAGGGTCTGAGAAATAAGATTTATTTTCTAGCAAGAATTCAACAGGCGTCACAAAAGCAAAGGGATAATTATAATGCTGACTCAAGTTAGCATTTATCTTATCGATTGAAAAATGAACAAATTGCGTTGGAGCTAACCTAATGGATATCTTTTGCTCCTGAGCCACCTCAGTGCTATTCTTCTTTTCACGATCTTCTAGCATCTTTGATGGATAAAGATTCTTTGCCATAAGAATATCCTTGATCTTATCCAGATCCCCTACATCATCCCCAAAAAGTGCTCCGGTTAGATGCATTGCAAGATGACCAGAAAGCTTTCCCTGAGATAAAAAGATATCAATATCGCTGATTTCAGCAACCTTATCATATGAAAGATTTTCTGCCTGAGTTGAGTCAATTTGATATCCAGATTCAAAATTCGAAATAGTTGCTTCTGACCTTTCTTTTATTGTTAGAAAATCTCGTAAATTTCCTATCATACGAAAATCTGGATTCCTAGCTAATCCCTTTAAAAAACCTTCTTTAAATAAATCCACCGGATTATGAGAATGTAAGTATTCATAAAAATCGTGCGTGATGGAAATATTGTTATCAATAAAATTGCTGGCCGTTTCCTGAGCACGATCTGTGGCGTTAAGAAAAATCTCGTCAATCGCACCCTCGTCAATCAACGCTTGAGCTACCGGGTAAAGAATTAAAGAATAGAGTTCTTTTTTTTGTTGTAGTTCTACTTTCGAATTGCTTTCGTTTACTATTGTAAGCATAAAGCGCACAAGATTTCTTGATAAGAATGATTGTAAATCTTTTTGATTTTTATACATTCTAAAAAAGATGTTAAATTGATCTCGCGTTATCTTTAAATCTTTATTCTTAGTAAACACTTGCCGAAGCGCTTCCAATATCCTTGTTCGCGTATCTTCTTTAGTTGCTTTTTCTAACTCTAAGAAAATGTCAGGCAACAATTCTAAATTATTATCGATCTCGCTAGAAACTTCATCAACTAATTTCATTCGTGCATTCCATGAAGTTTCTTCTATGCGCTTAATAAGATTTGTTCCGGCAGGACGCGCTAAAGCAAAATCTTGATTTTTCATTACGCTTGAAGCCATTTGTCCTTGAGCCAAAACGACTTCTTGTTGATCTTTTAACTCCTTAATTCTTATTCCGCCTTCATGATAAATAACAATATCATTTAAGCCTTGCGCAGTCTCTCCTACAGGCAAAGAAACGGTTACTCGATTAAAAGGTTTTCCTCCGTACTGAAAAAGCACAGGAACATAACTTGTAACAATAGCCTGTGCATCTTTTTTTGTGCCAAGTGTCTCGTAAACTCTATGATACATTTGTTCTAAATATGGAATACTTTCTTTATTCCGAAGAATCGTATCAATTCGCTGTAATGCCGATCGATCCTTTTGTAATAATAATTTTACATCAATAATTTTATTTAAAGATTCTGGAATTATTTCCTTAAGCGCTAAGACATCCTCTTCGCTTACTTCTTTCTTAGACGACCAATACGAATAATAATCATTAGATGTATAATCGCCTCCGACATTATGATCATATCCCAAAGCATCGCGATCACGATTGCTCGTTGTAATAATATCTGAAATCTCTGGTCTATTTGATGTTGCTATTTGGTTTGCCGAAATTCCAACTTCTACAGCTCCAACCATCTTGGCTAAATCAACTATGCTTTCCATAATAGAGTCATAAACAGGACGAGCACTATGAGTCTCTAAATATTTCTCCGCTGGCTCTATCCCTGCAACTAAAAGAAATTTTTGCCCATTCTTTTCAATGTTATGCAAAAGAACATATCCGACATATTCATCATTCGCCTTAAGAGCAATAGGAATAAGAGTTTCTTGATCGAGTAATGCTGTGTCATTAAAAATACAAATATTTGAAACTGTGCCAAAAAGAGCCTGCCACGGACTTTTCATCGCCTCAAGCTCAAAAGACTCAACACCAACAGCTTGTTCGTAAAATTGATTTAAATTTGTATTCGCCTCCCTTATCTCTTCATTAAATATTGTTCTAATCAACATTGGAATAGCATAATTTAAAGGATCCTGCGCAAAAGGCAAAGAGGCCTCGCCTAAAAGATTATTAATCGCTTTCGACAATCTTTGATCAACTTTAGGCAATTTATCGCTCCATCCAACAGATTGCTTTCCACTAATAATATCTGCAATACTTTTCCATCGTAGATTCGCCTTGTCTTCTATTTCAACAGCATATTTTTCCATGAATGTCAAAAGAGCCCCTTTGAGACTATTGTTATCAGAATTATTTCTTGATATTTCAAATAAACTTTCTATAATCTTTTCATTGCTCTTTTTCGAAATATCCTCATATATACGCTCAGCGGCAACAAGCAAAGTTTCGTTATCAATTAAATCATTAAAAATATCTTTAATTTGCATGCTTAATTCTGTAGGCTTGTTTAAATCTTGATCTACGCAATATTCTTTTGAAACCAAATCAGCAACCTTGCCCCATCTTTTCTTTAAATTTGGCGCAGTCTCAATAGCAAACTTAGACATCGTTTTGCTAAACTCATCTGAAACATCATCAAAAGCTTGCTTTTTTTGTTTTTCAGAAAGTTCCTCAAAATTTCGGGCTTGCCCCTTAGTCAAGCGACCCGGCGTAGACTTAACAATTTTCTTAAACATTTGAGCAATATCCCCATCATTTTTATAAGCAATATTTTCTGTCATTCCAAGAACTTTGATTAAATTTTCTCGCATCACATCATACTTTTCTTCAACTTTTAAAGACTGCATACGTTCTTTAGCAGTATCTCTGATTGTTTCGATAATCATGTTATACGCAACATGCGAACCTTTAACAAGTTCACCTTGAATATCTAAAACTCTTTTTTTCATATCTTCGCTTGATCCAAGCCAAGACAAAAAGATAGATCTTACCCTTTGAAGATATTGATCTTGCTTTTCTTTTTCTTGAGGCATTAATACATCTAGAATATTAATCTTATCTTCAAGTGGATTTCCCATTTCACCAAACATTGCATTAACTTTTTCATGCGATATTTTATCAGGATTTTTAAGCTTCTTTTCAATAACAAGCATCTCATTTGAGAATTTAATTGAATTTTCTTTAATCTCTATCTTCTTTTTACTCTTTCCAATAATATCATTTGCAATATCGCGATCTACCAAACTAACAAAATCTTTAACATGCTTCTGCCACGATTCTTCATTTCGAATACCATGACTTACAAGATCCTTCATTATTTGTCTCGATGCAGATGCGTTTGAGTTTGGCGACACGATCAGCAAAAGATCTAAAAGATAGTCATCTGCATTCTCAACATTAGATTCCTCTAGAGATGACTTTATTTGTTGATACGATTTACCATCCAAAAGATCTTTTGTGGATTTTTTAGTTGCTTGTGAAAACTGATCGCGATTATCAGCCCTTTTAAATTCTTCATAAATAATTGGACTAAAATGTTGAAAATAATTATTATAATCAAGCAAATCTTCCTTTTGATTACTCAAAGAAAAATCACGCATTCTCTCAACATGTCTTAAGATCGACTGAACATACGGCAAACTTCCACGAGCCGATGTTGTATATTTCTTTTCAACAATTTGATCAAAAGCGTCAATGCTTTCAATCTCCATATAATCTGACTCAGAAGAGATCATCAGCGAATCTTTTTTCTTAATAATAAAATCTACTAATTGCCATTTTTCCTTGTCACTTTTTACAATCTTATTGAAAAAACTTGGCTTTCTAATTCTTTTTAAATTATCAAAAACACTATGATTTCTCATAATAAATTGAGCATAATATCCTTTTTTATTGTCCGTTAAGTTTTCAGAATTTGAAACCATCTTGCTCAATTTCTCAACGGGATCATCCAAAACAATATCTTTAGATTTAATAGACAAAATAAAACGCTCCAAAGGAGCAATCGCAGGATCGCCTAAGCCCTCTGCAACAGCTAAGGCTAAGAAATAATCTCTCTGATTAGAAGTATTTTCTAGTTCAGAAAAAATATCGGGCAAAAGAGAAATGTCTCTAGAAACAATCTTGTGAAGAAAATTGCTTAGCCTGTCGGAATCAATTACATCAGAACGATCTTTTTCAAAAATAATCTTAATAATCGCTTTAGATTGTTCTGACGTTACGGTTGACTGCCAATCTTTAGACATTCCAACCACAACCATATTAAGCAATATACTTTTCTTTCCATCAATAGACTCATTCTCCATTCGAATAATAATATCAGATAGAAGGTCTGACTCTTTTGCAACTTCTATAGCCCTTTGGCCAACACCCGACAAAGCATCCTTCTCGACAAGAGATTCAGCTTTTTCAATTTTATCAATTAGCGTATCAAAATATTCAGGATTAGAGGAAAGTACTCTAGCGGCACTTAAGTTTAGCTCATTTGTAGCTCTAGCAGACTTGCCAAAAAGTATTGCATATTTTAACAAGGAAATAAAATTCTCTTTTGAAAAGTCCAAATTAGGATTAGAAGCAAAAGAACTATTTACAATTCTTCCTAGAGCTTCAATGTCAATATTATTTCTTTTAAAATCGACAAAACGATTTACAGCATTAAACATAGAATCAAACTGAGACTGCGTCACGATTCCTTCTATTCCTCTCACGAAAGAATTCCCAGCATGTCTTAAAAAATTATCTACTCCTTTTTCAGAAAGGGTTTTTATTGTTAAGATTCTACATATTTGATCAAAAGAATCTTTTCCTGTTTCAGACATTGACTCTGCCAAGAAATTTCTCATCTTATCTGAAGAGGTTTGCTCTAAATAATTTAAACAAACTTCGCTCGAACCTAAGTCCTCAAAAACCTTGCCGAGCTCAGGCAAGATAGAATCTAAATGTTCGTTCTTTAATTCATTGGAATCAGAATCCAGAAGCGTTTCTATATATTCAAGATTAGCTATCAAGGAGTCTGGGTTATTTTTTAAGGAAGAACCCAGGCCACCAAGCAAGCTTTGCTTAACAGTTGACTCTATGCTATCGTGAGAATTCCTGATGGAATCAAGATTTGAAACAATCTTACACGCATTGATAACTTGTTGAATCGTAAATTGACCCGAATCGTCTCTCGTCTGTGAGCGTTTAATCCCTTCAGAAATAGTATCTCTAATTCCATTTGCTCTCGGGCGGTCAGAATAATCAAATCGACTTCTACCCATTATTTCACCCTGAGGATCCTCAAACATAGACATCGCATCTTCTAGCAAATCTGGATTATTTGAAAGAATATTTCCAACAAGCCTTTGTATGTGTAGTCCATTAAAATTATTAATCTTACTTAAGACAAGATCAGATTTTAAGATATTAGCTAAATCTTCTTTTTTTAACTTAATTTCTTTATTGTCTGCAAGAATCTCGGTTAAGGTTTCGAACAGCGCGCTTCCCCTTGCTCCTCCCCCTTGACCAACCTGCTTTATAACAATCGGGAGAAGATCTAGGTTAGCGTTTATTGCTGAACGATAATACTCAGCTAAATGTTCTGTAACCGCAGTATCATTATTCTCTGCGTTGCTCAAATAATCTTTTATCTTATTAAATGTTTCTGGATTATGAACCATTACAGTTCCCAGCATTCCTCTAACAAGCTCACTGCGTTTATCTGCTCTGCCAAACTCAAGATTATCAATGAGATATTTAATAGAATCAAAGCTTAGCTGAAAGTTTTTATTTTGTGAGATAATTTTAGATAAAGAATCAAAAATCTTATTTTTAGTTTCATACCCAGCAGAATCATTTACGGTTTTGCTAAACAAGCGATTATGCGTTGCCTTAAGTTGATCGCTTTTTAAATCTAATGTCACTTTAAGCAGAGAACCTTTTGGTCCGCGAAATATAATAAATTGATCATTAAATTCGACTCTAACACTTTTCATTTTCGATAAACGTTTGCAAAAATCTTTATACAATTTTGGCTTTATCTTATCGCGATTAATAATAGATCCTATGCCCCCTAAAATGAATAAAACCAAAGATCCGCTTAAATACTGAAGAGTCCTTTTTGAATTTCTTGCAGATGTAATATGTTTTTCAACAATATTTCTTTGAGATTCTAGGTAAGCCGTATCGTTAACAAGATTAGAATCAACATAAATAACATAACCTTTTTCTCCTCGATCATAAGCGGCTTCTCTTTTTTGCTCTGACAATCCTTTGACAGGAACAACATACACTTTAATATCTTCATCATTAATTTTATAAGTATGCGTTGAGTATTTCGTGACAAGATCAAGATCTGGAGCAAATGTTCCTTCTTTTTCAGAAGCTTCTTTAAGCTCTTGAGGCATATTGTCATAAATATAATCATAAACACTAACATACTCCATCTGACCAATTGTATCTTCAGGCAACGGCGGATCATCAAACGATGGAATATCTTCAACTGATATGGCAGGCATCGCTGTATCACTTGTCAACACAGGAGATTTACTGAATGTATCTGCAGATTCTAACGTATCTGAAAGGGCAAGCGGCACAGGGTCAAATTCAGGAGCGGCTGACGTTGTTAACGGTGCGGCCAACATGACTGCAGCTGTAAAGGCAAGACCGACGGTAAGAGTTTTGAATGCATTCTTCAAAGCTTTTAGAGGTCTTTTAACAATAGAAGATGAAACCTTTCTTCCCTCAAAACCGCCTGAAAAATATTTTCGGGTCACATGCTTCTTTATATATGGGTCATATTCTACTTTTATATAATTAACAGCTCCCTTTTCGTATGCAGCAAGATATTGATCATAAATATTATCAACATTAGCAGGACGTTCGTCTGGCATCTGAATACCGACAACCTTGCTTTTATCTGCATACACTTTTGTGATAATCGAATTACGCAAAGCCTCTTTGTACCAAGTGGCCAAAACCATGGCGTGAAATATCTGGCGTAATTGAGCAAAATTCTTACCCTCATTAACTTCCTTCTCTAATAAAGGGATAATGACTTCTTTAGCAATAGACGCGCTTAAATTATTGTCAGCTTCTTTATTCGTCAATTCTTCTTTTTCCTGTTCTAACTTATCCTCTTTGGCATTCTTTTCCTCTTCCAGCGCCAAATAATCCTGCTCCATCATAACTTTAAGATAACTATCAGTTATAAATACTTTATCTTTATCTTCATAAATAACTGCTTTTTGAGGGACAATCCAAACCTTGTTAAACGTATCGATAGGAATATTTGTTGTTCCGTATTCCTCATACGCTTTTTTGTATACCTTTTTCCAGAATTCCTTTCCAAAATCATTCTCTGGATAAATTAAAGAAGACATAATTTGCTTTAAAATATAATCTTGTGCCAAAAGATCTAGACCCATCTCGGTCTGTCCTAAAGCATCAGGAATAATACGATTTTCTTCGTATGGAGAAAGATTGACCCACAAATCATCTTCAGGAATAGTTAAAGCGGCTAGGAAATATTTAACAATTTTCTCAGATTCTTTCTTCAACTGGTTCCCCTGAAGACCTGTGTTTCCAGAATCAACAATAAAATCAAATTTAAGAGAGTTTTCAGGATAAACGCGCATTCCGCGAAGAATGGCTGGAGTAAAAGCTGGACTCAGATTAATCATTGTCCCTGCTTGAGGAAGCCCTATTGCACCTTGAGCATAAGCTTGAGATGGAATAACAACGGTTACGAAAAAACAAACCGCTATAATAACTGATACTATTTTTCTAAAAAGCTTCAATGTTCCCTCCGTGGCATTAATAATAAATTTATAATAGCCATATCCCGACATACAAAAGTATATCTTATATATATAGGAAAATAAGGGGTTTTGGAGACCTTGGAGAAAGCGCTTTCGCAAGAACATAGTTTGTGGAGTATAGCGCTTGCAAACTATATGTTCGAATGAACCCCACACGCAAAGCGTACTAGGATAACCTTAAATAAAACACAGATTATGAAACAACAGAAACATGAATCGCTATCAGAACTCCTTTAAATAAGTACTAATAGAAATGGGCCCTGCAAAAATTATTTGCAGGGCCCATATAAAAAACTAAAAACTAATTAATATTCTATTTCTTCTTTGGTTCTGAAGGAACTTCTTTTGCTTTAAACAAAATCTTCCACGGATTTCGCCTTAAATCATCACTAAATTCCTCAAAATTCTGAGAAGTGACTTCAAAATTCTTAATGGTTTGGCGCAATCCCTCTTCATTGTCTTCCGTGATCTTATTTAGATTAGCAAGAAGATCATCGAAATTCTCAATCGCGCTCTTAATATCTTTTGCGTTTTCTTCAGCAATCAAATTAATATTTCGAATCAAAGTATCTAAATCAACAAATTTCTCTCCTTCCAGTGTTTCTCCTTCAGAAATAAAGCTTTGACTCTTAGAAGACTCAATTTGAATATATTTCTCACCCATCATGCCCATCATCTTAATTGAGACTTTAGAATCTTTTCGAATCTTAGCGCTATCTTTAAGCCAAAGTTTTAATTTAATTTCTGTTTCGCCAGCTTTATAAATAGGTGTAATTTCATTAACCTTACCAATCTCAAGACCGTTGAGCATAACCGGTGCCTTAGGCTCAACCCCCGCGGCTTCCTCAAAAATAACATTAATAAAATATCCCTTATCACTTCTGATATCCAGCTTTCCAGTACTATATGTCATATATAAAAATCCTAATATACAGAGAATGACAAAAGCCCCAACTTTAAACTCATTCGTCCATTTATTTCTTTTCATTCGATTTTCCCCTTATTGATTTATTAATTTTATATATCTATTTGTTTTCCAGATTAAATTTGTTCTTTGAAAAGATTAATCGGTCCTTCTGGATTACCATTAATAAATTGATGAACAAAGGGATTCTTAGAATTCTTTATCTCATCAGGTGTTCCAATTTCAATAATACGTCCCTGATGAATCATCGCAACACGATCTGCAATCTTAAAAACGCTATGCATGTCATGAGTAACAACAACCGATGTAATCATAAGCTTTACACTTAAATCCTTAATCAATTTATCCGTAATCCCACCAACAACAGGATCAAGTCCACTTGTTGGCTCATCATAAAAAACTATATCTGGATCAAGGGCTATTGCGCGAGCCAACCCGACGCGTTTTCGCATACCTCCGGATATCTCCGAGGGATAATGATGCTCAAATCCTCTTAGGCCAACAAGAGATAATTTCATTTTAATGATAATATCAATAATTTCATCAGCTAATTTTGTATGTTCCCGTAAAGGTAATGCTACGTTTTCTTCAACCGTTAAAGAGTCTAAAAGAGCTGAGTACTGAAAAGACATTCCAAATGTTTTTTTAACATCATTTAATTCCCTTGATGAAATGTCAAAGATATCTTTTCCCTTAATAGAAATATTTCCTTGATCTGGAACAATCGCTCCAGTCATATGACGCAAGAGCGTACTTTTTCCAGACCCTGAACAACCCATAATCACAAAAGTTTCTCCACAAATAACATCTAAAGAAACATCATCAATCACCTTGTTGCCATGAAATGACTTTGTTACATTTCGAAGAGATATGATACTTTGACCATAACAATCTTTAGCACTCATTTAGAATATCCTAGTTTAAGAAATAAAAGAATGCTGTTAATGCACAATCCGCAGCAATGATTAAAGTAAAACTCATTACAACACTACGCGTCGTCGCCTTACCAACGCCTTCGGCTCCACCTGTTGTTGTCAGCCCTTCATAACACGAAACAAGAGCTATAATAATTCCAAAAACTAAAGCTTTTAAAAGACCTGTGTTAATATCTTTAAGCTCAAGATATTTAAATGTAATCTGCATATACAAATCAGGATTAATATTCATGCTTCGCGTCCCGATTAAAAATCCTCCAAAGATTCCAGACAAATCTCCCAGAACCGTTAAAGCTGGAACCATAATAACCAAGGCTAAAAACCGAGGAAGAACTAAAAATCGAACAGGATTAATCGCCATAGTTTCAAGCGCTTCAATCTGTTCCGTAACTTTCATTGTACCAAGTTCAGCGGCGATGGCAGAGCCTGCGCGACCAGCAACAACTAAAGCCGTTAAAACAGGCGCCAGCTCTCGGCACAAGGAAACAGAAACCAAAGATGCCACATAAAGTTTAGCCCCCATTTGTTCTAAGATATATGCACTTTGCATAGCCAAAACAATACCCGTAAAGAAATCTACAAAAAATACAATCACAATAGAAGAAATTCCGACAAAGATCATCTGATGAACAATGCTCTCTCGTCGAGAAAACTGTCCTAGAAAAGGACCGACAAAAATCCAATATAAAATATCCACAAAAAGAACAATAAGTCCTTTAACCCAACGTGCCTGCTCAAGCAAAACTTTTCCCAAATAAGTGATCATGCAAAATCCTCAATCGCCTGTTGCTTTGTATCGTAAATTTCAAAAAGCTTAGTTAGCTTTGTAATTTCAAAAATATTCTTAACTTTTTGATCTAAATGACTCAATTTTAAATGACCATCAATTTTCTGAAGCCGTTGAAACATTTCAATTAAAGTTGCTAACCCCGAACTATCAGCATACGGAACACCACTGAAATCAACAACCACCTTTTTTTCATCAGCAGAAATAAGCTCATCAAAAGCTTTGCGTAATTCCGGAGAATTATTGATATTAATTTCACCAACAATTATACATAAAGCAATATCGTTCATCTTTTGAATATTAATTTCCACTTAAGCATTCTCCTTTTTAAAGAATTTTACCATCTTTAGCTTGCATCCTCCATCTAAAAACTCAACTTTATCCATTTGCTCTTTAATTAAGAAAACACCTCTTCCAGAAAGTTTACATAAATTTTCATTCCGAGTCGGATCTTCAACAGAATTTAAATCAAATCCTGATCCCTGATCTTCAATTTCGATCTCAACAGAATCTGGATGTGCCAAGATTCGCAAAGTTACACTTAAATCTTCTTTAAGATTATTTCCATGCTTAATAGCGTTAACAAGCGCTTCCTGTAAACATGACCGGATTTGAAATATATCATTTTCAGAAATTTGATAATTTTTAAGCTGCACAGAAACCTCAAGAAGAAGGTCAGGCAAGACATCGAGACGAGATGGTAATATTTTTACAATTTCCATATATAAAATGTAGTTTCTTGATTAAAGATTTTTATATCTTATATATTATATCGATATTTATATCAAGGGGCAAGGAATAAAGATCTATACTCAAATAACTTGGCAAACCTTAAGATTCTCATCTATCCATAAACAAATAACTTCATCCAAAGGCAGATTCCAAGATTTAATACGTTCAACAGATTTTAAAAGATGCATTTTTTGATCTTGCTCATTAAGAGGATTTCCAGCGCAATCAAAGTGCCCACAAGCAGCAACAACCTTTGATCCATGCTTTTCGATAGAGATAGAAACTTTTTCTAAAATTGATTTAATTCTTGCGGAATCCGCACCTTCTGCCAAAATCTTATTCGGTCCAGGTTCTGTAATAAGATCAACATAGTCAATATTATATTTTGATTTTAAATACTCGATAACAGGGAGATGCGTTCTTCCATCCATACATTTTATCGCCGTACCAAATATTTTATTCATTTTTTGTATCCTTATTTAAAAGTTTTTCAGAAACAGATATTTTTTCGCACTCCTTATATCCAGCGCAACCCTGGCACTGATCTTTTTTCTGAAAATCTTTATAAAATTTCCAAATTAAAGCCACAATACTTATAGAAACAATTAAAAGAATAAATGTTTTTTCCATCACCCTATTCCCCCAAACCCTAAGATTTGACCAACCTGATAAACAACAAATGAAAAAATCCATGCCATCGTTGTTGTCCAGAAAATCAAAAACAAAGTCCATTTTGCACTCGAACCAGATTCTCGATAAAAAACACTCATCGCAACGACACATGGAAGATAAATCAAACAAAACATTAAAAAAGAAATAGCTTTAAGAGGATTCCATGCCGGATCTTTTTGCAAAGCTGTTTTTAAAGAATCGGGATGATCAACATCAACTTCCCCTAAACTATATATTGTTCCAAATGTTGAAACAACGACTTCTTTAGCCGCAACACCCGCGATTAAAGCAACGCCAGATCTCCAGTCCATCCCAATAGGCTGAATCGCCGGCTCAACAAACTTACCTAAGCGTCCGGCAAAACTTTGCTCCATTTGAGATGTACGACTAGCCTTAAAGTCTATGTTCGGATCAGCTTTGCTTTCAGGAAATGTAAATCCTGCCCAAATAATAATAGAAATTAAGAAAACAACGCTCCCAGCTTTTTTAAGATACAGCCACCCTCGCTCCCACATTTTTAAAAGCAAACCTTTAATCGTTGGAACGCGATACGGCGGAAGCTCCATAACAAAATGTGCGGTCTCTCCCTTAAAAACAAATCTTTTTAAAACCCAAGCAGAAACAAATGCAATCGCAACACTAAGAATATACATCAAAAACATAATATTCGCGCCCTGCTTCACAGGAAAGAAAGCTCCGATAAAAAGAGCAAAAATAGGAAGCTTAGCTCCACAAATCATAAAAGGCGTAACCATCATCGTAATTAGCCTGTCTCTCTTGCTTTCCAATGTTCTCGTCGCCATAATTCCAGGCACAGCGCATCCATTGGTCGCTATCATCATTGGCAAGAATGATTTTCCATGAAGCCCAAACTTACTCATAAATTTATCCATCACAAACGCAGCTCTCGCCATGTATCCAGAATCTTCAAAAAAAGCAATCGCAAAAAACATAAATAAAACAAGTGGAAAAAATCCCAAAACGCCACCGACTCCTCCGATAACACCATCAACTAAAAATGATTGAATAAGACCTTCAGGAACAAAAGAAGAAACAAGTGTTCCAGTCCACTCAAAAAAAGTCTCAAAAAATTTAACAACAGGCTCTGAAAATGTAAACGTAAATTTAAAAATCGAATACATAACCACCGCAAAAATTGGCAAACCTAAAACACGATTTAAAATAACTTTATCAATACGATCTGAAATATCGTGTCTCTCTTCAGCCCCTAATTTCATAGCTTGCGTACACGCTCCGCTAATAAACCCATAACGTCTATCTGCAATTAAAACTTCCGGATCATCAGAAAAATGCTGACGAATATGCCCCTGTCCCTTTTCAAGACAATCTAAAATCTCTTGACCAACAGAAAACTTCTTAACTTCATCAATAATTGCAAAATCATTTTCAAGAAGCTTTACGCTTAGCCATTGCAAAGGATATCGAGAAAGCAATTTCTCGTCTTTTGAAATAATCTCTTTTAAAGCACACAGCTGCTCATCAATTTCTTGCCCGTAATCAATATAAACTTGCTCAATCTTTATTTTTCTATCGCAAACACCAGCAACAGCCTCAAGCAATTGGTCTGTACCTTTATTCTCGCTTCCTGTCATTGAAACAATCGGTTTTCCTAAGAGGATAGAAAGCTCATCATAATTAATAACATGACCTTTTTTCTTAACAATATCGCTCATATTCATTGCAAGCACAATTGGCACATCTAATTCATTAAGCTGAGTGAAAAGATAAAGATTTCTTTCTAAATTTGATGAATCTATAACATGGATAACAACATCGGGCTTGTCTTCAAGAATAAAATTTCGAGCAACAATTTCATCCTCAGAATATGCCGATAGACTATATGTCCCAGGAAGATCAACAACATTAATTTCATAATCTTGATATCTTACTATTCCCTCTTTTTTCTCAACCGTAACTCCAGGATAGTTTCCAACATGCTGACGAGATCCGGTAAGATTATTAAATATTGTGGATTTCCCGCAATTTGGATTTCCAGCAAGAGCGACTGTTATTTTTTTATTCTTATTCATAAATTTAAGCCAATCTCACAGCAATTTTCTGAGCAATACCGTACCCAAGAGCGATCTTGCTTCCTTTAATCGACACTGTTACCTGTCCTTGACCAGAACCATGCAAAACTTTTATTTTCTCTCCTGGAACCAATCCCATATCGGTTAAGCGCCGAACAATTCCCATCCCTCCACCAACAGAGATAAAAATTAGCTCTGCTCCTGTTTTCGCCTGTGATAATCGTGTCACGTTAACATCTCAACTAAAATTCCTCGTGCCTCTTGTTTGCGTAAACTCAAATGATACCCCTTAATTTTTATATCTATAGGATCACCAAAAGGTGCAATCTTAGCAACTTCAATCTCACTTTTTGGTATTGCCCCCATATCTAAAAGTTTTCGTCTCAGAATTCCTTGAGCCGTTATTTTTCTTATTATGGCTTTGCATCCAACATCAAGCGTGTCTAAAGATTTAAATTGTTCCATCACTTTTCTTTCTCTTACACTTAGGCGCTGCTCCTGTTTTAAGATAAACTTCAAAATTCTGTAAAAATTTTGGCTTTTCTCCATTGAATCTCTCACCTAGAAATTTAAAAAACTTTGTTAAACGTAAAAATGTTTGCTGGCTTATCGCATGTTCAATGCCACAGGCCTCTTTTTGTGCTAAAGATTTATCCAGCATTAAAAATTCCGTTAAAAATCGGAATAAAATATCATGTTTACCCTGAACTTGAGCTGCCACACGCTCACCCTCTTTAGTAAGACCAATATATCCATACTTTTGATGCGTAACTAATTTCTTTTCAGACAAGAATTTAATAGCCGAATTAACACTTGGACTTTTAACATTTAAACTTTGCGCAATCTTTCCGACTCTTGCGAATCCATTCTCTTTGCTCAAAGAATAAATAGCTTCCAAATAATCTTCCATTGTTGATGTTAATTTTACAGCGGGTTCTTTCATATACTCTTAGACTCTCCTTAAAATGTTAGATAAGTCTAACATATCAAGATAAAAAGTCAAGGTCCTTTTAAAGACCAAAAAACGCCCTTAAAATATTTTAAGGGCGATAATAAACCTAAAATTATATAAATTGACTTTTATTTTTTCTTTTCTTTAGAGCCACAGCAATCACACGGATTCGAAGCGTTAACATCTCCAGCAAACAACATCGGAAATATAATATCGCTCAAACAACACGGCACCCATACAGCTAGAAATAAGAAAATAAAAATACCAAAATAAGGCGTTGTTTCGCTATGACTAGAAGCCATTAACATATGAAAAAGTGAAGCCCATGTGCTAACCAAAACATGGCCAGCATGGGGATGTTTTGTTGATGGCTTAAAATAAGCCAACACAATACCCGCCAAAGCCGACAAAGAAATAATCCAAGGCTCTTCTATAATGCCGATATGAATATGACGATGTGGCATATCAAGAAGAATTTCTCCCCAAAAAGGAACAACAGAATCGCTTAATGTACCAATGCCTATCGAGCCAACAAGCCCGACAACTAAAACTTTCCACAAGTGAATTCCTGAAATTTTTTCTTTCGGCTGATATCGACAAAAAAGCGCTGTTGTCACAATGGCGCTTAAAAAAACATGCAGAGGGTGAAAAATATAAAATAAACGATGCGAAGCTTCATAAGGCATATTTTTAAACATCATCATAAAAATAATACCTATAAGTGCGCCAAGCAAAGTAAATGGCGAGTGCTCTTTAAGTTCGTAGATAATTTTTTTAATCATAAAATTCCTGAAAGGTTAAAACGTTTTGAAATTTTGTCATTGCATCACAATATTTACTGTAAATAAACCGCCAATAAGAATCGCATAGCTAAAAATATTCACCAATAAAGACAACTTTAACAAAGCTTTAAGCATAGAAGAATAACTTATAAAAATTCCAAAAAATCAAAATATAGCAAATGTTGAAACTAAACCTAATTCTTTCTGCCCATCCTATCAAAGATTCCCAGGAAATCTTATTTCAACAATAGACCCTAATCAAGCAAGCTTGATAATAATGGCCTGCCCAGTAAGATTGTGAATAACCACCCTGTCAGCCATATCAAGCTGCTCCTCAACATGCCGTCGGATCCCTTGTGTTGTCAGAAAACCAAAATCGTCATAAACCAAAATCCCCCCTATGCATAAACGTGGCCAAATCCAATCGAGCGTATCTTTTGCAGAGTTATAGGTATCAACGTCTATATGACAAAATCGGACCTGCTGCTCCTTGATCATTGCAGCGGTCTCTTCAGGAAAAACGCCTTTTAAAATAACCGCGTTTTGTATGTCGAGATTTTTCAATAATCCCTTCACGATTTCTGGAGACGTATCGGCGAACTCCCCTCCCTTAAAATACGAATCTTTTTCACTAGCTTTTACGACGCCTTCAAAAGTATCACATAAATAAACATTATCCGAAATCCCACACGCAGCCGCTCTTTTTGCGATCAAAGCGCCGCTTCCGCCCCTCCAAACCCCTATTTCGATTAATATTCCCTTCAATTTTGATGATTGCTGAACCAGCATCCATAAAGAATAAGCTCGACATTTCTCCACAGCTGTTGATGTCTGCGCCTCGATCTTAGAAAATAAATCAATAAAAGCCTTGTCCTTATTCCAGGGGGAATACGAGGCCTCTGTCAGATAGCCAGAGTACAGAGGATTCCGTGCGTAAATCCAAAAAGACATTTGCACAAGCCCGCGAAGACAACTATGCGCCATCCTGTTGAGCTTCGTTCCGCGATCCTTCCCAATCCGCCTTCTCAGATTCTCTCCTTTAGCTTTCTTTAACAAACGAGCTCTCCTCTGTCAACCTTAGGCTTATGAAATTTTATATCCAAAATAAAAACTGGGGTGGGTGACGGGGCTCGAACCCGCGACCTCCTGAACCACAATCAGGTGCTCTAACCAACTGAGCTACACTCACCATCAATTTTTATATATTTTCTAACAAGATACCTGCTAATCCTCAACAAAACATCTACTCAGAATAAAGATTCTTAAAATATCTACACATTCATTAAGGATTTATAAAAAACCATCACATAAACACCTCTTTAAAAATGTGAAGTTTATTATATCAAAGATTAAAAAAATGACAAGATCTGTCTTAATCTCATTCTTTAAAACTCTATTGTTGCAAAATAAAACACCTCAACGCCAATTATTATCAGAATTCAACATAAATTCAGAAATCACATTTGCCACGATCTCATTACCTTTTATTGAATAATGCGTCGGAATCAAAGCTTTAATACTGCTACGGTTAGACTCTTTTAGAAGACCCAGGAATGGATTTATCACGATCATTTCTTTATCTATTTTCTCAACAAAAGGTATTTTCTTATACTTAAGATGATTCGCATCCGGAAGAACAACAACAAAAAATGTTTTTCCTTTTGACTCCACATCTTGTTTAAATTCTTTAATAATTTCTAAACTTAAAAGCTCGAGACGCTCTTCATCTAAAATTCTTTTTCTAGATTTTCTTTCCTTAAAGAGTGAATAAAAAAACGCAACACCTTTGCTACGCAGAAAGAAATGATCCTGATATTTACTTTCATCGTACCAGTATTCATACTTTGAATATCTCCAATTACCAAAATCAGAAGAAATTTCCATCGTTTTTTCTGGCGAAGGAGTTGGCGAATTAATCAGTTTCAACTCATTTTCTTCTAAAATAAATCGCGGTTTCAAAAAAGGAAGACCAACTCTACACAAATATTGCGCTTCATACAAAGGTCTTGCTAGATTTCCATTCCTGTTAATATTTTCTAATTGTAAACCAAATATAACAATATCAAGATCATATGCCGATCCTTTATTTTTCCATCTTAAAAAACTTTGATCCATGCCATAAGCCCCAACTCCAAAATTTAAAACCTCAACATCAACTCCAGCACTTTTTAATCTGTTTTCTAATAAATGTCCCCATGTGTATTCGTAGGAAACATTATCTCCACACGTGAATGAATCTCCAAAAATACCGATCCTCAAAATACCTGATCTAGGAGATTTCGAAATCACTGTTTCCATCTCTGCTGTTCGAATCCCATCCGAGTTAAACCTGTAGCAATAACCATCCCGGTCTGACTTTGTTTTAGGTTGAAAACTCCATCCTGTAACAGAATCATAAGCAATATTCCACTGGCTTGATTTAAGATAATCATCCATCTTAGAATTCCACTGAGATGTTGGAACGCGATACGGATAGAGCCGAAATGAACCAATATAAAAGTTTCCATTAGCATCAGAACTCCCAATCAGTCGAACAACTGTCTCTCCCGCCAAGAAAGAAAAAAACAAAACAATAAAAACCAATACTATTGAAAATCTTAATTTCTTATTCATCTTTTATATTATTTTTATCCCAAGACCTTACCGTTTCACTAATATATGGATACTCTTTTTGTGAATATCCAAACATAAGCATTTCTTTGTGAATATCATTCTTCGAGGCATTCATAAACTGGATTTTATATAAAGCAGATAACAATCCTGCTCGATCTTTACCACCAAGACAATGAATCAAAACAGGCTGATTCTTAGGATTATTCATAATTTCTAGAATTTGAGCAAGCTTTTCTTTAGATTGTCTTTTCTTTGAATTAATTGAAAACTGATAATATTTTATTCCTAATTTTAAAGCCATCTTTTTTTCCCATTGATGAGATTTTTCATTACCCCTAAAATTAATAATTGTTTTAAGACCATGAATTTTCATCCGTCGAATTGATTCTTCAGATACTTGCGCAGATCGCCAAACACCTGGAGCAATAATATGAAAATTAAACTGCTTATCAACAACAGATGTTTCAGGAGGAACATAAACCGATGAATCCCTTTTTTTCAAACATTTCTTTTCTTTTAGATTGTCAGATAACCTTGCAAACACAACTATCAAAAGCAAAAGAATCAACGTAATAATAAAATACAGCAATCTTTTCTTCTCATATTTTTTCATAAAACTTTCTCACTTTCTTGAAATCCAGAAATATTCTGGATTATCTTGCGGTAAAAGACTTATTTCAGACAGGAGAACCTGGCCAATCCCCCCGATATTATCTCCCTGAAAGATATCAATCGTCAAAACGTGCTGTCCTGGCTTAAGCGGATAGTCAAACTTTTCTTGTAGCGGACCAAAAGCATTGCCCCCCCAGTCCTTAAGGATAGGTTTTCCATCTAAGAAAATACGTGCTTTATCGCAAACATGTGCAATAAAAAGATATGAAAACTCTTTTTCAGTTAAGAAATTAAAATCATATCGTGCAATCGTATGAAATTCTTGATCAAAAACAGGCAAACAAACCTTTTTAATCTCTGAATTTATAATTTTGTCCACGACAGTAAAATTTGGAATCCAGTCATCATTAGCAAAAATATTCTTATAAATATATTTCTGGCTTGCATACCTTAATTCAACATAATTTGATTTATTATCTTTCAGAAAATGAAAATTTCTAGAATATTTCGGAAGATTTGAAACGCTAGAGAATGAAACCAAAAGAAAAAGTAACAAAGAAAGAATAATAGGAATTTTATTCTTCTTTTTGTTGTCTAAGTTATCATAAAAAATAAATCTTGATATAAAAATAAAAACTATAGGTAAGCACAAAATGTAATATCTACTTTCAACAAAGCCAATAACAAATAATATAAAAAAGACGTATATAGAAGAAAACAAAAGGAAAATATTTAAAATATTGCCCCTTTTCTCTTTTCTTTTTCGAAGAGAAAGAAATAGCGCTATTACAAATAAAAATGTTGTTGAAAACCCAAGAGCTTCAACTCCTAAGGATCCCCTAGAAATGATCTCAAGAATATTAAAAACAGGATGAAGCTTGTCTTGAAAATAATCAATACCATTAAACAAGAAATACGGAAAGTATATTAAAAGCGCCACAGTAGATGAAACTATAACTTTTAAAATATTCTTATACTTGCTCTTAATAAAAATATATCCCGTTAAGAAGAAAGGAATCAGCGGGATCATGGCTTTAACTTGCAGAAACAATCCCATATAAAAACCAAGGAACAAGAAATTCTTCCAAGAATCATCTTCTTCTACAATTTCAAGCGTTTTATTCAAACTTAAGAACAATAAAATAAAAAGCAGACCTTCTGTATAAAGACGAATAGCATGCTCTATAACAAGTGGATGAGATACAAAAAAAAGTCCTGCGATAAGCGCAATTGTTTTATTTAAATATTTATTTAAAATAGAAAAATACAAACCTGCAGATACAGCCATAAAAAACACAGGAATTAATCTTAAAAAAGGAAGAAATTCTAGCCTTACAAAAGCACTTAAAATAAGAGGAAAAAGATACGGATTCGTTCTATCAAACCAAATAAAGTTTCCAGAAGCTATTGCTTTAGCTTGCAAAAGATAAAACACCTCGTCATCAATAAGAATATATGATGGTACTCGTAGAATGCTTACCACTCCAAAGAATAAGAACGAAAATACAAAGAAATGAAACGGCTTTATTCGATCAATAGCATCCTTTATTTTAATCATCCACATGTTCTTTTTTAAAAACTACGAATCCAGGAAGATCCGAAACTTCTAACCTCTCATATTCTGGGAAAAAGCTCATCAAATAAACAAAAACATCTAAATATTTTCCTTTTTTATTAAAAAAAGCATTAATCATGGGAAAACCAAGCGAACGATCAAAAGAAAAATTCTTCAATCCAACATCCTTGTAAAGCTGTTTACGCTGAACCCAATAATCCTTATGCATTGGTTCTTGACGAATAATTTCTTCTAAACAAAACAAAGCCTTTTTTGTTTTTCCTAAATCTAAGCAGACTCGAAACAAGCCTTTCCACGCAGATAAATTTTCAGGATAATGCTTAAGATATTCATGATAATAATATTCAGCATTCTCGTAATCCTTAAGGCTCACATAACTATCTGCAATTTTATTCCAACATCTTTTATTAATACAGTTCTTATTAGTATTAGATAATTTCTTATAATAAAATAATGCTTTATTGTAATTATTTGATGCAAAATAAGAATCACCCAGAAATTCTAGAAATTCGCGATTATGCGGATCAATTTTATGTGCTCTATAAAAACACTGAATTGCTTTTTTATATTTCTTATTTAATAAATAAATTCTCCCGAGCTCAATTCGAGCCTGATATAACTGCGGATTCAAACGAATTGATTCTTTATAGCTTTGAGCTGCAGAATTATAACTTTTTAAAAATCTCTGGCATTCTCCTATTCGCATTTGTACCCAGGCATCTTTTTTCTTTTTCTCAGATATTTTCCTATAATAAATTAAAGATTTCTTATAATATTTTAAAGAATATAAAGATTCAGCCAAAAAGAATAAATATTCCAAATTATAATCATTCAAACTAGATAAATCATAATGATGCTCTTTCAAATCTTGAATGTAGAAAATAGGATCGCCATGGTTAGGTGCAAAAATAACCATTTCAATTTCTTCAGGGATGTCTTTTTTAAAAACATCAGGATCAATTAAGAATTTTCCCATAAATCTATCTGTTATTCCATCAAGACTGTGATAAAGTTTTTTATCTGCAAAAAGATTAGATAATAAAAGATCTGGAAAATATGTTTTTCCGGGGTTTTTAAGTGCATAGCGATACGCTAAATCATGAGCATTAGCTTTTAAATTCTTAACCTTAAAAACTAATAGAGGAACCTCTCTACATGATTGGCGAATTAATATTAAAGTAATGAGCATTAAAAAAAGGGCAACCCCTCTTTTAAATATCAACGGCTTTGCTTTAATAGCACACGACATAAATTCTATGAAAACAATAGCGACACAAAGCAATAAAAGATATACACTAAGAGCAACATTATTAGAATCTCCCCCAACCTTAAAAAGAGCTAGCGTTGATGTTAAAAATATCGCAGATGAACTTATTAGAAAAATTATCCAGCGATGAGAAGAGAATGCTTCTCTTAGCCTGTCGAACTTTCGAGCAAAAAAACAACCCAAAATAAGAAATAAATAATACAAGCTAAATAAAAAAAGCAAACTTTGCTTTGGCACAGAAAACAACGATGCAATAATTTCAAGTTTTAAAACTAAGAACACTGCAATCGGCAAGATAAAAACAAAGCTAACAATCGCGCACAAATTCTTTTTATATCCCAACCTATTTTCATAATTATTTTCTTCTCTTTTCAAAACAGATGCATGAAAACTTAAAAAGAAAAAAAGAAGTGCAAATAAAATCAAGAATCCACTCTTAAAAGATTCAATCGAAGACCTTAAGTCAACAATTTCAGCTACAACAAATGGCTGCCGAGATGGTATAACAAACATATCAAAGAATAAAAGTTTTAAATCAAAAAAAGCAGCCAACATCAAAAACGCCACTATTGCAGATCCCATCAAACACAAGATATAATCCCTTAAAAATTCTTTTTTGTGCGCTACGATAATATATGCTGGAATCGCAACAACTAAGGGAACCATTGTTTGTTTTGACAAAATTGATAAAATGCAACATATTGACGAAGCTATCCACAAAGGCCAATGTTTCTTCCCTGGTCTATAGATATAAATAAAAATACAAGCCAAAGCTCCAAAACCAACAGCAGAAGCATCTACATGTACGCTCAATGCGGAATATCGCAATGGACGAAAATAAGTTGAAAACAAACAAAAGCAAGCTAGCGCCTGAAGAATAATTATAAGATCTTTTTTTCTTTCTTTAATTTTATCTATAATAAGAAATACTACGGGAGAGAAATACAGCAATGCGCTTATTGCAGAACCAATGATAATAGAAATTGATGGAATTCTTCCAAAAATAGCTGGCGCATAAAAGAACAGCGATACCGGCCCATACATCCGAGCAAGCAACGGTCCTTGACCAACTGCATAATATATTTTATAACCAAAAAAAGGCGAAAGTGCCCAAGCGAGACGCATAGAATTCCACTTCCAAAATGGAGAAGTCGAAACATATAAAGAAATCATAACCACAGAAAACAATAAAGCGATGCTCGTTAAACTTAAAATAAAATATTCTATTGCCCTGTCGATAGAAATCATTTTGTATTTTTTGATTAAAACAGTATAAATCACAATAAAAAATACAAAACCTAAAATTCCCTGAAATTTAAAAAAAATTTCAACAAATACAGTTAAAATAGCAAATACAAAAATACCCAAAAATAATAAAATGTTTATAAGCAATTTAATGTTTCCCAAAAGATTTTAATAAAATACCAAACAACACAAAATTCTTGGCTCCTATTTCTCAGAAACAAGACCTCCAGAAAGCTCAACTTTTTTCATCCGGAAATCATCCATTTTAGTTTTAAAATTAAACTTCATATCAATGCGTGCCCCGCTAGATTGCAAAGCCTTAACAAAAAAATCTTCAAACGCTTCTGGATCTTCTTTTGGCTTATTTTTACCAAAAGCCAAATTGATTTTTCCTTTCACAGTCAAATCATTATCCTTTGATAAAAGATCAACTAAAAGTCCAACCTGCTGGTCCATTCCACTTACTTGAAGTTTAGCTTTCATATCTTTTTGAAAGAAATCTGCCCATCCATAAACCTTAACATCATCATTCTGAAAACGCCTATCAAATCCAGAAAGCTTTGCGTTAATGTCAAAATTTGTCTGAAGAGGGTTCTTTTGAGGAACAACCAATCCTTGAATCTTTGCTTCTATGCCGTTCAGTGAAAATAATTCTTGCTTTTCGCCTTCAGAAACAGCGAAGAAAACTAGACTTCCATTTCGAACAAGCAAATGATCAACAAATAAAACAAATGTATCTTTTTTCAAAATTCGTTGAACTGATACATCTTCATCCAATAAAGAATTCTCATTTTGCTTTAAAAGAAATAAAGAAAAAGATTCTTTATTTTCCTGAGAAATTTCAATGCTTGGACTAGTAATTTCAATAACTGGAAAATAAATTTGTCGAATTAAAAGATACAGTGGATTCAGCGTGCATCTAACCTTTTCAAAAGAGCCGACATTCTCAATGGTAAGATTCTTAATCTCCAAAGTCAGAGGAAACGAAACATCAATGCTATCAAAAACAATTTCTTTATCTAGCTGTTGCTCAACTTTTTCAATAATAATTCCCTTACCGTTAGTTTTTAAATAAAAATACCCGCCAAAAAGAAGGCTGAAAAGAAAACCTATCAAAATAATAAATATAATAATAAGACGTTTCATAAATAGTTGATACAACAGTCTTGAAAAAATATCTAGATTTCCAAAGAAGTTATCTAGGCTTCTACGCGAATTCGCGTTTTAAGAAATTGAATAAAATTTTTAAAATAAAGCGACCCTGGGTGGATTCGAACCACCGGCCCACAGCTTAGAAGGCTGTTGCTCTATCCAACTGAGCTACAGGGTCTTATGAATTTAATTTTACCTTAAAATAGCTTTTAAAGGCAAAATAAGAAAATTGATAAAATTATTATACCAAAGATAAAAAAACACACAAGATAAGCAGAAGCTTAATATCTAATAGACGCTCTACTAATAGCCTTTAATTATCAATAAATTATATTAAGAATTTAAAATCAAAACAAATACGTTTTAAATTTTACGCCTTTATGAAGAAAGCTGTGTCAAAATACTAGACGCCTTTTGAAAACCTTCAATATTTTCTTGCTCCTGAAACAACACCATGCTCATCTTTACCAGCTCAGCTGCTTTCTCAGGCTCACCCTTCAGGTCATAACAAGCGGCCATCAACAAAAAAGTATCAGGACTTTTTCCATCAATCTTAAGAATTTCCTGACACACAGCAAGAGACTTATCATAAGCCCTTATATTCATATAAACTTGTGCCAAAGCGAAATAAATATTAGTATCTTTTGGTGATAATTCTGAAGCCTGCACTAGCGTCTTAATTGCTTCTGGAACCTTATTTTGAGCTAAAAGAAGCATTGATTTCTTAAAAAGTCCTTCTGATGTTTCAATCGAAACCTTCATAGGATTCTCAACTGCCTTCTTTTCACCAGAACAACCTGTAGCCAACAAAACAACCAATCCTAGACAAATAAAATTAATTTTCATAAAAACTCCTTTTTTTAATTTAAATTATATTTATAGATCTAAAGAAAATTCTCAACTGTAAAATCTATAGTCTCGCCTCTTTTTTCTAATTCTTTAGAATATTTCTTTGCCTTATTAAGATCTCCCTGCTTATATGCCATCACAGATAAAGCGCGATACCCCTTAAGATAACTTGGATTTTTCTCAATAGACTTTAAAAAAGAGATTTCAGCTTCAGCATCAGAACCTTGTCTGTAGTACAATACCCCTAAATTATACAAAGGTAAACTACTATTTGGCCTTAAAGATAATTCTTTTAAGAATTCCTCTTCAGCTTTTCTCGGCTTTCCTTGATTCATATAAATTAACCCCAAATTATTATGAACAAAAGCTTCGTAAGGATTTAAAAGAAGGGATTTCTTGTGCTCTTTTTCCGCTAAATTCCAATTTCCTTCTAAATAGTAAATAGCACCTAAATTTCTATGAGCCAATGGTAAATTTGGAGAATCTTCAGAAGCGCTAATCCAGAAATTCAGACGATTTTTATATTTTTGACCATGATTAAACTGAACACCAACAAATAAAAGAAAAAATACCATCGCTAAAAACAAACCAGCAACATTACGATGCCGCCATTGCGGAAGCGGCCTTAAAGCAGCCAAAGCAATAATAAACCCAATCATAGGCAAATATATTCTGTGTTCTTGAAAATCATGCGCCGTCGACCAATATGGCTTTAAAAATGCCATCATCAAAAAAGCGAAGAACCAAAAAAAACCAAAAATAACGTATTTCCAATTTTCTTTTGAACAAAAAGATAAGAGAATACTAAAACCAACCACACAAAAAAACCCATACAAAAAATTCGAATCAGGTAAAGTTGGTAAGATTGAAAGATTAAAAGGCAAAAAAATCTTGCCAAAATAAAGAAACACCATCGAAAGGTTAGCAAGCGCCATATTCGCTAACACTACTACTGAAAATGAAGCCATGCTTCCTATCGCTAATTTTCTTGCAATAAACCAACAAGCCACCACAACGCTCAAACCTAAAACTTGCCAATTTACAATATTCTTTTTCGTTTTTCCATTAATCAGAAAAAGATACGCTATGCAAACTAACGGAAAAACTAAAGCAGATTCTTTTACAAGAAGCGCTAGAGCAAAAAATAAAATTTGGACAAAATAATCTTTCTTTTTCTCTGTTTTTAAAAAACGGATAAAAGAAGAAAAAGATATCAAAATCAACAATGTCAGCAAAGAATCGTTACGCCCAGGAATCCAATAGACTGCCTGACCTAAGACTGGATGAACAACAAACAAAACAGACAAGATAAATGATTTTGCCTTTGAAAAGTTTAATTTCAATAAAAGCAGAAATAAAAAACATGTCGCAGCCACATGAAGGATAACATTTGTTAAATGGTAAACAGCTGGATTATCTCCAAAAAGCCAAGCTTCAAACATGAATAAGGTTGCTAACAGCGGTCGATAATACGGCGCATCTGGTTGGTTTCCAAAGAAAATATCCTGAGAAAAAAGCTTTAAAAAATTAAACGGATTTCTCATAAAATCCAAATGATCAAGAATCAAAACATTGTCATCGAGAAATGAAAATCCAAAAGATAAAGACTGTATGTAAACACACAGTCCGATTAAGGTAAGCCAAAGAAAAGGACGCCAAGAATCTAAAAAGATATGTTGAGCGTAAGATTGAAGTGATTGTTTCATATAAATTAAAATGGTCGGGGAGGAGAGATTCGAACTCTCGACCTTCTGTTCCCAAAACAGACGCGCTAACCAAGCTGCGCTACTCCCCGATTTGATCAGTTAGTATATCATAGAGGTTAAAATCTTGCAACTATTGAAGAGTTCCAGCATTTTGGTATAATGAAATAATGCTCAAGAAGACTATTCTTATTATTATTCTTATATGTACGATCCTTACGGCCGGATTAGCTTATCTCAATGAAGTCCTTCTGCCTACAAGGTTCAAGAAAATACTTGTTGAAAAAATTACACAAAAAATCGGAAGAGATATTTCTGTTGCCGACCTTCGCTACGTCCCACTCAAAGGTCTTGTTTTAACAGAAGTCCAAGTATTTGAAAAAAATCAAAAAAAACAACCATTCTTATCAATCTCAGAAGTCTCTGTCAGCATTCTCTATGCTCCAGCCCTGTTAAGCAAAAAAGTTATCATTCCTTCTTTAGTTATAAAGAATCCTATTATCCGTATTACAAAACAACGAAACGGAGAATGGAACTTTTCAGATCTTTTACCAAAAAAACTTAAAAATAAAGAAACAAAAGATAAAATTCAAGCCTACATCGGAGGAGTGGAAATCTCAAAAGGAATTCTTATTTTTTCAGATAAAAAAATATCAAGAGAACCTATTGAAACTATTGAAAATATTAATCTTTCTTGTCATCTTGCTCTACCAAAGAGTTTTAAAGTTAACATTAAAATTATGCCATCAACAAAAAATCCTCTTAAACTCATCTCAAGCATTAACTACAAAATTGACTTAGGTGACTTTATGTCGACATGCAACATCAAAAACTTATCTCTTAAAAATATTGCCCCCTACATAAAAACAAAAAATATTAATCTTAAAAATAGTCATATCAATCTAGCTGCTTTCAATATCTCACGAAGAAACAAAAAAACTCTTGGTAAAGGCAAAGCTATGTTAGGAAAGACAAGCTTATCAACACTCAGCGGAAAACACATGGAAGCAACGCCTTCAATTTCTATCGATCAAATAATATTTGAAAACAAAGCCCTTTTATTATCCGGAAGAGTTCGCTTAGACGACGGAATCTTAACAACTGAAACAAATAAGAAATTTCAAGGAGATCTTTCTTATGATTTCCATCTTAAGAAAAAAGAAAGAAAAACAAATATTGATGGCGCATTATCTATTGAAAACCTCAAGGTAAGCATTAATCAAAATATAGACTTAAAAGGAACTGTTCAAGGTCAAGCCAAAATCACTGAAGAAAATAATATTAGCACTATTCAAGTTGATGCTAAAGTTCAGGACACAGAAGCAACTCTTCCAAACGAAAGATATTTCTCAGGAAGCCCTTCTTTTCATGCAAAAATAATTCTTAACCCTAATGCGGAGAAAATCAAAACACAATATTCTGGAACAATCGATTTAACTTTGGCAAAGCTAACAAATCTTCCTCATGTCGGAGATGCAAACAATATTCAAGGAAAACTAAAACTTGAGAATAATAACATATCATCATCTTCTCTTTCTGCTCTAATTCATAATACACTTTTTAAAATTTCTGGAAATTTAAAGAATCTTCAAGACCCAATATTAGATATTACCGGAACGGTGCCAAATATTAATTTCTCAGAATTTAAAACCACTTTAAAGCAATTTTTATCAGATCCCGGTCTTGATTTAAAAGGACAGGGTTCCGTTAAATTTAAATATCAAGGAAATCAAAAAACTATAAAGAATTCTTCCGTAGAAGTTTCTGCCGTATTAAAGAATGCTGCAATAAAAACAACAACTATTCCTTCCGGAATTTCTGATATTTCTGGTGAAATTTCTTATGCCGTTAAAAACTTATCTCCAGCTCACTTCTTACCTGACAATGGATCCTGGAAAAATTTAAAAGGCACATTTAAAAATCAAGAATATAAGCTTGATGGATCTATTGCGTCTAACAACATTACAAGCAAAATATTGATCAACAATCTTACGCTCAACGCACAAATCAAACTCATGCTAGATCGCTTTAAAATCAATTCTCTAACCATAAAATACGAAGAAATTGATCTTCTTGCTCAAGGCGAAATACTTTACCCTAAAAGCGATCAATGGGATATTGATGTTGATATTGACGGCCGCTTTGGATTAGAAAATTTCTTAGAATTGAGCCCTTTTCTTAACAAGAAATTTAAAAATCTTAACCCAAAAGGAAAAGGCACAATCAAAAGTTCCTTTACTGGAGATCCAAGAAAATGGAAAGACTGGGCTTTCTTTGCAAAAATTACTTCAGACAAAATTTCAATTAAAGACTATGAGCTAAAAAATGTTTCAATTAAATATGACCAAAGAGATGATTACATCAATCAATGCTCAATATTAGGAACTTTTTATGACGGAGATTTTTCTTCAGAAGCTTCTGCAGATTTATCTATAAAAGAAATGCCTTATAAGATTGTCTTAAACATTAAAAATTTAAATTTAGAAAAACTTAAAAATGCAACACCAATTAAAGACAAAGATCTTTTTGGCACACTTCAATTGTCTTACGAGGGAAACGGCCCTTTGTCTCATATTCTCTTTAGCAAAGGTAAAGGCTTTGCTTCTATTGATCAGGGAGAACTCTGGCACATTGATCTCTTAAAAGGTCTTGGCCAGCTACTTTTTGTTCCAGAATATCAAAATATCACATTTGACAACGCTCAAAGTAAGTTTGAAATAAAGAATGAAAAAGTTTTTATAAAAGATGGAATTTTAAGAAGCAATCAAATGAAATTGGATTGTAATGGCACCATTAATTTTAAAGGCCAGCTTGATCTAGATGTCTTATCGAAGTTTGAACGAGACGCTCTAAAGAAAACACAATCTCTTCAAAAAGCTATTGCTGTAATCTTAAATCAAGCTAACAGTTTTTTAACCGTTAAGATTACGGGAACATTAGAAAAACCAAAATATTTTGTTGTTCCTTCAACAAGCGGAATGATCAAGAAAACTAGAGACTTGATTGACAATCTTCCAAGTATTTTTGAATAATCACCTTAAACTTCTTAAGAGCTCTTGCCCGATGACTAATTCTTGATTTAATGATAGGGTCAAGCTCACCAAAAGTTTTATTATATCGAGGAATTAAAAAAAGTGGGTCATATCCAAAGCCATTCTTGCCCTTTGATCGACTTGAAATAACTCCACTGCAGCTTCCAGAAACAACATCAACAATTCCGCTTTGATCTGTCAAAGCCACAAAACATCGATATCGAGCCTGCCTGCTCTTTAAAGGCACAGCTTTAAGTGATCTTAAAAGTTTTAAATTATTTCTTTTGTCTGTCGCATTCTCTCCAGAAAAACGTGCTGAAAAGATTCCTGGCTTATTTTTAAGCGCCTTTACTTCAAGGCCAGAATCTTCTCCCATGACAAGCTTTTTCGTATACAAAGATATCGTTGACGCCTTTTTTAAAGCATTTTGTGCAAAGGTTTTTCCGTCTTCCTCAATTTCAGGCATTTCCTTGTAATCCACTAACGACGTAATCTTCACATCTAAATCTTTTAAAAGATCTCGTATTTCACCAAGCTTTTTAGCATTGCGTGTTGCGATTAAAAGTTCAAGCATCAACCTTTCCTTTATATTAAAATAACCTTAAGAAGTAAATCCTTCTAACGCTTTACGTTGAATATCAAAAAGTTCTTCGATACCCTTAGATGCAATATCCAAAGATTTATTAAATTGATCACGAGAAAAGGCACGCCCCTCAGCTGTACCCTGAAGCTCAATAAAATCTCCGGAACCACGCATAACAATATTCATATCCATATCGGCCTTAGAATCTTCTTCGTAATTTAAATCTAAAAGAATTTCATTTCCAGAGATTCCAACACTAATAGCTGCAACACAATCCTTAACAGGAGAATTAACCATTCTTAAGTCACTTTTTAGAGCTGTTAAAACATCAACAAGGGCGATATATCCCCCTGTAATCGATGCGGTTCTCGTTCCCCCATCTGCTTGAATAACATCACAATCAATCTTTATCGTTCGTTCGCCTAAAGCTGAGAAATCAACAACATTTCTTAACGAACGGCCGATAAGCCTTTGAATTTCGTGAGTTCTTCCAGAAACTTTATTACGTGCAATTCGAGAAGAACATGAACATGGCAACATTCCATATTCAGCCGTCAACCAACCCGTCGATGAATTCTTTAAGAAAAATGGAACGTTTTCTTCAACAGTTGCCGTGCAAATAACATGCGTATCCCCAAATTCAATTAAACATGAACTTTGCGCATTTTTTAAATAATTTCGAGTTATTTTAATATTTCGAAGTTGATCAAATTTTCTACCACTTAATCTTGACATGATCAATAATCCTTTCTATAAATTGTTTAAGAGTGTTCTGCGACAACGGTGGTCTGGATTCCGCCTCGAGTATTCATGACAACCTCAACTTTAATCCAGCGCGGCTGACAAACCTTGACGATATCGTCAAGAATTTTATTAACCAAATGTTCGTGAAAAATTCCAATATCTCGATAAAATACTAAATAATATTTAAATGACTTAAGCTCAATACATGTTTTATTGGGCTTATAATAAACATTAATCGTTGCAAAATCCGGCAAACCTGTTTTTGGGCAGATGCATGTAAACTCATTCGTGCTCAAATCAACAATATAATCACGATCTTGATATTGATTCTTCCAAACATCAATTTTCGGTGTTTTTAAATCTCGAATCTGTTCTTGTAAGCCTTTATATGTTTTCTTTTTCATCATTTTATCTAACTCCTAAAATCTTGTGCACTTGAGGAATAATACGCACATCGCTTAAGAACTCAAATCCTATATCCTGAAATCTCTGGCATCGCCTAACACTTTCATCTATGTTTTCTTTTGCATTAGGCTGCAGAATAAATACTATATCACGATTCACTTCCGATGCAAGTTTTACAGCAATACGCACATCTTCTTCAGTTGTATCTAAAGAAATTACGCTTTTAATAAAAACATCTTTTTGCTGAGCAATTTCTAAGAAAGCTCTATGTTCTTGCCAAAACTCCCTTTCTCCCGTTGAGCTAGGAAGTTTAAAATCCATAGATACAAAATCAATATTTTTAATATTTTCCTCAAGAGCCGAAAACAAAATGCCATTTGTCTCAAGATAAGTTAAAACTTTATTTTCTTTTAAAATAGGCAAAAAATCTCTTAGAAAATCTTTTTGAATTAACGGCTCTCCTCCTGTCAAACTAACAGAATGAATTCCTTTTGATTGTTTAAAAACAATATCTACTAAATCTTTAATCGAATAATCTCGAATCTGATCATTTTGCTCTGCCGATATCTTTGTATCACACCATTTACAATTAATATTGCATCCAAAGAAACGAATAAAAAGCTGAGAAATTCCTAAATATTTCCCCTCACCCTGAATAGACCTAAAAATTTCTGTAATTTTGGATTTCATTTTAACGATGGATCTTTTTGGCCAACAGCATCAAACCCTTTTTGACGTAATCGACAACTATCACATGTTGTGCATGGCTTTATTTTACCCTGATAACAAGACCACGTAAGATGATATGGCACATTCAGCTTCAAGCCTATTTTTATAATTTGAGCCTTTGTTTTTGAAATAAGTGGTGTACAAATCTTTATCTTTCTTTTGCCAGCACCAGCCTTCGTTCCCTTGTCTAAAACTTTCTGAAAAGCATTAATAAAATCTAAACGGCAATCTGGATATCCTGAGTAATCAACGGCATTCACACCTAAAAAAATAGATGAAGCCCCAATGCTTTCAGCAAAAGACGCAGCAAAACTCAAAAAAATAATATTTCTAGACGGAACATACGTCGACGGAATTTCCACCTCTACATTCTTAATATTTCTATTCTTAGGAATATTCTTTTTCTTATCTAAGAGAGAAGATCCTTTCCACGGAAAAGAAACCTTAATGACTTGAAATGGACATTGAGCAATCTTTGCAATTGCTTTTGCACAATTTATTTCTTTAGCATGCCTTTGCCCATAATCAAAAATAAGTCCATGAGGACAGAGTCCTTTGTTCTTAGCGATATACAAAGTTGTTGCTGAATCAAGGCCGCCTGACAACAGAACAACAGATTTCTTATTCTTTTTATTCATAATATGTAGCACCTGCATTCTCAGATTCCCAAACAGTAACACTTTTGATTTTAACAGAAGGAAGTTTTGACAAGATTTCTTTAAAAATATACTTTGAAATATTTTCAGAGGTTGGATTTATTTTCTTAAAATGATCCAAATCATTAAGGTGTCTGTGATCAAATTCATCAACAACCTCTTTTAAGCTTTCTTTAATTTCTGTGAAATCAATAAGCATACCGGCCTGATTAAGCTCTTCTCCTAGAAAAACAACATCCACCTTCCAAGTGTGTCCATGTAAATTCTTGCACTTCCCTTGATAATCCCTTAAAGAATGAGATGCTGCAAAATCTGATTTCACCATTAGTTCATACATATTTTATACCTTTTTAATATTTTTTATTTCCCACCCAAGAAATCTCTTAGCAAGATCCTTAAAATGTTGTGGCTTATCACTGACAAAAAACTTATGCGATCCAGGCCGGCGCGACACATTTTGAAGATCGCATTCTTTTAATAAAAATTTTACTTCCGTAGCAACCTGCTTAGCAGAATCAACTAGAAAAACATTCTTTCCCATTACCGATCGAATAACAGATTTAAGCAATGGATAATGTGTGCATCCTAGAATTAACGTATCGACCTTTGCCTTAATCATAGAGGATAAATATTTCCTAGCAATATCTTTTGTTGCCTTCTCAAGAAACCAGCCTTCTTCAACTAATGGCACGAAAAGAGGACAAGACTGAACAAAAACAGAATTTTTCTTAGATATTCTTCTTATCTCCTGATTATATTTCTTGCTTTGAATTGTTGCAGATGTTGCAATAACACCTATCCTTTTGTTACATGTAACCGCACATGCTTTCTTAGCGCCTGGCTCAATAACACCAACAATAGGAAGAGAAAATTTCTTTCTCAAGGAAGGCAATGCAAAGCTCGACGAAGAATTGCAAGCAACAACAATCATTTTGACTTTTTTCTTTAAGAGAAATTGAACATTTTCTTTCGAAAACTCAATAATCGAATCCTTGGATTTTGTTCCATAGGGTACACGTGCTGTATCTCCAAAATAAACAATATGTTCATCAGGAAGCTGACGCATAAGCTCTTTGACAACCGTCAACCCCCCTAAACCAGAATCAAATACGCCAATTGAATGATTTTTTCTATTCATATCTTTAGTTTCTATACTGAATCAAGGCGTTGGCCAAGCTTTCAGCAATCTTTTGTCGATAACTACTATTTTTAAGTTTTTGCTCTTCTTTTCTATTCGACAAGAATCCAACTTCTACTAAAACAGCAGGAACAATCGTATGCTTTAAGACATAGAAGTTAGCCGATTTAGCTCCCCGATTTCTTGTTTCAATGTTTTGAGATGTATTTTTCGACAAATGAGATGCAATGTCAAAAGATGATTCTTGCTTATACCCATACAGCATATCTAACAATGTTTTTTGAGCAAAAACATTACTTTGATCCATCTGGTATTTAAGAAACATTTTCTTATGTTTCTTAGTGCAGCAAATTTCATCAATATCAATTTGACTGAGACATCTCGAAGAATAAACCTCTAATCCATAAGGTGAAGCACTCTCAGAACTGTTAGCATGAATGCTAATAAAGAGATCGACATTTTCGCCTCGGACAACATCAACTCTTTCGTCAAGAGATAGAAATTTATCTGATTTTCTTGTTTGAAAAACTTCAACGCCTCTTTTTCTTAAAGCATCCGATAAGCGATTAGCAATATCAAAAACAATATCTTTTTCATAAGATCCTGTACTTCCTATTGCACCCGAATCTTTACCCCCATGCCCAGCATCAACAACAATCTTTCGAAACGATTTTGATGAAAATCCAGACTTCTTAGAAAGAGGCCTAATAACTTTTGTTTCAAAATCAAAAGGCACATATACAATTGCACTTGAAATCCTGATAGGCTTGCTTAATCGAATATCTTTATCTTTTACAATAACAATATTGCTTCCAATGAGCCCTCTAATCTCAAAATGTTTACGCTTTAACTTAATAACCTGAGTCACGCTATCCATCGTGCAGTCAAACCCATAGCTTATACACAAATCTTTTAAAATAATATCATTTCTTTGCACACCTCTATAAGGAGTCGTAGCGCACCCTGAAAGAAACAATGAAAAAATGATAAATAAATAAAATATTTTTCTAAAAATCATCGCTTAAATTAATTACCTAGTACATCTTCAGATAAAGAATCACCTGTAATAATTCTCGGCGTTAAAAATATAACAATCTCCGTCTTTCTAGCTTCTTTATCCTCATTTCTAAAGATTGATCCCAAAAATGGAATATCACCCAACAAAGGAACTTTATTAACAGTGTGAATCTCTTCTTCTTTAATTAACCCTCCAATAACAATCGTTACTCCATCTTTAGCCATAACTGTTGTCTCTGCTTCTGACGTCTCGATAATAGGAATTTGATTATTTGTACTCGTATCAATATATCCCGTTCTTGAGCTAACCTCTGGCTTAATTTTCATAGTAATATATCCATCGCCATGAATTGTTGGTGTAACATACAGTTTAACACCAACTTCAATAAAATTAACAGTCTCTGAAGTCGTTGTCGGTCCAGAAGCCGTCGTCGTCGTTTCACTTGTAACATACGGTTCGCTAGATCCAACCAAAATTTTTGCTTCTTCATTGTTAATAACAGCAACTCTTGGATTAGACAAGATGTTCGTTTTTCCAACAGTTTCAAGCGCTTCGATCAAGACGTGGTAATCATCGCTTGCAATTGTTCCAATGCTTAGCTTTCCGCTCTTATCATCGCTAGAAAGAATATCAAAACTACTACCAAGATCAAGATTATGATAATCTGAAACAATAGCCTGCCAATCAATTCCCATCTTATACCGATCACTCAGATTAATTTGAAGTATTTTCGCTTCGATCAAAACCTCTGGGTGCTTTTCATCAAAGGCTTTACACATCTTTAAGATTTCTTCAATGTTTTCTTTAGTTTCTGTTATAAAAATCTTATTTGATCGTTCATCAAATTCAATCTTACCAACATTCTTTGTTAATAAACTCTTAATCTTTCCTGCAACTTCATCGGCTTTTGCATAGTGCAGAGAAAAAACTTGAGTAACCAAAGCAACATCCGCACGCTCAATCACTTCTTCCATTAAAAGAATCTTTTCAAGTCGATCTGTAATAATAATCGTATTCGATTTTGGATCAGAAGCAATTTGTCCAGACTGGCTTTTCATTTGCGTCAAAACAGGCAACATTTCATCAGCTCTTACATATTCAAGATGAATAAGTTTTGTTTCTGTCTTTTGTCCAAACTTGTACCCATATATTTGCTGAAATTCTTGATCTGTCAGAACTTTAATAATAGACCCTTCGTCAACATATGCCAAATCATTGGATTCAAGAATAATTTCGAGAGCCTCTTTAACATTAACATTCTTTAAATAAATCGTTACCTTGCCTCGAACATTTTTTCCAGCAACAATATTAAGTCCGCTTTTTTTAGAAATCAATTTTAAAACATCAACAATGTCCATATCTTTAAGCTCTAAAGCATCTAAAATAACACTGCTTGAATTTAAAGCGCTTCCCGTCGATCTCTGCCGACCCCTTTGAATATCTCGAGAAGAAAAAACTTTCTCTGTATAAGTTCTCGGAATCTGGCTGCTTGTTTCAACCTGCTCAAAGAAATCTAACGCATCATCAACAACAGATCCAGCGTTTTGCTTCTGAGCATAAATTGTTTCTGTACTTATTAGTAATGCGAAAAAAACTAAACACAATAATATCCATTTTCTTCTTATTTTCATTTCGTCTCCTTAGAAAATATAAAATATATCCTATTGCAACAACTCAACCTTAGATCCACTGTAATCTAAAACAACTTTTCCCTCTTGAATGGAATAAATACGCGCTTCTAGAATTTTATCACCTTCATGCATAAAGAATATTTTCTTTGTTTTAATTTCTTCGATAATAACCTCTGGAACATCACCAAGCACAATACCGACTAGCCGTAAACTCTTTGACAAGTCAACCGGTTGAGGTTTTGCTTCAGGTTCTTTTATTTCTTCTTTCTTTTCAGGTCTAGAAAAAATATCTCTTCTCTCAATCTCTTTAGCATAATGCTCGTATAGCTTAGGCTTCTTCCTTTTGATCTCAAAATTCTCAATAGGCTTCTCGGTAACTTTAGAAACGCTTAAATCCTCTTTAGAAACTTCACTTTCTTGAGAAGAAATAAATGTATAAAATAGATATCCTGCTAAAGCTAATACAACAAAAATCATCACATGCTTAAGCATTCCAAAAAGCATATCCAGAGTCCCCTTACCGTCGACCTGAACAGAATCAGATTTTTTATTATCTTTCTGAGGCGTACTTTTTGTTTTCCTTCGAATAATCTTCAAAAGCTTTTCTTCTGGCAATCCATCCTTAGTCATCAATACCCCATTGTCTATGTTCTTGCGCTAAAGTATCAATCAATTCTCCTGTCACTGTTTCTCGTCCATCCATCACAAGACGTTCAAGTGCGTTATGACAATACAAAGTGACTTTTCTTGGATATCCTTGAGTCAAAGCATGAATCTTTTTAATAGCTTCATATGTAAAAATATTATGATGGCCACTAAATCCAGCTCTTTTAAGTCGAAAATAAATCATCTCAGCAGTTTCATTCTCATCCAAAGGATT
This sequence comes from uncultured Planctomycetales bacterium, assembly GCA_964648665.1. Classification (GTDB taxonomy): domain Bacteria; phylum Omnitrophota; class Gorgyraeia; order Zapsychrales; family Aceulaceae; genus Aceula. The sequence goes on along the minus strand of CAZYOA010000011.1, from coordinate 18,074 downwards.
AATAATATAACGCAAGCTTACTCGATCCATGAAATTCTTAATCTTTTTAATGCGCGGCAAAAGTTCCATTTGTCCCAAAATAACAAGCTGAAGCAATTTAAACTCATTCGTTTCATAATTAAGAAGTGTCCTTAAAATTTCAATAAAAGGCAGCGATAATTTTTGACCTTCATCAATCAAAAGAACAATTGTTTTTTCCTCTTCCACGCCTTTTTGAAACAAATATTTTTCAATAACTTCTCTATGATCCATCGCTGAGCGCAAAAAAGGGCTCACGCCAAACATTTTCGTTAGATGAGCTAAAAACTGATATTCACTCTTAAAATCTGGATCAAGAATCATATGAAAAACAAACTTGTCTTCTTCTCCATTAAAAGATTGCAAAAGAGCTCTAGATAATGTTGTTTTTCCTGCACCAACATCACCCAAAATAAGACTCAAGCCTCTTCGCAAACGAATTGCAATTTCCAAACGCTTTAATGCTGTTGTATGCTCACGAGAATGATAAAAGAAGTCCGGATCAGGACTGGTTGAGAAAGGTTCTTTGCAGATATCTAAAACTTCATAATAGCTCATAAAGAATCATCCAGCTTCTGCTTAATTTGTTTTAGCGATAATCCACAACCACGCATACTACGAATTTCCTTTAATCGGTCGATAGCATGTTCATCAAAATACCGAAAATTTGTGGCTGGACTACGTCCCATTTCCGCTAACAACCCGATGCCCAGATAATATTTAAGGGTATAAGTTGAATAACCTGTTGAAACAGCTAAATCTTTTAGTAAATATATATTTTTCATATACTTAAGTATTACTCTCTACTTAGATAGTTATACCTATAAAATAACAAATCATCGCTTTATTGTCAATAATAAACAAGTATTTTTTAAATTTAAAGAGTGGAATCAATCAGAATTCGGCTTGCGATAATTTCACAGCGAATATCTTCGGAGCGGATAGAACGTTTCTCGAAACGAATTTCTTCAATCTGAAAATGATACGGCTCTTGCTCAAGCAAATATATAAATTTCATAATCAGCTGCATGGTTCCTTGAGCTTGAACAGAAACAGAAAACTTCCGAAACAGGTCTTCTTCCCTGATTCTTTGTGGTTTCATATTGATAATCTTAATCTCTGCCTTCTTAGCCGCTGCTTCAATCTGAGAAAAAACTTGATTCGTCTGCTGCTGATCAGAAAGCTTTTGACCAAAAACCTTTAAATATTCCTCATAGACAACATTAACACTTTTTTCATCTTTTAAGATAATTATATTCTTCTTAATTTTCTTCTTTGTAACATTAATTCTTTGATCAACCAAATTTTCCTGTGAACGAATCGGCCTATAAATAAATTGAAATCCAACAAAAATTAAAGCCATTAAAACGCATAAAACAAAAATCTGACTCTCTCTTTTTGATAAACGTGGAAACATTATTTCTCTTCCTTTGATAAACTATAAACAGTTTTGCATACCAGCTTAAAATCAGTAATCTCTCCTTCGAACACTCTTCTCTGCGTAGCATATTCAAGATTAACATCTTTAAAAAATAGTGACTCAATCAAATTCTTCTGAAACTGACTTACATCAGCTCTATTTTCACAAATCGCCTGAATAACAAGCGTATCGTTCGCATCAATAATTAAGCTTCGATAAGAAATATTTTCTGGGGTTAACCGATAAAGCTCATAGACAATATCAACCGTAGATGGCGCAAAGATAATATAATCCTCAATATTTTCAATTCTATCTTTTTGAATTCGAACTTTCTCAACTCGGGGATTAAGATTTTTATTTTGCGCTTCCAGTTTATTCAAAACAGTTTTCTTTTGATAAAGACCAAAATAAAGTGAAGCCGCAAAAAGGCATCCGGCAATAAAAACTAAACCAATCAGCTGTGCCCAGATCACCTGTTGAGCTTTAATTTTTCTTGTTTCATTAACGTTTTTAGGTAACAAATCAAACGGCTTTTGAGGCCCCTTAAAAACAGAACCCAAACTGCCCGACGATGAGAAATAATCTCCTTCGGAAAGAACCGGAACAAAACAATCTCTAGTTCTTGGAAAGATTTTGTAAAGATCAACAATATCAACTGGAATATTTGTTTTTTGATAAATCTTTTCTTTCAGGAAAATACTTTCATGAAAAGAAGAAATCAAAACAATCTGGCTTGGAACCGCTCCTAGATTTTCTTTTTTATACGACTCAATTGTTAAATAAACTTCTTTAATAAAATCATCTTGATAATCACCTCCCAGATCTATTGCTCCAAATCGAATATTACGCGACAACAAAAGCTTTCCACCAGAACAAAAACAAATTTCACTATCTGAGGTATCAACATTTAAAATCATCAAAGGATCTGCATTATCTTTCTTAGTCGCTTTTTGCCAATGATAAAAAACATTCACAATGCTACTAGAACTAAGAGTCAAGCCACTTAGAGTTAATTGACATTTTTTAAAAATATCCAAATACTTTTGCGTTATTTCTTGATGAATAATGGTCGTTAAGATCTTGCTGTATCCGTTTGCATCTTTAGATATCATCGAATAATCAAATACAATATCTTCTCGGGCATACGGAGTCTGGTTTCCAATCTGTAAAGAAATCATCTTTCCAATTTCCTCATCAGATTGTGACGGCAAAGAAATATAACGAATCATCGCCTGGCTTCGAGGAACAATGCCAATGATATAAGATTCCTTAATTTTATCATCAACCATGCTTGATAAAAGCTCAGCAATTCCATTAAAAGAAGGATCAGTAATCTTTTTTCCTTGATGGCGTACCAATCGAATACGTCCAGCTCTTCTAGAAACCTGCAAAAGCTTTACGTGAGATTCACTAATTTCAATAGCTGTAATAATTGATCGTTTCATACTTTATTTCTGACTCCAGAATCCAATCGAAAGACTTTCTTTGCTAACAACAGTTTCAATCTTAGAGCTAACGCTTAAGAAGAAACTTTTTCCGATTGAATGAATTCGATAAAAATCTGCTTTTTCTTTTATTTTACCTGATGCATTTAGAAAAATCACTTGTTCAATTGAATTTAACGCAAGTGACGATAAATCAGTTCTTACAATCGTCTGATCATCTGAAGTACACGGCCTTCCATCAGACCCTTGACGATAATTAATAATTTTAGCAATCAAAGAATCAACATCAGCAAATGATGCGTTAGGATTATCTTCAACACTCGCATAAAAGAAAGATTTTAAAACAATTTCAGATGCTGTATTAATATTTATAAACAAATCATTATCTTGCTTTGGGAAAATTGTAACATACTTCTTTAATTTCTTAAACATCTCTAAATCAATAGACTTAATCAATAATAGTTCCTCGATACTATCGAAATTTGAATTCTTACAATGATATGGTGGATTCTTAGACATATAAAAGTCATCTTCACCGCTAGAAGACAATCCAGAAGCTTCATCATCAGAGTCACGCCAATCAACAAGGGAAAAAGAAATTTCATCTGCAAATGATGCTTCCACACCAAGAAACCCAAGAAGATAACTAAACGCTTTGTAATTCTGGATATTTAATGCATTAATATTAATGCGCCTAGATTCATCTTCAAGTGCATAACAAAAATCTTCATCCTGCCCCTCTGTCGAATTAATAAAATATCCAATTCTAAAGTCTCCACTTTCAAGCTTAACATCTTGAAAATTACTCTCAAATTCATTTTCTTCATTAGGGTAAATTCCACAATAATACAAAGTATCAACTTGATTATCTGTTTCATTCAAAGCTGAATTTGTTATTTGATTTAAAGCATAATTGATTCCAGCCCATGCCAAATAATCTGATTGAGTTTTTGCCACAGAATATTTTGCCAAAGTTAAATTAATTCGTGTTCTTCTTCCAAGGCCTACAGCTAAAATAGATAAGATGATAAGGATCCACAAGCTGACAATCATAATAACGCCAGAATGATTACTTAACAAAAATCTTTTCTGTCTTCTTTTCACAAAGCCTCTTCTCCCCAAAATCCAGCTGGAATATAAATATTTCGATGAACAAGAATCGCTTCCCCTGACTCAGAACCCACTAAGCTAAGTTCAACTTTTATTCCCGCAGGCGTATAGTTGTCAATCCAGCTATCTTCCCATACTAGCTTAGATTCATTTTCAAATGTTTCAATATATGCATAGGAAAATTTTAAACCCTCTAAAGCAACATTTAAACAAACAGATTCCGTTAAAGAATTTATTTTCTTTCCGCTAACATAATCAGCAAAATCAAATTCTTGGCGAACAAGAATTTTACGTTCATCAAATTGCATATTCTTTTGCGTTACAGAAATATTTTTCTTTGAACGTTTACCCATAATAACTTTGCGAACAAAGATTTCTTCTTCATTATCAAGATAATATTCAACAAATTTTAAGCCTTCATCCGTTGGCAATATAAAAGCAATGCGATCACTCTCTCCAATAAATTCTTTTTGATCTGGATAAGAAAATGAAAAATTGTATACACTCGCACTCTTAAGCTCTTTGGCCATTTGCTCAAGTGCCCAATTTGCATAAGTATAATTCTTTTCTTCAGCTCTTTCATCAACCTTAATCCCACTCCAAAATGTACTATATAAAGTGACGACTATAATCGAAAAGATTGCAAGACCGAGTAAAATCTCAACTAAAGAAAATCCATTTCTACTGTATCGTCTTTTATTCAAAATCATTAGAAGTCTCACTGAAAACATAGCTTGAGGCTGTTATAGAATTAGCTCTTTTCCCCTTCTTCCACAATACCGTTAAAACAATCTCTTTTAACCCTTCACAATAATCCTGACACTCTGGCTCAATCGTTCGAGCATTGTAAGAAAAAGATTCATATGGAGAATTAAAGAAATCCTGCTCATCTAAATTCTTATCAACAACAGATTGCTCTAAAAACTCATTCATTTTATTTCTTAACAAGAAAGAAGCCTTTAAAAAATCATCAGCATAAACTGTCGCGCGCAAAGATGACATTTGTGACTGGATAATCAAAACAATTCCAACAGATAAAATAGAAACCGTAAAAAGAACCTCTAACAAAAGAAATCCTTTCTTTTTAGTTTTCCATTTCAAAAACATAAACACTTCCTCTTTGCTTTTCTGTTGATACAACGATTGTGTTCTTTCCGTCTGAAACCTTGATCTCAACACGATCAGATAATCCATTTGGATAAAACTGAACAACATCAGCAGGCAATATCACAGATATATTATTTGAAATGTTTGAAATCTTTGAAAGACGTCCGGTAAATCTTTTAAATTTTTTCTCAAAAAGATTCTCACCTGAAGAAAGATCCTCAATCATCAACCAATACCGACTTCCTTCTTCATTAAATTTTAATTGATAGATTTTCCCATCAATAACAGAACGCTGCTGTGCATATTGCATAACATAAGCAATATCTTTTGCAGTTTGTTTTAATTCGACAGCTGTTCGCCCTTTTGAAAGATTCGGGATAGCAAGCCCAATAACAAGAGAGAGAATAATAACAACAATAAGAAGTTCGATTAAACTAAATGCTTTCTTAAAATGAAGAATTTTAATATTATTCACGGCGATTAATCGTAGGACTCTTCTAACCAATTAGTAATATCGTCTGCACTTTCAATGCCGTCTGAACCTAATGACGATAAATCATATTCTTGCGTATTATTAATTCCTGGCGCAACATACACATAATTAGCCCCCCAAGGATCTTTTGGAATCTTTTTCTTCTTTAAATATGGTCCATTCCAATGTGCAGGAACAGGCGAAGTTGTTGGCTCAACCAAAAGCGCCGTAAGCCCTTGATCGCTTGTTGGATATTTTCCATTATCAAGTTCATAAAGATCTAATGCTATTGATAAATTTGCTTCAATATCTGCACTTGCCGCAGCCTCTCTAGCCTGCTCTCCTCTTCCAGCTAAATTCGGCACAACCATCGCAACCAAAATCCCTAAGATAATCACAACCAACATGATTTCTATCAATGTAAATCCTTTATTTTTTCTTTTCATCTTTACCCTTTCTTTTAACGAACCATCAAATTCATTTGAAATATCGGAAGAAGCATAGCAATAACGACAAACCCAACAACAGAACCAATAACAACAATCAAAATTGGCTCAAGCAAAGCATTCATTGTTTTCATTATTTGATTTGATTGTTTTTCATAAACATCTGCAAGCTTATGCAGTGCTGACTCAACACGACCAGCTTGCTCTCCTGTAGAAATCATGTCGATCGCCATCTGAGAAAAAAATCGGCTATCCTCAAAACTTTCTGTTAAACTCGCGCCTGATTCAACCTGCTGCGCAGCTTTTTGAATATCAGCTTTAAGTGCCTGATTTCCTAAAACATTTGAAACAGAATTCAACGCTGAGACAATAATAACCCCAGAATCAAGCAGCGTTGCTAAAGTTCTTGCGAATCTTGAAATTTCAACGCTCTCAATAAATTTTCCAACAATAGGAATATTTAACTTTGCTTGATCTATAAAAAACCTTCCATCTTTAGAACAATAAAATTTATTTAAATAAAACAAAGATACCACAAAAATCAAAATAATTATCCACCAAAATTGAGCTAAAAATCCACTTATATTAATCAACAAAGCTGTTGGCCATGGCAACTCAGCTGATAAATCTTCAAACATTTCCGTTAATCGAGGAATAACAAATGTCAAAAGAACAAAAATAGTCATTGATCCCACACCTAAAATTAAAGAAGGATAAATCAGACTTGTTTTAGCCTTCGAAACAATCTCCTGATCCTTCTCTAATGATTCGGTTAATCGACCTAAAACAACATTGAGCTTTCCACTAATTTCACCAGAACGAACCATGTTAATATATAAAGGTGAAAAAATATGAGGATAAGCTTCAAGACCTGAAGACAGAGATCCACCCTCTTCAACTAGAAATCGAATACGATCAACAACATTCTTAAAATAAGGATTCAAAACCTGACGGGATGATGTTTCAAGAGCCCTAAGAATTGGAACACCAGAATCAATCAAATCGTACAAATGACGCGTTAACTGAACAACTTCAGATACTTTCACTTTAGATCTGAAAACTTTCTTTTCTTTCTTAGGAATATTTTTCTTATCTGATTTGTAGGCTACGACATCAATAGGAACTAGTCCTTTGCCAATAACTCTTTCAATGGCTTGATCGAGATTTTCAGCTTCAAGGACGTCTTCAACAGTTTCGCTAGGACCTCGCTTTGCCCTATATACAAATTTTGTCATATCGATGTCATTCTAACATAGCAAAAATGTCATTGCAAGATCACAGACTTTTAATACTTTTATAAATAGATATATTAATAGAAAGCTAGGCGCCCTCTTCTTGAGTAACGCGGATAACCTCACTAGGGGTTGTGAGACCTTTCTTAATCTTTTCCCATCCGCTTTCTCGAAGTGTTTTCATTCCAAACTCAACAGCTTTATTTTTAATTTGGGTTGCTGAAGTTCGCTTTGAGATTAAATCTCTTATTTGCTCATTTAAAACTAAAAATTCATAGATTCCCTGACGTCCTTTATACCCTGTCATGCCGCAAGCCTCGCAACCTTTTTCCTCATAAACAGTTATATCCTGCACGTCTTCCATTTTTAAGCCAAATTCTTGAGCCATCTCATTATTAATTTTTGTAGCCTGCCTACATTTTGGGCAAACCATGCGCACAAGTCTTTGAGCAATGAAACATAAAACCGAACTCGAAATTAAATACGGCTCAATGCCCATGTCTAAAAGTCGCGCGACAGCAGACGCCGCATCATTCGTATGAAGAGTCGAGAAAACTAAATGCCCAGTTAACGCAACTTGAATCGTAATATCAGCAGTTTCAGTATCTCGAACCTCACCAACCATCATAATATCTGGATCATGACGCAACATAGAACGCAAACCCGTAGCAAATGTAAGACCAATCTGTTGATTAATTTGAATCTGAGTCACGCCTTTAAGTTGATATTCAACAGGATCTTCTATTGTGATAATTTTCTTTTCAATGCTATTAATTTTAGAAAGGCATGAATACAAAGTCGTTGTCTTACCGCTTCCCGTTGGACCTGTCAAAAATACAATACCATGCGGTTTACAAATCAAGCTCGATAAAATCTTCTCGTCCTCTTCGGTAAGGCCTAAAGCAGCTAAACTATATAATTTAGCTGAATTCAACAAACGAATAACAACGCTCTCTCCGTATGGCGTCGGCAAGAAAGAAACGCGCAAATCAAATGTCGCATCTTTAGTTCGCACCTTAAACCGTCCATCCTGAGGAAGTCTTTTTTCAGCAATATTAAGATTCGACATAATTTTAATACGCGAATTAATCGAATCTTTAAAATGTTTGATGTTCGCAGGAACTTTTGCATCATGTAAAATACCGTCAACGCGATATCGAACATTAAGCTCATCTTCAAAAGGCTCAATATGAATATCTGTTGCATTATTTTTATACGCCTCTAAGAGAAGTTGATTAATAAACTTCCCAATCGATGCCTCTGAATCAAGCTCTTGAACTTCTTCCTGTTTTTCATCCTCATCAATAACAGAAACACCATCCATCATTTTTTCGATTGTTTGCGCACCAAGGCCATAATATTTACGAATAGCCTCTTCAATATCTTTATGACTCGCCAACACCGTCTCAATCTTCGACCGTGATGCAAGTGCAACTTCATCAATAATATGAATATCTAATGGATTGGTAAGCGCAATCGTTAATATATTATTTTTATACTCAACAGGCATAACTTTATAATAATCCACAATTTTGGCAGGAACGCGAGCAATTGCTTCTTGAGGAATCGAAAGATCTTTTAAGTTAATAAAATTAACACCGAGCTGTTCGGAGAGAATAGGAAGGTAAATCTTATCTTCATCAACAAAACCAAGACGAACTAAAGTAACACCCAACATCTCGCTAGTCTTTTTTTGTTCAACTAATGCTTTTTTCAACTGATCGCTACTAATAATGTTCTTCTCAACGAGAAGTTGTCCGATTGGAGTTTTGGGTTTCATCATGGCAGTTGACTTACAGAGGGTTTTTTATTTTTACCCGATAATAATCTCGAGTAAAATCATCTAAAGTTTTCTTTACTGGTCGAACATATGAAATAATATCATAAGTTTCTTCAACAACAACGTCGTCAACTTTTTCAGCTCTAAGAGTTCCATCTTCAAGCTCTTTTTCTTCATACACATCTAAATATGAACCAGAAACAAGTCCATTAACAATGCCTAAAGTTATCATACACTGAGAAGATTCACGATCAATCCACAAAACTCCGTCTATACGCTTAAGTTCATCTGCTCCATAAATAATCTCAGCCTTAGCAAGTACATCTTCGATCCTAATAGGCTCTCTTTCAACTTTTTCAAGATCAGCCTTAGATAAAAAACTTTGGCTTTTTTCAGATATAAGATTAGCAAGCTGGACTTGCATAATCTCTAGATCCTCATCACTTTCTTTGTTGCGCTGATCAATGAAATACGAAGCAGCCATCACGCACCCAAAGGCTATAATAATTAAAAAAAGTCCTATAAAAATTTTGATTTTAGTATTCATATAAATATGTATAAATTAATGACCCTTTATTTTTAACATGGTGTTGTCTTATTGTCAACTTATCAGAAAAGATTATTGGAAAAAATTTAAATTTAAGAATTCTGACTTCCCGGACTTGAATTAATACAAAAAATGTGCCATACTTAATCTAGAAGTAGGAGGTCGAGATAGCGAAAGCGATCAAGGTCTATCACCTTATAAAAAAAGGCTCCCAAATAAGTTGGGGGCCTTCTTATTTTCTTCCAAGAAGAGCAAACATTTTCTTTTTATAAGCTTCAACACCAGGTTGATTAAACGGATTAACCCCCATCAAATAACCTGTTGTTGCCACGGCCTTTTGAAAGAAATAATAAAGCTGCCCTAAAGCATGCGCACTACACGATGGCAAAGTAATCGTCATGCTAGGAACTCCACCCTCATAATGCGCTTCTGATGTTGCCAAATAAGCTTGCTTATTAACAAAATCCAAATCTTTTCCGGCTACACAATTAAAATTATCCAAATTTTGATCATCATCAGGAATTATCATTTTATGCCCTGAATCCTCAACCATCAAAAATGTTTCAAAAATATTACGTTCACCTTCTTGCATCATCTGCCCCATCGAATGCAAGTCAGCAGTTAGATTTAAAGATGCAGGAAATGTTCCTTTACCATCTTTTCCTTCGCTTTCACCAAAAAGCTGTTTCCACCATTCAGCAACATAAGATAAGCGCTGATAAAACGTCGACAACACTTCTATCTTTTTCCCTTTTTGATGAAGCAAGAATCGAGCTGCCGCATATTGATGAGCAATATTTTCATCCAAACTAGGTGTCATAAATTTCTTTTCAGCAACTCTTGCGCCTTCAACTAGCTGACGAATGTCAGCACCAGCGATTGCCAAAGAAACAAGACCGGCTGGACACAAAACAGAATATCTTCCTCCAACATCATCATAAATTGGATATGCTTTATATCCTTGCTGATCTGCAATCTTTCTTAACGCCCCTTTATGTACATCTGTAACACAAACAATACGCTTCTTTAATTCTTCAACGCTATATTTATCTTCCATGAATTTCTTAATAACACGAAATGCCAGCGCGCATTCTGTTGTTGTTCCAGATTTAGAAATAACAACAACTGTTACACGCTTATCTTTTACTTTCTCAAGAAGATGAAAAAGATATCCAGAGCTTAAATTATTTCCCGCATAATGAATTGGTATTTTTTGATCAGCAACCAAGAATTCCATTGTCGCACGTACACCAAGATAAGAACCGCCGATTCCAATGCTAATCACACAATCTGAATGAGAACGAATATCTTTGCCAAGATTTTCAAGATCATCAATCAAAGAATCACTAATCTTCGACGGTAAATCAACCCATCCTGTAAAATCACTTCCTAATCCTGTTTTATTAATTAAATCCTGATGAGCTTTCTCAATCGCAGGCTCAAGCGCCTTCCACTCATCTTTTTCAATAAACCCTTTTAAATTTTTAAGATCAATCTGAATATCCATAGAACTCTCCCATTTAAAAAACCTTGTTAATAACGCCTCCGCCTAAAACAATATTATTTCTATAAAAAACTGCCGATTGCCCTGGCGTAACAGACCTTTGTACACGCCTTAAAGAAATTTTTGCCTTTCCTGGCTCCTGATAAACCAATCGCGCTTTTACTTCTGGATGATTATATCGAATTTTTACCTTTACCTCTATCTCTTTTTTCGGAATATCACAACTCACGAAATTAACGTCCTTTAAAGAAAACTCTTTAGATAATAAAGAATCTTTATCCCCAACATAGATTGTGTTTTCTTTTTTATTAATTTTATAAACATACACCGGTTTTCCAACAGCAATGCCTAGCCCTTCTCTTTGACCAATCGTATAAAACGCAACACCCTTGTGTTCACCTAAAACATTTCCGTCTTTATCTTTGATAGAGCCTATCGACACAGATTCTTTTCCAACTCGATCTTCAATAAACTTTTGATATCCTGAATCAGGAACAAAACAAATATCTTGGCTTTCTTTTTTCTGAGCATTCTTTAAATTATATTGCTTCGCTATTTTCCTAACTTTACTTTTTACTAATCCTCCCAAAGGAAACAAAAGAAAGGGCAAATCTTCTTTTCTAATCTGATACAAGAAATACGACTGATCTTTAGACTCTTGAGCTCCCTTCTTCAATTTAAATCTCTTATTCAGCAGTCCTCGACTTATTTTTACATAATGGCCCGTCGCTAAATAATCAGCACCCAACGCTTTTGCTTTCTTTAATAATGTTCCAAACTTAACATACTGATTGCAGCGCACACACGGATTTGGTGTTCTTCCCGATAAATATTCATTAACAAAAGGATCAATAACTTTTTCATTCAATTCTTTTCCAAAATTTAAAACGTAATGCGGGATATCTAATGTTTGTGCGACACGCTTAGCATCTTCAATCGCATCAACACCACAGCATGAAGGCTTTTTTCCTGGAGCCAAAGAAATGTTAAAACACATTGTTATTCCGACAACACGATAACCCTGCTTTTTTAAAAGTGCTGCAGCTACCGATGAATCAACACCTCCACTCATAGCCACAAAAACTGTTTTATTCTTTTTCTTATGCATCGTCGCCTTCCGTTACACTCTTAATCGCTCGATATGCCACCGAGCAAAGCTCTTTAAGCTCTTTTCTGGTTATCGAAAGCGGTGGCATCAAAACAACAACATTGCCGAGTGGCCTTAAAATAACATTCATTTCTCGAGCTTTTTGGCAAACCTCAGTTCCTTTTCTTTCTTCCCACTGATATTCTTTCTTATTTTTCTTATCTTTTACAATCTCAATTCCAACCATAAATCCTTTTTGTCGAATAGCCCCTACGTGATCTAAACTCTTAAACTTTTTAAGTTCTTTTTCTAAAAATGCTATCTTTCCTTGAAGTTTTTCGATTGTTCTTTCACTCTTAAAAATATCTAAATTAGCATTTGCCGCCGCACAAGCCAAAGGATTGCCTGTATAAGTATGTCCATGAAAAAATGTTTTTTGATCTTTATAATCAAACAAAAATCCTTCATAAATCTTCTCGGTTGTCACTGTCGCTGCCAAAGGAAGATACCCTGCGCTTATTCCTTTTGCTAAACACAAAATATCTGGAATAACTTTTTCATGCTGACATGCAAACATCTTGCCTGTGCGTCCAAAACCTGTAGCAACTTCATCAGCAATAAAAAGAACATTATATTTCTTACACATTATTGATAATCGCTTTAAGATTCCATCTGGCCAAACAATCATACCTGCCGCCCCCTGAACTAGAGGCTCAACAATTAACACGGCTATCTTAGATCCAGATTTTCTTAAGAATACTTCTAATTTATTTATTGATTTTAAAAAATCTTTCTTAAACTGAATAGAATTACCAAAAGCGTCTGCCTTCGGCACCGGCCACTGAATTGTTTTAAGAATCAAATGCCGATAAACTTCATGAAAGAGATTAATCCCTCCAACACTCACGCTACCTAAAGTATCGCCATGATAAGAATTCGAAAAATGAATAATATTTGTTTTTTTCTTTTTTCCAATATTTTGCCAATACTGATACGCCATCTTTAAAGCAATTTCAACAGCTGTTGATCCACTATCAGAATAAAAAACTTTTTTTAAACCTTTAGGAACAACCGAAATTAATTTCTTAGAAAATTCAATAGCCGGCACATTTGAAAGACCTAAAAGCGTTGAATGTTCAAGTTTATTTAATTGCTTTTTAATTGCTTCATTAATCTTTTTATTTTGATGCCCATGAACATTAACCCATAAGCTTGATATACCGTCAAGATATTCTTGTCCTTTAACATCTTTAAGATAACATCCTCTGGCTGAATCAATAATCAAAGGATCAGCTTTAAGCCAATCTTGCATCTGAGTAAAAGGATGCCACAAATACTTCTTATCATCTTGCTCGCATTTCTTAGCTAAAGATTTCCTTGATCGCCTTAAAATTGAAGGCAAATTAATTTTCCTTCTGCACATCTTCAAAACTTCAGATTTTGTAAAATTCTTTAAATAAGGAATACAGCCCAAAATGGAAACTTTTCCAAACACCTTAATCGCTTCAGGATTCGTTTCTTCTACAATACTTTTCTTTATCCTTGTTGATTCATTAAAGATAACTCCTCTGACACTCAACCCTTTATCTCGTGCCTGTTCAACAGTTAAAAGTGTATGATTAATCGTTCCCAATTTAAAAGACGAAATAATTACCACATCTAAATCTAAATCTTTCGCCAAGTCACTCATCAAATAATTATCTTTAATTGGAACAGACAAGCCTCCCGCTCCCTCAACTAAAACAACATCATATTTTTCTAAAAGAGATTGGTAGATTCTCTTTATTTTCTCAATGTTAATTCTTTTCCTCGAACGCTTAAAAGCTAGATGAGGAGAAATCGGATCTTTAGCAAAAAAAGGGTTAATATCATCTATCTTATCATCAAGATTAAGAGAACTTTTTAAAAATACAGAATCCTGCCCCGAACACTGGATAGGCTTCATTACACCAACATTAATATTCTTCTCTTGAAACAATGTGCCTAAAACAAATGTCGAAATTGTTTTTCCTATATCTGTATCTGTTCCTGTAATGAAAATGCCCTGTTTTCTCATTATTTTCTTGCCTTTGCCTTTATGATTTCAAAACTTGCATAAATACGGTCTGCATTTCGATACTGATTCTGATAAAAATCATTAACTTGATTCAAAATATTTCTACCTACAAACGCCTTACGCTTAACCTGATTAGCGCCAATTGTTTTAAGCCATCGAATGAGATCAAACATATTATCAAATTCTATTTTTACAACCTTGGAATAAACATCAATATCACTAAAACCAGACTGAGCAAGTGCATTGAAAATATGATTCTTGTCTATATCCTCCCAGCGCTTATCTCTTAAAATCAAATCTTTTGAAACAGTTTTTAAAGAAGTCCATAATTCTCTTAATGTTTCTTTTCCAAAACATGAAAAATAAAAATCTCCGCCATCCTTTAAAACTCGACGACTTGAACAGAAAGCTTGATCTAGTTTCTCTACCCATTGATAAGCACAGTTCGAAATAATAAGATCGAAATGCGAATCTTTAAAGGGAAGAACCTGAGCATCAGCTTGCAAAACAGTACCAATTCTTTTGCTCTGAGCTTTAAGAATCATTCCCGGCGCTAAGTCAACACCTGTTATGTGCGCATTTGGAAATTTTATTCCCATACGCTCGGTAAGCCATCCCGTTCCCATGCCGACATCTAAAACTGAAACATAATTCTTATCTTCAGGAATAGACTTCAAAAGCTCCAGCCCTATCTTCTTCTGCAAATTAGACGCCATCTCATAGCTAGATGCTGCTTTTGAAAATGATGATTGAGGCTTATCTTGAATAAGAATGTTCATTGTTTTGATATTAAGAAATTTTCAATTCTTTGATTAAATTCATCTGATCGTATTAAAAATGGGAAGTGTCCACAATTTTCCATAAATTCAATATTCGCACCAGGAACAACATCCTTAAGAAATTGTAAAGAGCTTTCTGAGCAAATATAATCTTTGCGTCCAGCTAAAAATAAGATTGGAATATGTACACTCTTTAAAAATTCTGTCAAATCGCCTTCTTTGAGCATCTCTAAAAAACATTCAAGTGCTCTTTTTTCCGGAACTTTTTCTTGCTTTCGAAACTCATGAATCCATTTAAACTTAGCACTTTCTCTTTCCTCAAGCGTAAATAAAGATCGAAAGAAAATATCTAAAATATCTGGATATCGTGTTTCTATTTGTTTTTTAAGTTTATTCATTTCAAATTCCGTTAACCCTAGAGGTTTTTTCTGAGTTTTTAAAAACTTCGGAAGCGATCCAATCATAGCAAGCCTTGAAACATGATTTCCGAAAAGTTGCGCAATCTTAAGTCCAACAAATCCACCCATAGAACTTCCGACAATGCTAAATTCTTTTATACCTAGCTCATCAATAATTTCTTTAATTTCAAAAGCAATATCTTCAAACGTAATTTCTTTCCAATTTGTTTTTCCATGCCCAGGCAAATCAACAAGAATAACTTTATGATCTTGAGAAAAATGTCGAGCCTGTTGACTAAAAACTCTCATATTGCCAGCCCAGCCGTGAATAAAAAGGATACACTCCCCTTTTCCAAAAGCATTGTAATGCCAACGAATATTCTTTGACCCTAAGAAATAAGACATAGCTCTTTTCCTATTCTCTTAAACGCATCAATCACAAAATTAATATCCTGTCTTGTGTGCGTCGCCATAACTGTTACACGTAATCGCGCTGTCCCCACAGGAACTGTTGGCGGACGAATTGACTGAATAAAAATTCCCTCATCAAAAAGTTTCTTAGAAAATTCAAGCGCCACCGAATCTTCCTTAACAACAACCGGAACAATTGGTGTCACGGAATTCATTATATCAAATCCCAAACACTTTAAGGATTCTCTTAAATAATCAGCACTTTCTAAAACTTTTTCTCGCCTATTCGGCTCATCTCTAATAATCTCGATGGCTTTAATCGAAGCTGCAGCTACAGAAGGTGGCATCGCTGTTGTGTAAATAAAACTACGTGCTTTATTAATAAAAAATTCTATCGTCAATTTGCTTGCACAACAATACGCCCCAAAAGATCCTGCGGCCTTGCTTAATGTTCCCATCTGAATATCAATTTTATCTTCAACGCCAAAATGCTCGGCAAGCCCTTTCCCTTTCTTTCCTAAAACTCCAAAACTATGTGCTTCATCAATCATAACAAGACAATCATGCTTTCTTGCAAGCTCAACAATCTTATCCAGTGGAGCGATGTCTCCATCCATGCTAAAAACACTATCTGTAACAATCATTCTTTTTTTATAACCCTGTGCCTGTGCAAGCATTTGCTCAAGCTTATCCATGTCTCTATGAGGATACCGTTTACACGTTGCTCGACTCAAAACAATACCATCAACAATTGATGCATGATTTAATCGATCTGAAAAAATAATATCATCTCTAGAGCAAATACTTGAAATAATTCCAACATTAGCCATATACCCTGTACTAAAAAGAAGACAACTCTCACTTTCTTTAAAGTCTGCTATCGCGATCTCTAGCTTCTGATGCCGATCTAAATTTCCACACACTAACCGCGATGCTCCAGATCCAAATCCTTGAGACTCTAACACCTCACACGCTGCTTTAGATAGTCGGTCATCATCGGCAAGCCCAAGATAATTATTTGAACAAAAATTTAAGACATCTTTTCCATCAACGACTATCCTTCTAGATTGCTTTCCAGATACCGTTTTTAATGACCGCTTTAATCCTTTTTGCTCTAAATCCAATAATGTTTTCTCAAAAAAATCTACACTCATAATTTTCCTACCGAAGATGAATAATCTCTCCAGATGTTTTCTTTACAATTGTTTTATCTTTTTTCTCAATCAAAAGAGCTCCTGTTGAATCAATATCAATCGCATAACCTTCAATTGTTCCTGAATCTTGAATAACTCGAACATGTTTTCCTAATGTCTGCGAAAGACTCTTCCAATCTTTAAAAATTGATTCAAATCCTTCTTTTTGAAACAACAAATAATGCCACTCTATTTGTATTAATATTTCTTGTAACAACTCAACTCGCGATGATTTCTTTCCAGTTTGCTCAAGAACAGATGTTGCCTCTTTAGGCAAATCTCGCTGTGACTCATTAACATTAATTCCAACTCCAACAACAATAAAATTAATTCGATCAATTTCTGCATTCAATTCTGTCAATATGCCAGCAATCTTCTTTTGCTGAACAACAATATCATTTGGCCACTTTATCTCAACACTAAAACCATAAACATTTTTAATAGCTTTCGCAACCGCCACAGACAAAAGAAGTGTTAGCCCTGAAATTTCATCAAGCCGAGCTTTTGGTCTTAAAACAGTTGAGAAATATAAGCCTTTTCCTTTAGACGAAAGCCATTGTCGGCCAAGTCGCCCGCGCCCTTTTGTTTGTGTTTCAGCGCAAACAACCAACCCTTCATCTGCCCCCTCAAAAGCTTTCTGAGAAGCAATATCCATTGTTGATGTGGCTGAATCATAGCAAGCAACCTCTCGGCCAAGAATTTTCGTCTTAAGTCCTGATTTAATCATATCTACAAAAAGCTTATCCGGACAAGAAATAAGTTTGTATCCACGATGCGAAACAGCTTGAATTTTATAACCATCTTCTCGCAAACGCTTAACATGTTTCCAAACAGCACTACGACTTAAAGACAGCTTCTTGCTAATTTCTTCTCCTGAGAGAAAATCAGAAGCACTTCTTAAGAAATTAATAATTTTTTCTTTCATATAAAGACTTTCTTTAAAGAAATATATTACAATTATTACTTTTTATTGTCAACTTGATTATTAATTATGGTTGACAATCATAACGACAGGTTCGTTGACAAATTTTAAGACAAATGTTATATTGGAGAACATATTTTAAGAAAC